>DAIUCM010000073.1:0-19167 GCA_036846145.1 Bacteroidota bacterium
CATTTTACAAATTTTGCAGCGCTCTTGTTGTTTTTATTTGTTTAAACCAGTTCATGGTAAAAATTAATGAGCACGGTAAAATTGTAAACGCAGAAATAATGCGCGGTATTGGCGGCGGCTGCGACCAGGAAGCGCTCCGGGTAATTAAAAATATGCCCGACTGGTCGCCAGGCTTGCAGAACGGAAAAGCGGTGCCGGTAAAATGTGTATTGCGCGTAAAGATGCTTTTACAAAATTAAGTGCCTATTTTTGCGCTAAATAAATTGTAGATGACCATAGAAAGAAAGCCATTTAAGCCATCGGCTCCTTTGCAGATTTTAGGATACCTGGCTGTAATTATATATCTGGGCATCGGGCTTTATTTGCTTATAAAGCCCGGCGTGCTGGATGCCTATTCACCAACTGTACAAACCACGCTTGGCGTTGTATTGCTTTTATATGGCATTTTCCGCCTGTATATGCTGAGGCAACGTAACCGCTGGCTGAAAAAACAACAAGAAAAATTACATGAAGATGAATAAAAGTATTTTTGGCAACCTGCTTATATGCGGCGCGCTGTTGCTGGCTTCCTGTAACGATACAGGTAAAAACGGTAAGAAGCTGGATACACCGACTTCCGGCCAGATTTCAGTTTCTATCGATGAAACCGTAAAACCGCTTTTTGACCTGGAGATCGAAGCTTTTCATGGCCTGTATAAAAAGGCAAATATAACACCTTTGTACCTGCCGGAGGATGAAGCCCTTAAGCTCTTTTTGAACGATAGCGTAAAGGTGGTAGTATGTTCACGGGAGCTGAATGAGCAGGAAAAAGAATACTTTAAAAAGCGAAAAACTCCGGTAAGGGCAACTAAAATCGCTTACGATGCCATTGCCATGATCGTGAACAACAGCAATGCCGATTCCACGCTTACGCTGGAGCAGCTGGGCGATATAATGAATGGTAAAATAACCACCTGGAACCAGGTTCACCCATCTTTCTCAAAAGAAAAGATACAGGTTGTTTTCGACCATAGCGCATCGAGCACGCTAAATTACATGACTAAGCGTTTCAATATGCAGGGCGAACTGCCGGCAAGCTTTTTCGCCGTTAAAAATAATCCTGAAGTAATAAACTATGTCGAAGCCAATAAAAGCGCATTGGGCATTATTGGTGTAAGCTGGATAAGCGACCGCAAGGATTCAGCCACTATAAATTTCCTCAATAAAGTAAAAGTGCTGGCATTGTCCCCGCCCGATAGCGCTACAGATGCCGATCAGCCTTTCTACCAGCCATACCAGGGTTATATTGCGCAGCGTTATTATCCGCTTGTGCGCGAGGTATATATACTCAGCCGGGAGGCAAGAACCGGTTTAGGCACAGGTTTTGTATCTTTCGTTGCAGGTAATAAAGGGCAAATGGTTGTACGGCTAACAGGTTTACTGCCTGCAACCTTGCCGGTAAGGCTTGTAAATGTTAAGAAAAAACTATAAAATCCATGAAAATGCAATTTAAAACTATACTATACAGAATGAGTTTCAGAAAAGTGTTGGCCGCTTGTGCATTTTCAGCTTTTACGCTGAATGCCGGTGCGCAATCTATCCAGGATGCTACAAAAGCAATTGAAAAGAACCAGTTTACGCTGGCAACAAACATGCTTCAGGCTGTTATACAGAAAGAGCCTGCGAACGCCACGGCATATTACCACCTGGGAACAATTTATCTTTATAATGAAATTGACGATTCGGCGAAATATTTCTTCGATAAAGCAATGCAGGCAAACGCCAATGAGCCGCTGAGCTATGTTGGGCAGGGCCGCTATTTGCTATCAAAAAAGCAAAATAACGAGGCAAGGGCGCAATTCAATAAAGCACTCGAACTGAGTAAGAATAAGAATGCCTATATAATGAACCAGATTGCTGATGCATATGTAGATGTGCAAAGCGCCATTGGTGCCGATTTTGCCATTGAAATGGCTAACAAAGCAAAGGATATGGACAAAAAGAACCTGTACTACGCAGTTACAGCCGGTGATGCGTGGCGTTTACAGGGTGATGGCAGCAAAGGTGTGGCCGAATATAAAGCTGCTGCCGCTAAAGATCCGAAATTTGCCCTTGCACCATTGCGTGTAGGCGAATTATATTCAAAGCTCAGATCATTTAAAGAAGCAGAAAACTATTTCAACACGGTAGTTGCTATCGATCCCAATTATGCCCCGGTTTATAAAGGCTTCGGCGAATTATATTATCAAACCGGAAAATCGGCCCTGGCACTGGAGAACTACAAAAAATATCTTGATATGGTTGGCCGCAGCATTCCGGAACGCATCAGGTACGCATCTTTCCTTTTTGTAAATAAAATGTACCCTGAAGCTATTACTGAGCTGGAAACAGCAAAGCCATATGCTGCTGAAAACCCTTTGCTGCTTCGTTTGCTGGGATATGCGCAGTATGAAACCGGCAAATACGAGGAAGGCGTTAAAACCATTGAAAAATATTTTGAGATAATGCAGCCGAAACAGGATAAAATAATTGGCAAGGACTACGAATATTATGGCCGCCTGTTAAGCAAAACGGGTAAAGAAGAACTTGCAGTTACAAACCTTCGTAAAGGTATTGAGCAGGATACAACGGCCACCGAATTATACGATGTAATTGCAGATGTTTATGCGGCTCAGAAAAAATATAAGGAAGCTGCGCAGGAAGTAGCTACCAAAATAAAGAAAACAAAAGACAACCCGAATAACCAGGATTGGTTTGCACTTGGCCGTTACCAGTATATGGGCAGCGATTTTGTTGGCGCCGATACTTCATTCACAAAAGTAAATGAATATTTCCCAAGTTATGCAGTTGGTTATTTATACAGAGCCAGAGCTAATTCACAATTAGATCCTAAATCTGATAAAGGGCTTGCGAAGCCACATTATGAAGCATTTATTGATAAAGTGTTATATGAAGGTTCTCAGGATGCTGTAGCAAGTACCGAAAGACAGGTAAATGAAGCAAATGTGAATAAGTATAAAAAAGAGATCGTAGAAGCTTATTACTACCTTGCCAGCTATCATTATTTCACAAAGAAAGATAGCGCTGCTTCAAAAACTTATGCGGCAAAAGTTTTAGAGCTCGACCCAAATCACTCTAAAACCAAAGAGCTGCAGAAGTTGCTGAAATAAGTAAGGCTAAAAAATAATTTCTGATATTAAAAACAAAAAGGGTTATCTCTGCAAACGAGGTAACCCTTTTTTATTTAGTGTTAACCGGGAATGCAAGTCCGCTAAAAAAACAAGCTGTTACAGCCGGATTAAACGCTGAAAGCGGAAGCTCCTTTCAAATGCATTATTAAATAACATGAATTTGAGAATTAATTACTTGATTGTCAATTTTATATCAATGTCGCTTAGTTAAGGATGGAATAAATTCCATCCCTACAATATTTGATCGTCCTTACCGGACTTGATAAAAGCTCCGAACCAAGTTCCGTAGGAACGATAATATATTGTAGCAACGGATTTCAATCCGTTGAAAGCAAGAATTTCTTAATTAAACGACATTGAATATTATAAATTAATTTCCATATAAGCCAAAGATAAAAAATGCTTTTATTTTTACTTTGATTTGAAATTTAAACCTATTGGAAGATAATAAATCAATGCCATTTTAGATAAAAACGCTGGATTTCGGGTTACAAACCAAGGGAAGCGCCGTTACAATCTGAAAGTTTGAAACAACACAGCCTGGGGCATAGCCCCAGATAAATTTAAAATTAATTGCCGTCCGGGTTACTGTAAACAAAGCTTGTCTGCCAATTATTTACAACAAGAAACATACTGAAGTCTGTTTAAACCAGCAGCAAAATAAATGTTTTTACTAACTTCGATGTGGGTGCTAAACCTTATACCTGGTTTGGTACATTTAATCCATATATGCTTGTGTTAAAAAATACCTTGGGTTTTATAGCGGCACTACTGGCCAGTAATGCTTTGTATGCACAGGACGCAGATTCTGTTGAAGAGCTGCAAACCAGCATCAGTTTATATGCAGATGTTTATTACCAGGCTGAGCCGGGAAATCTCCGGACGCAGGAGAGGCCATATTTCCTGTATAATTTTAAGCGCAATAACGAATTCAATTTAAACCTGGGGCTTGCAGCCTTTAGTATAAAAAAAGATAAGGTAAAAGCCAATATTGGACTTATGTTCGGCAATTATGCGCAATATAATCTTGCGGCGGAACCTGCGCTTTACCGGCATGTTTTTGAAGCGAATATTAACTATTCAGTTTCACCAAAAACTACCATTACTGCAGGCATTATGCCATCGCATATTGGTGCGGAAAGCGCTATTTCTAAAGATAACTGGAACCTGAGCCGCAGCTTGCTTGCTGAAAATTCTCCGTATTTTGAAACCGGGTTAAAAGCCGAGCATACTTTATCGGATAAATGGCAATTTGCTGTATTATTGTTAAACGGATGGCAAAATATACAGGATAATAACCGCGGAAAAGCTATTGGGACACAAATTCAGTTTAAGCCGAAAATTGATTTTTTAATAAATTATAGCACCTTTTTTGGTGATGAATCAACTAATGACAGCACCAGGCAACTGAGATTTTTCAATAATTTTAATTCTGTTTTCAGCCTGAGCACAAAATTAAAAACTACGTTAATGCTCGATTTCGGATTGCAGGAAAGAATAGCCAGTCATAGAATGAATGCCTGGTTAGGTTCAGCAATAATGCTTCAATATTTAATAAATAAAAAATTTACTATTGCCGGCAGGCTGGAATATTTTAAAGACGATAACAATGTAATTATAGCCAGACCGCCTATAAGATCGAATAATTTTAACATTTACGGCGCAAGCCTTAACTTAGATTATAATATAACACAAGATTTAAGCTGGCGCTTTGAAAGCAGAATTTTGCATGTAAAGGGCCAGATTTTGAATAATAGCGGTAAAATGTCGAATTTTAATTATTCTTTCCTTACAGCTTTGGCAATAAAACTGTAGTTCCATATACGCTCCATGTGAAAAATACCTTTGGCCAAAAATTCATGCAAATAGTATTACTGTCTTTTACCAACCCTGCTTAAACTCGGGCTCGATGAATGAACCGTTATTAAAGGCACTTTTTCCGTAACAACGGAGCTGGTATCCAGGCCGAAAGCTTTTTCCTCCGATAAACTTATCTGTTTTAACATAGCGTAGCCCGACATAAGGAAACGTTCGTAACTTGAAAAACTGTAATCGTAATTCAGGATACGTTCTATTACAACAAATTTAAAGTCGCCGACAATATTATGTTTCCTTAGAGAATCGTAACGGCTGTAAATATCAACTTCTCCATTACGCGAAAGCTCTTCAACCACTTTGCGGAAAAACAGGTTTACACGCGGCGCAACCCTGAAACCAAGCTTAAACTCTATTTTTATAACTTTTTGCGGAACCAGGAAATCAACTTTATATTCCATGGTATGCGGGTCATCAAGCACATCAACATGCACAAAATAATACACATCGGCCCGTTTAGGCTGCTTATTGAAGATGGAATAAACTATTTTCTGCTCAATTTCATTGGGAAAATCGGCGCTGGTTAGAAAAACCAGGTTGGTAGCATATTTGGGTATAGATGTATCCTCGCTAAGTTCCTTTAACATTGGCAAATGTTTATCCAGCTTTACAAACTCTATGTACCTGTTCTTTATTTTGCGCGATTTATACCAGATCCACATCAGCGCGCTGAAAACAACGCCAATAATAATAGGCACAAAACCGCCCTCAAGGAATTTCTTGGCATTTGCTGTAATAAAAGAAATATCGAGCAAAACAAAAACGGCAAGGAACAGCCAGCGCAATGCATATAACCTTTTTACATGCAGGTAACTGCCAAACATTATCGTTGTCATTAGCATAGTTAAGGCAATTGCCAAACCATAAGCCGCTTCCATCCGCTCCGATTCGCGGAAACCAATCACCACCGCAAGGCAGCCAATAAGCAATAAATAATTTACGCTGGGTATATAAACCTGTCCGCGCTGTATTGTCGGGTAAATAACTTTTACCTTCGGCCACACGTTTAATCGCATGGCCTCGCTGATCAAAGTATAGGAACCCGTAATTAATGCCTGGCTTGCAATTACAGTAGCTACAGTTGCAATTATTACGCCTATGAGCCTGAACCATTCAGGCATAATATAAAAGAAAGGGTTTCTGCCATCGAGCAGCTGCCCGTTGTTAGCTATAAGCCATGCGCCCTGGCCAAAATAATTAAGTAGTAGCGCTGCTTTAACAAAAACCCATGTACCCCGTATATTCTGCTTTCCGCAATGGCCAAGATCTGAATAAAGTCCTTCCGCACCGGTAGTACATAAAAACACCGCGCCAAGCAGCCAGAAACCACCAGGTTCACGCAGGAATTGTATAGCATAAGTTGGCGATATGGCAGCTAAAACTTCCGGATGTAAAGCAATCTGGTAAGTACCTAAGGTTGCAAGCATAGTAAACCAGACAAGCATTGCAGGGCCAAAGAAATTACCAACAACCTTAGTTCCAAGCCGTTGCATGGAAAAAAGCAGGATTATAATTACAATTACGATGGGTACAACAGGTATATCGGGATAAATAATACGTAAACCTTCCACGGCAGATGTTACCGATATGGGCGGCGTAATCATACCATCTGCTATTAAAGCGCTGGCGCCGATAATTGCCGGAATTACAAGCCATTTAGATTTGCGACGGGTAAGCGCGTATAACGATAAAACACCGCCTTCTCCCCTGTTATCTGCACGTAAAACAAGAATTACATACTTTAGCGTGGTCATTAAAGTCAGCGTCCAGAAAACGCATGAAATGCCGCCAAGCACAAGATCGCGGTTAATTACGGTTGCGCCAATGATGGCCTTCATTACATAAAGCGGCGATGTTCCAATATCACCGAAAACAATACCTAAAGTAATTAACGCGCCGGCCGGTGTAAACCTGTTTAAAAATGTGCTATGATTCACGTCGTAAAAAAATAGGGCTCAAAATTACAATTAATACAATATGCTGGTTTAATATATTAATTATTTAAATTTCATCCATATATGCCTTGCTCAAAAAATGGTTTGGGGCGCTAAAAAATGCTTCTCCACTCCATATCATTCTCAAGGTCCAGCTCGCGAATCTGTGTTGTATCGGGCTTGATTTTTATGTAGCTTTTTGCCGGTCCGTTAATTCTCACATTCGGCGAATACGTTGAGTCAACTCCATCTGCCAGGCCACGGCGCCGCATTAAATTGGCGATAAATAAAGCTTTGCGCTGTACATTCTGTTTCAGGTTGCCCTGGTCATCGAACCGGTAAGCAAAAGCCAGTGGTTTTGGAATTATTACAGCCAGGTAAACAGACTCGTTCAGCGTTAATTGCGATGGCGATTTATTAAAGTAAAAACGAGATGCTTCACCAATACCGTACACATTAGGCCCCCACTCGATAATATTCATATACACCTCGTACATACGGCTTTTATTGCTGATGTTAAGATTTTCGAGCAGCCAGACAATAAACGCTTCTTCCAGCTTACGGTCAATGGTTTTTTGGTGTGAAAGAAATACGTTTTTTACGAGCTGCATGCTGATGGTGCTTCCGCCGCGGCTGAAACGTTCTTTCTCGAGATTCTCTAAAAACGATTGCTCGAAAGCTTCTTCCACAAATCCTTTATGCCTGAAAAAGCTTGGATCTTCACTGGTTAAAATGGCGTTGCGCAAATAAGGCGAAATTTCATTCAGCGGAGTAAAATTCGGGTTTTCCGGGCCTACAACTATTCCGCGCTTGCTGTTGTATGGGTAATATGTAAAGGATGTATTCAGTTTATTAAGATCGGCCTGGCCATATTTCGTGATTTTTAAATTATAACCTTCAGGATCTGAATTTACACTTATAGTATCTTTTTTAAAAAGATCCAGGTAAAAATTAAGTTTGTAGGATAAATCGCCTTCAATCTGCATGCCCTGCATTTTTTCAAAAGTGCCTTTGGGTAATGAATTTATAACACGCTGTGCTTTAACGCGCGGCATTTCCATCTGTAAAGAAATATTTTCCGGCGATTTGTAAACATAGTTCGCCTGCAATACGCCTTCAACCTCGTTCAGCTGTATTTTACTGTTCTTGCGCAAGGTGATCTGCTTCGGCGTAAGGGAAACATCAAAGCTCAGTGCGCCATTTTTAATAAATACGGTATCTTTACTCAGCCTTTCGTTGTACAGGAAAACATTTGCGCCTGTAACACTGCCTTTCAGCTGAATCTCGTTCTTGCTTTCATCCAGGTCATCGAGCTTAAAGTTGAATGAGCGGAAACCAATATCGGCCTTTGCCAGTTTTTTTATAAAGTTTAGTGAATAGAACCTCTCGCTGTTTGTACTAAGCATCAGGTCGGTTTTCAGCGAACTTTTATCGAATTTACCTTCCGCGCGCCAAAGCTGTTTCTCGCCTTTAATGGTTACCATTACATCGCTTTTCACTTCCTCATCCGCATATATGGCAGCGTCCAGAAATGCTTCAATCTTATCCAGCGAATCTTCATAGCGCACGGTAACATCATCAACGGTAAATTCATCGGGTACTAATTCAGCAAGCTCTTTAAAATAATGCAGGTATTTTTTTATGCGGCCAAATTTTGTGGTATCGCCAGTTTCTGTATTCTCAGTATTATCTTCACCTTTAAGGTCTTTAATTCTGCCCAAATCTACAAGGCCTTTACTTGCTTCAATATCTTTAAGCCTCAGTTTCCCAATAAGTATGGCAAGCGGCTTTATTTTCACCGAAACTTTGCCGAAATAAGCGAGCGTATCTTCCGATTGTGTTTTGCAGCTTATTCCCTGCATATGCAGTTCGGTAAAGCCATTAAGATTATACTTGCTGAATGTTAAGTTCACCGCATAATCGTTTTTTAGCTTCTGCTGTATTTTTACTACGGCTTTATCTACAATCCAGCCCTTTGCCAGCGTTATAACTATTAAACCCACTAACAGCAAAGCCGCCAGGCTGATAAGCGCGATACGCACCGGCTTGGTTAATTTTATTTTTTTCAACATCTACACTTAAACATTTACGTGCGCATTTTGCTCAAAAGCGGCCCGATTTAATCTGCAAAAAAAAGCTTTTAAACTGTATTTAACGCCTTTATTGATAAATTCAAAAAATATTAGCAGGCAAAAAACAACACCGGCCAGGCTGCCATAAACTTATCCACAACCACTTTAAAATCATAACGCAATGATAATCAGAATATAACAGTTTTACTTTAATTGTATAACCCGAATATATTTTTAACAGGAAAGTTATATGTGGGCATAAAATTTGTTATAAATTACATAACAAAAATTTAAATGTAAGCATTATTGCAAATATGCAGATGTTATTGCGAATTTCGGTGTTTTTGATGCTTCTGCTTAGCGGGAAGGCCGGTATTGCGCAAACTTTTACAATGGTAAATAAAGATACCATTAACTATACAGATGCCGGCGGCAATAAACAAGGCGTTTGGAGAGAGAATTTTACCACCGGGCTGCTAAAAAGGGAAACCATATATATGGATGGGCTGAAAAATGGTTTGGAACTGCTTTTTTTCCAGTGGCCAAACTGCATAAAAGAAGAAACAGAATATGTTAACGATACCCTGGTAAGGCGAATTTCATATCACCGTAACTGCAATGTGAAAACTGTAGAAAGCTTTAGAAAAGGCCAGCGGGAAGGTTACATAAGGAATTATAACAGTGATGGTGTACTGGAATCTGAAGGATTATATAAAAATGGCAAATTACAAGGCACGGTTAAAAAATTCGATAAAAACGGCCACAGCAAGCCAGATAACGCACTTGTAGAATCTAAAATAAACCTGGAAGGATATTTAATTAACGAAGCGCCATTGAAGGACAGTGCGGTTTTTAAATCGCTGGCCAAAATACCATTAACCAAAAACACGGTAATTGTTACAGATGTAACCGGCAGCATGCATGCTAATGTTGGGCAATTGCTGCTTTGGTACAGCCAGTATATGCATAAAGTACCTGTAAAAAGATTTGTGTTTTTTAACGATGGCGATAATATGCCCGATTTAAAAAAGAAAATCGGAAAAACAGGCGGATTATACCCGGTTGAGCCTGAAGACATTGCTGAGCTGAAAAATGTAATGGAACTATCCATCACCAAAGGCAGCGGCGGCGATATTCCGGAAAATAACATTGAAGCAACATTATTTGCAACCTCAAGATTTAAAAATACCGACCAGGTTGTGCTTATTGCTGACAGGCGAAGTGCCGTTAAGGATATTGCATTATTAAAAAAGCTAAAAGTACCGGTGCATATTATACTTTGTGGCCCGGAAGAGTTTACACACGTACATTACCTGCAGATTGCTTATAAAACCGGCGGCACCATTTACAGCCTCAGCGATGAAGTAAAAAACATCAGCGATATACAGGAAGGTCAGCGCTTAAAGGTAGCCAATCTTGTTTTTTCATTTAAAGACGGACAATTCCGCAGAGTGAGAAGTGAGAAGTGAGAAGTGAGAAGTGAGGAGAAAGGAGACATGAGATAGAATTTAGAAGTAGATCATAGAAACTGGCAATAATAAGTATTGCAACTATATTAGTGCGAGGCGTAATTTATTCAATTGATTATCAATTTTATAAGTTAAATTTCCATATAAGCTATAGCTAAAAAATGACCCGAATGCTCGTGATTTGGAAACTATTATTTCTACTTTAAGTTGAAACCCAAAGCAATTGAAAACGCAAGCATGACGATTTTCCGATGGTCAAAAGTAATTTGCCCTTTGCTTTAGCATTGGGTTAGCCTTGTATTCCATAATTAAAATCTCCTGGTTCACATTAATAAATCAAAATTAAACTCCAATTTCCTATATTCTATATTCTATCTACTATCTACTATCTACTATCAAAAACATTTTTCAAGGACGAACTGCGAAGTTTTGCCGGTACGCATTTCCAGCAATATATTTTTATTATTTAAAAGCTGGCTGATAATATCCTGGTTGGCATTTTTAATTGTAAGCAGCTGTAAACCCTGAGTACGGCTAATTTTAAATTCTTCTGATAATGCTTCCGAAAAATGCGCTGTCTTCTGACTCATATCATCAACGCAAATTAAAAAGCTGATGGCAGAATTTTGCATGGTATTTACTTTTATACCGTATCGTACAACTTCCTCAAAAATTCTGCGTATGTTCTCTTCTGCAATAAATGAAAGGTTTCTTGTTGAAAGCGAAAAAAGCAGCTGGTTCTCTTTTAGGATAATAACCGGAACATCTGTTCGGCTGGCGGAATCGCTACGTATATACGTGCCTTTTGCAAGCGGGTTCAGGAATGATTTTACATGCAGCGGAATGTGCTTGTTCTCAACTGGTTTAATGGTTTTTGGATGCAATACGCTGGCGCCATAATAGGTCATTTCCACTGCATCGCTGTACGATAATTCATCGAACTTAACCGTACCCGAAAACCTGTGCGGATCTGCATTCAGCACGCCTTCAACATCTTTCCATATCACAAGCTCATCAGCTTCCGTTGCCGATGCAAGTATAGAAGCAGTATAATCTGAACCTTCACGGCCCAAAGTTGAGGTTATAATTTCATCGCCTACATTTAAATCGGCATTGGCTATAAAACCTTGCGTTAAAACAGTAGTTTTTTTAAGTACCGGCAGCAATTTTAACTTTACCGCTTTTTCGGTTTTCTCAAAATCCACCCTTGCCTCACGGTATAAAGCATCGGTATAAATAAGGTCGCGCGCATCCATCCATATATGCCTGTAGCCGGAAATGCTTAAATACGCACTTACAATTCTGGTTGAAAGAATTTCACCGTAACCTACAAGCTGGTCGTACGCAAAATCATAATTGCCGGACGATTCATTTTTAAGCCTGTGCAATATTTCATCAAAAATTGCATCTACCTGCTGCCAAATATCCAGGGTTTTGTTCGGAAAAAGTTCAGCCATAATGCCTGTGTGATATTGCTTTACAGTAGCTAAAGGTGTTTCAAAATCATCGCCGTTCCAGAAACTGTTTAATACACCTTCCAGCGCATTGGTTGTTTTGCCCATGGCAGATATTACCACCACAAGCGGCGATTCTTCAAAATCATTTAATATAGCAGCCACATTGCGCACAGCTGCGGCATTTTTTACCGAAGCGCCACCAAACTTATAAACTTTCATTTGCCAAAGTTAAGGTTTGTAAATGCTCTCTTGTCATTTTGCAGTTAATCCATTCATCATCAAGCACTGCGTTGTGCTTTTTATAAAACTGTATTGCCGGTATGTTCCAGTTCAGCACCTGCCATCCCAGCCTACCGGCATTTTCTGCTTTGGCAAATTGTTTAACCGCTTCAAACAGCTTACTGCCAATGCCTTTTCGCCTGTAACTTTCATTAACCACAATATCTTCAAGGTAAATACTGCTTCCTTTCCAGGTTGAATATATGGCATAACAAAT
Organism: Bacteroidota bacterium; assembly: GCA_036846145.1. GTDB lineage: Bacteria > Bacteroidota > Bacteroidia > CAILMK01 > CAILMK01 > DAIUCM01. The sequence goes on from DAIUCM010000073.1 coordinate 12,474, forward strand.
CGCCATGGCTACAATTTTATCAGCTGACTCGGCTACAAAAGCAGTAAACTTTTCCTCTTCCAGGTCTTTAGCAAGCTGTTCCCTGCTCAAAGTATGCTCATTTTCAGCACGCTCATAAATGGCAAGCTCACGTATCAGCTGCCATATTGCATCAGCATCTCTTAAAACAGCTTTTCTTATTTTAATATGATTTTCCATATATAGATATCCCTGAAAATTGCTTAAAAATGAGGATATTTGCAGTGTCAAAATTAATAAAATTTGATGCTTGCCGCTGAAGTAAAATCATTTTAAACCAAAACAGCTGCAAACCAGCCTTAAAAATAATTTTATAACATAAATGAGAAACCAGGTAAAAACACTTAACCAGTTTATTATAGAAAACCAGCAGGATTTTCCGTACTCAAAAGGCGAGTTAACACGTTTATTGAGCGATATTGGCACAGCTGCAAAAATTATAAACCGCGAGGTTAACAAGGCAGGACTTGTAAATATACTGGGCGATGCCGGAACAGTAAATGTACAAGGCGAAGAAGTTAAGAAATTAGACATTTACGCCAACGACCAGCTGATTGCGGCTTTAAAAACCGGCGGCGAAGTTTGCGTAATGGGCTCCGAAGAAAATGACGATATTATAGAAGCCAATACCGATGGAAAGCACAACTCGAAATATGTAGTGCTTTTCGATCCGCTGGATGGTTCATCAAACATAGATGTTAACGCTTCCATCGGAACAATTTTCTCCATTTACCGCCGTGTTTCGGAAGGCAATGGCCCTGGCACTGTTGAAGATTGCTTACAGGCTGGCACAGAGCAGGTTGCAGCAGGTTATGTAATTTACGGCTCATCAACTATTCTTGTTTTCACTACAGGAAATGGCGTAAACGGCTTTACTTTAGATCCTTCCATCGGCGAATTCTGTCTTTCTCATCCAAATATTCAAACACCGAAGGATGCAAAGATTTATTCGCTGAATGAAGGCAACGCAGCGCATTTTCCGGAAGGTGTAAAACGTTACCTGGAGTATTGCAAAGAAGTTAATAAAGAAGAAGGCCGCCCGTACAGCAGCCGTTATATAGGTACTTTTGTGGCCGATTTCCACAGGAACTTATTAAAAGGCGGCATTTTTATATATCCGCCAACCGATAAAGCTCCGAAAGGCAAGCTGCGCCTTGTTTACGAGGTAAATCCACTGGCATTTTTAATTGAGCAGGCTGGCGGCTGCGCAACCGATGGCAAAAACCGGGTATTAGAAATTAAGCCTGAAACGCTTCACCAGCGCACGCCACTTTTTATTGGCAGCGAAAATATGGTGCGTAAAGCTGAAGAATTTCTGGCAACAGCAAATGTAGAAGCTGCGGTTAACGCATAACAGTTAAATATAATAATAGGAAACCCGCCCAGCAAAGGCGGGTTTTTTGTTGATATACGCCAGATGTTTGTATGTTTATGAACAAAGAAGGTAAATACGTGTCTATTCTGCAAATAAACCTACCATTAGAAAAATATGAAAATTTGCATAACAAAGTATTTTTTTCGTTTACTATATATGGGCGTTCTGGTGCTTTTTGTTACATCTGCCTGCACTAACAGGTTAAGTAAAGTTATCAAGCCGTCCGATCTTCCGGCAGATCTGGCAACCACAGGTTTGCTTGTTCAGAAATTCGAATACCAGGATCCTAAGATCTACGATTCGTTTGCGGTGATAAATACCGACAGTTTACAGGCAAGAACAGGTTTTAAATTTGAAGCAGAATCAGATTTAACAGATAAAGAAAAAAAAGAAGCTGAGCGTGAAGAAAAAAAGATGGACCAGGCACGCGAAAAAGAGCATCCGCTGATTGTACAAACCAATAAAAATCTCGATGAATACAATAGAAAGCTTGAAAAAGCCATGCGCGGATCAAAATATCCATATAAAATTGTAGGCAAAGAAGAAATAAACACAAACAGCGATTATGCCGATGTAGATAAATACCGTTATATGCTTATCCGCCGGCCTGAACTGCATTGCTATACCGACCCAAGCGGCGTAACACAATTGTCATATCGTTACGTACACCAGTTTTACGACCGGAAGACAAACACCTATTTTACCGATATAGAAATTTTTTCACCGCAGCCCTGGAAAACCACAAAAGCTATTGTTGCCAGCGCAAATAAAAACCTGAGACAGTAACTTTTTCAATGATCAATGATCAATAGATGTCGTTTAGTTAAGCATTATATTGTCAAATTTTAGTAAAAGTTTCGGAGCTGCTGGCGCGAAGCTTTGCTTCGTGTCTATTATATTAAGGCTTCCGGCCGATTGCTATAGGCAAGATGCCTCATAATAGTCGCACGTAGCAAAGCTTCGCGCCAGCAGCTCCGAAATAGATACACAATTATTGAAGACTAAATCCTTAACTAATGACATTGATTGATCATTGATCACTGATCATTGAAAAGGTATTTTCTTGCCAGTTCTATATAAACCTCAGCGTTTTTGCGCACTTTTTCTTTTTGTTCTTCAGATAATATTTTTACAACTTTAGCAGGCGAACCCATTACAATTGAAAAATCTGGTATTTCCATATTTTCTGTAACCAACGCGTGCGCGCCAACTATGCACCAATTTCCAATCTTTGCGCCATTTAATAAAGTTGATCGCATCCCGATCAATGTATTATTTCCCACCGTTGCGCCGTGAATAATGGCTGCGTGACCAACAATTACTTCCTCTCCTATTTTGACAGGTTTTCCAGGATCCACATGAATCACGGAATTATCCTGGATATTGCTTCCACGCCCGACAGTAATATTATCATTATCAGCACGCAACACAGCACCAAACCAAACGGAAACATTGTCCTCAAGCACAACATCTCCTAAAACTGTTGCATTCGGCGCTATGAAAACTTCCTTGCCTTTGCGTACTTTTGCCTTTAATTCATCAATATAAAGCATTTTTCGAGGGTATTATTTATGGGAAATATTCTGATCACAAATATAAAAGGCTTAGTTCAGGTTCGGGAAGAAAATCCGGCAAAAGTTGCAGGTGCGAAAATGGCTGAATTACCTGTATGGGAAGATGCCTTTCTCTATATTAAAGATGGTTTGATCGCTGACTTCGGACCGATGGAACATTGCCCGGCAGAAGTTGACACAGAGAAAATTGATGCAACAGGCAAATACGTTTTCCCAAGCTATGTAGATTCTCATACACATCTTGTCTACGCCGGAAGCCGCGAAAAGGAATTTGTACTCCGGATAAAAGGCGCAACTTACGAGGAAATTGCAGCCGCAGGTGGCGGAATTCTTAACTCTGCGAAAAAGCTGGCTGATACTTCTGAGGAAGAATTATTACGAAGTGCTGAAATACGTTTGCAGGAAATAATACGAAGTGGAACAGGCGCAGTTGAAATAAAAAGTGGCTACGGATTAAGTACAGAAGCTGAAATAAAAATGCTTCGTGTTATTAAAGAACTAAAGAAAAAAAGCCCGATTCCAATAAAAGCTACTTTTCTCGGTGCACATGCAGTTCCATTGATCTACAAGGAAAACCGTGGTGAATATATCAGATTGATAACAGAAGAAATGATTCCGCATATTGCTAAAGAAGAACTGGCGGAATATGTGGATGTTTTTTGCGACCGCGGATTTTTCACTGTTGAAGAAACAGAAACCATTATTTTAAAAGGACTTGAATATGGCTTAAAACCGCGTTTACACGCGAACGAACTCGATTACAGCGGAGGAATACAAGTCGGCGTAAAACATGGAGCAGTTTCCGTAGATCACCTGGAATTTACCGGAGAAGCAGAAATTGAAGTTTTACTAAATTCAAACACCATTCCCACGCTTTTACCAAGCACCGCTTTCTTTTTACGATTGCATAATCCGCCAGCAAGGCAAATGATAGATTCCGGTTTAGCAGTTGCTTTGGCCTCCGATTACAATCCCGGTTCATCACCAAGCGGAAATATGAATTTCGTCCTGAGCTTAGCTTGTATCAACCTGAGGATGTTACCGGAAGAAGCCATCAATGCAGCTACCATTAACAGTTCTTTCGCACTTGAAATTAACAATACGCACGGTTCCATCACCAAAGGAAAAGCCGGAAATGTTTTCATCACGCAACCGATGAATGATTATACATTTTTACCTTATTCTTTCGGTACGAACCGGATTGAAACAGTAATTTTGAATGGGGAATTCAATTAGCCAATTAGCAAATTAGCCGATTAGCCAATGATTTATTACGCTTCCATATACTTAAATGTGAAAAAATGCTTTGAATGAAAAAGGGAAATAATAATATTATTCTGAAATCTACTTTCGAATTTGCCTTGGGAGTGATTGAATATTGTGATTTGCTGAATGAAGGAAAGCATTTTGCCATTTCAAACCAACTTTTAAGAAGTGGTACAAGCATTGGAGCAAATGTGCGGGAATCCCAAAATGCAGAAAGCAAGGCTGATTTCATTCATAAATTTAAAATTGCTGCTAAAGAAGCGGAAGAAACTGAATATTGGTTAGAGCTTTGTCATCAATCTAAGAATTATCCAAATTGTCAGGATTTATTAATTCATATAAAGGAAATTCAGAAAATCCTTAATAAAAATAATTTCAACCTCAAAACTTAACAACATTGGCTAATTGGCTAATCGGCTAATTTGCTAATTGAAAAAAGCCATGGAACAAAAACTTATAGAATGTGTGCCTAACTTCAGCGAAGGCCGCGATAGCGCTGTAATAGAGCAAATTACAACTGAAATAAAAAACGTAACAGGCGTAAAACTGCTGAATGTGGATCCGGGAAAAGCAACCAACCGTACAGTTGTAACTTTCGTTGGCGATCCAGATTCTGTGATTGAAGCAGCCTTTCTTGCTATTAAAAAAGCTGGCGAACTGATTGATATGTGCGGCCACAGCGGCGAGCATCCGCGCATGGGCGCAACAGATGTTTGTCCATTAATTCCACTGGCGAATATTACGATGGAAGAAACCGTGGAATACGCTAAAAAATTGGCGAAACGCGTTGGTGAAGAACTCAAAATTCCTGTTTATTTATACGAATCCGCTGCAAGTTCACCTGAGCGAAGCAATCTTTCAGTCATCCGTGAAGGTGAATACGAAGGTTTAGAAAAGAAACTACAGGACCCAAAATGGAAACCTGATTTCGGACCTACAGAGTTTAATAAGCGTTGCGGTGCTACGGTAATTGGCGCGCGCGATTTCCTGATCGCATACAACATTAACCTCAACACAACTTCTACGAGAATTGCAAATGCGATTGCTTTTGATGTGCGCGAACAAGGCCGTGTAAAGCGTATCGGCAATCCTTATACAGGCGAAATTGAAACCGATGCGGAAGGAAATCCAATCCGTATTCACGGAACATTGAAGGCTGTAAAAGCTATTGGCTGGTATATAGAAGAGTATGGTATCGCGCAGATTTCCATGAACTTAACAAATATCAAAATCACTTCCGTACATAAAGCTTTCGATGAAGTGCTGGAAAAAGCACATGCGCGCGGCGTTCGTGTAACAGGTTCTGAAATTGTGGGTATGGTACCAAAAAGCGTGCTAATTGATGCGGGTATCTATTTCCTGAAAAAGCAGAAACGTTCTCTTGGTGTAAGCGAAGCAGAGATCATCAATATCGCCATTAAATCGCTGGGGCTGAATGATATTGCGCCTTTCAAACCGGAAGAACGCGTTATTGAATTTATGCTTGATACGGAAAATGCACAGCCGTTAAACAAGCTGAATATTAAAGAATTTGCGAACCTGACAGCTTCAGAATCTCCTGCTCCGGGCGGTGGTTCCATTGCGGCGTATGTTGGTGCTTTGGGTGCGAGTTTGGGAACCATGGTGGCGAATCTTTCTGCGAATCGTCGTGGCTGGGAAGATAAGCTGGATTTTTACAGCGATTTCGCGTACCAGGGCCAGCAAATCAAGGAAGAATTGTTGTTTTTGGTGGATGAAGATACTTCCGCTTTTAACAAAGTGATGGCTGCTTTTGGCCTGCCGAAAAATACGGATGAAGAGAAGCAGAAACGCAAAGATGCCATTGAAGCTGCCAATATTTACGCTGCAGAAGTTCCTCTAAAAGTGATGCAAACCGCTGCGAAATCTTGGGATTTGCTTCGTGAAATGGCCGATAAAGGAAATCCCAATTCAATCACCGATGCTGCAGTTGGCGCCTTATGTGTTCGTACGGCTATTGAAGGCGCGCATCTGAATATTATTACCAACGCTAATGGCATCAATACTTCTGATAAAAAGGAAAGCTTACTTCGCGAAGCTGAACAAATTATGAATGAAGCTCGCGTGCAGGAAAAAGCAATTCTTGAAGTTGTGCATGGAAAGTTGAGTAAGTAACCGGTGAAAAAATGCTCTTCATTATTCGAAATGCAATTGAAATTTTTCCATATATAATATCGGCGAAAAATGTTTAATGTAATTGATTTTTAATTACTTAAAACCTTTGCGTCTTCGTGGTAAAAAACTTTGCATATATAATGGCTGCTAAAAATGCTTTGGCAGCCATTTTTTGTCATATAGTTTAAGTAAATCTTTAAGCCTGATTTCTGCCTTATAATTCTTTTTTTCCTGATCAATACGTCAAAAATCATAGCCTTTAATTTATTTATAAATGAACTGGTTTAAACATTAAGTAGAATTAAAAAAGCGGCGAGAAAATGCCAGT
>DAIUCM010000074.1:0-19136 GCA_036846145.1 Bacteroidota bacterium
TTTTTAACATGACCTGAAAATGATAATATTACCTGTTTTGATAGCGGAATAATAGCAAATATTTTTATGTGTATGAGTTTCTGCAATGATGTAACGACCTCTCTGTTTTTACCTGATAAGGTTTAAAGCTGTTTGCCAAAGCTGCTCATAAGGAATTATTTCCATACGCGCCTGCGTAGCAGTATAACTAAGGTCGCCTTGTTTAAGTTTTTCCAGCAGGTTTTTGGTTTTTTGAGCTGTTTTTGCCGCATCGAACTGCGATTTTTCCATGGTAAGCAACATTTTAATAAAAACGTGGCTCCGGTGCGCATCTTTATCAAGGTTTCTGTAAATATAACTTTTCAGTGCTTCCGTACGGCTAATAATTGCAACAAATTCCTTCTTCTGAAGCAAGAGTAATATTTGCAGAATTAATACTGCCACGTTCATGCCTTTTTTATCCTGGGCAAAATGCGGGATTTCGTTAAGCAGTTTAGAGAATCGGAATAATTGTTTACGGGAAGTTAGTTTCTCAATACATATATCGTTCTTCTGAGAGGTTGCTGTAAACCACAAATACCCGCCAAATATTTTCCATAACTCCTGCTGCTGCGGTCTTATATACTCAAAACGGCTGTGTGTAACCACTTCAATATACAAATCGGTTGCTTTTACAAGATCTCCTTTATTCAATAAAAGCAGAAAGTAAAGCTCAAGTAATAAAAACCAGTTTATGCTACCCTCTTTATATAGTTTAAGTGCATTTTTTGCACTGGATATTCCCTTTTCAAAATCGTGTATATGCAGGTAATAACCTGCTTTTTCGCTAAGAATTACCGCGTGGCGCTGAGCGGTATAAAAAGTAGGGCTGGATTGTAAATATTGCTCATACTCATCACACGCAACAATTGCTTTCTGGTAGTTTCTTATAAGGTAATAGTAGGTAGATTGAACTCCGTTTGTATAATAGTTTATAAGGAATGTTGGCTGACGCTCTCGAATCTTCAGCAGCTCAACAACGCCATTCTTCGCCTGTACAACAAGCTCCTGGCTTTGAGCGAATGATTCATTAAAATGGATCATCACCCTGCTATACAGCTCTTCGGCCTTGGCTTCATCCCATAAAATATTATGCGTTTGCTGAAACAAGATGTTATATTTTTCAAAGCTTTTCACATCGCCCTGCATCATACTGTACCGCCTGAAGTGTAACGCACATTGCTGCACAATATCATACGCCTGGTATTTGGTTGCTTTGGTAAGAATTTTATCCATAAGCTCGTAACCGGCCCTGCGTACGCCGGCGCTAAGTAATAATTTTGCTATTACAAGCTGCCTGTACAGGCCCGTGTTAACGGCTGTTGTAGCGCCGGTTCTTTTGCCAGAGTAGAAAAAAAGTACATTGTTATACAGCCTTTCCCGCAGCCTGTTTTTTAGTACACGGTATTTAACAGCTTCTGTAGTAGCATTATACAGCTTTAGGGCTGCTTCATCGTCAGTTGTATAATCGCCCTGTAAAATGCCTGTTATAAAGGTTTTATATTTAGAATTTTTCTCATTCCTGCTGTAAATAGGGAAAGTTGAAGCAGCATCTAAACGGTTTTGTGTAACAAATTTTACTAATTCCTGCAAAGATTTCATTTAAATACGGCTGTTTATTAACGTTATAGCTGCAAATGTAGCAAATAAATACTGAAAAACACATGTAACAACTTTAGAAAAATGATAACACTTTACGGTAAAAATTGGTGCATCTTTGTATTGTACTTAAGCATAACGGTTGTGTAATTAAACACCCATGATTATTTTAACCGTTTGCTTAATTACAAAAAAGCATTTTGGGTATTTGCCTGAAGTTAAAAAAAATAAAATTAATTAAAAACAAATTAAATTTTGTACCGCAAATTAAAAATGAACTAGTTGAGAATGTAACAAAATAGTAGTTTTAACGTTAGCATATGCTAATTAATAAAGCTTCTGCAGAGTAACTTAGTGCAAATAGTTTTTATTTAATTTGTAAAAAGACATGTAACAAAAAAATAAAACTAACACATGCTTTTTCATTTTTTTTACAGAAATTGCATAGCAGATTAAAGATTTAACAAAATGGAACTCCTAATTGCGATCTTAATATACATTGGCGTTTTGAATGCAAGTACGCCTTATACATTGGATGAAGTGCACAGGCTTGAGATGAAGCATAAGGACCGTGTGGAGCAGATAAGGAAAGAAAGAGGTTACCATGACCCAACTTTAACCAAAGATAAAACTGTTTGGGACCACGAGGAACTTTAGCGAAATTATTAGCGCTGCAAGAATAACGGATTAAAATTTACATTATAATTTAGTTTATACCGACCTACCTATATACCTTAACCTTAAGGGTTTCTCCCACTTGGAAACCCGCGATTTAAACCCTGCCGGGATCGACCGTCAGGGTTTTTTGTTTTTTTTAGGACTAAGTAGCTTGTAAAATACTTTATATTGGCAGGAATAAATGCTTTTTAGGTAACAGGTTTTTTGAGTAAACGCAAATACCGGTTCTGCCTGTATCTATACATATATATAATTCAGGCAACTGTTTTAGCTTGTTCCATGCATCCAGCATTCCGCCCGACCAGTCTATATCATCAAAAACAATAATTGCATTATTACCGAGTTTGTGCTTCATCTGCAGGTAATAATTAATGGTAGCTGGTCCGTTGTGGTGTCCGTCAATCAGCGCAAAATGAATTTCACCTGTGCTATCCAAAATGCCGGGCAGCATTTCTCTAAACCTGCCAGCAACTATTTTGGTATTATTCAGCTGTAAAGCGCTGAAGGCTGTGGCAGCAATTTCTGCGCTGCTTTTATCGCCTTCTATAGTAGTTAAAATTGAGCCGTTTGCGTTTAGCTGCAACGCTTTTGCAATATATGCGCCCGATATGCCAAGGCAGGTTCCGAACTCGAGGCATTTTTGTGGTTTCGTATATATGATAATGAAATATAAAAGCCTGGCCAGGGCCGCCGGCATACTTGAGCCTTTACATAGCCTTGCTACCGTTGTCCTTTTGCCGGAAGTATAGTTGGCAGTGCTGAGGCCGGCCCCGAAATCTTCCCGCAAAATAACGGTGTCATCATTTTCAAGCTTACGCCTCAGGCTTTCAATTTCACTGAAATATTTTTTATGATCTGCATATATGGCAGGGCTGAAAAATGCTTCAAACGCCTTGTTTAAATTGTAAGCGGCTGTACCAGCCTGGGCATCTGATAAAAATAGTGTAGCTTTTTTGCTGAGCCAGCGCCTGCGCAAGGGCCAAAAACTAACAGTACGATACAAAGTATTGCGCAAACGGAGATAAAAAGATACTATACTTTGCACGATATAAAAGGTGGAAATGTTTCAAATATACACTATAAAAAAATATTTGCCTGTTGTTGGGTAAGGTTATATTACGTTTCAGCACGCAATTTCTACGTTTGAGCAGAAGTTTGGTTTGCCGGGGTATGGTTATCTCTATCTTTGAAACAGATTCTTTGGTATAGATATAAAATTACAGGCAGTTTAATGCGTTGCGAAGAATATATTATTGCCGAAAAGTTTGTAACTGACTAAAATGAAAAGGTGAAAGCGGTTCAAATTCATTCGAAATATTTAAGTGCGCGGGAGGTAGCGGCTTTGTGGCTGAGTTTGCCTGTAATAAGCCTGCTAACCGTATTCCTGTACGGAACAATGAATGGACTTTTACACTTACTGTTTACTGCTTTTTGTATTTGTGCAGTTATTTCAGCTGTAAACCTGTTTTGTATATCTGCGCTTAGGAAAATAGGTGAAAATAGCTTAAGGCGCCGAGGCATATTACACGCCGGTGTTTTGTGCGCATTTACACTATTGTTTATTGTAGCCGCTACAGTCCTTCTAACAGTTGCCGAAGTGGCTGGCCTACAGCAGGCTGCGGGCTTTTCCATCGCCACAGCATTGTTATGTCTTGTTACGAATGCGGCTGCCACAATATTATATTTTTTAAGGCTTTGGAAAGAAAGCATATTGCAGGGAGAAGCGCTGAAACACGAGATTCTGGCCGCGCAGCTTGAGGGAATCAGGCAACAGCTAAGCCCGCATTTTTTCTTTAACAGTTTAAATTCGCTGACATTAGTAATTGAAGAAGATCCTGCTGAAGCAGTACGCTACGTACACCATATTGCACATTTATACAGGTATCTGCTGCAAAGTAAAGATGTAAAAGTTGTGCCGTTGCAGAACGAGCTAAGGTTTGCAGAAAGCTATATTTACCTGCAGAAAATGCGTTTCGGCAAGGCGCTGGATATGACGATTGCCATTGATAAAAGTGAAATGCAGAATGTAATTCCGCCGCTTACATTATATATTTTACTGGAGAATGCCCTTAAGCATAATATAATCACAAAATCTAAGCCGCTGCATATTCGTGTATTTATTAAAGATGGCAAGCTGCGGATAAGCAATAATATTCAAACGCGCGTATTGCCTGAGGATGAGTCTGTAATACGTTTACGCACAGTGCGCACCTCATATCAATCAGTTTCTGAACAGCCGCTCCAGGTAACGCAAGATGAAGAAAACTTTATGGTTTCTTTACCGCTTATAAAAGAGCTTTCACAAACAGCCTGAAGCATTTTTCCGCAATTTTATATATGCAGTAAATACTCACAGGCTGCCTGTATATAACTCTGTCTGTAATTTACTTTCCTTTAGCGGTAGCCCACTTTTGCCTCGCCCAGTCCAGGAATTCATCCAGGTTATTAAACCTGTCCAGCTCCAGCAATTCACCTGTTCCGGCGGTTTTATGCCCTGGCCTCGCATATAGCTGTACATCCTGGGCAGTAATTTGCTCCTGCGATAAAATAGCCAGCCTTTCCACTACGTTATGCAATTCGCGAATATTCCCGGTCCAGTCTATTTTCTGCAGCTCTTTTATAGCTTCGGGCGCAAACGATTTTTTTGACATCTTGTAATCCTCTACAATCTCGGCCAAAAAAGCTTCTGCCAGTAAAGGTATGTCGTCAACACGGTCATTCAGCGAAGGAACATGTATAAGTATAACGCTTAGCCTGTGGTAAAGATCCTCTCGGAAATTACCTCGTTTAATTTCTTCGTACAGGTTTTTATTAGTTGCAGCCACTACCCGCACATTTACAGAGATTTCCTTATCGCCGCCAACACGGGTAATTTTATTCTCCTGCAACGCGCGCAAAACTTTGGCCTGGGCAGAAAGGCTCATATCGCCAATTTCATCAAGAAATAATGTGCCGTTATGCGCTTGCTCAAACTTGCCGATCCGCTGTTTTATGGCCGATGTAAATGATCCTTTCTCATGGCCGAAAAGTTCACTTTCTATCAGTTCACTGGGTATTGCGGCGCAGTTAACCTCTACTAAAGGAGCATCGCTGCGGTTGCTTTTTTCGTGCAGCCAGCGGGCAACAAGCTCTTTTCCTGTTCCGTTTTCGCCGGTAACCAATACACGCGCATCGGTTGGTGCTACACGTTCAATAGTATCTTTTATTTTCTGAATACCTGGTGAATTACCAATAATATCGCGTGTTTTGCTAACCTTGCGCTTCAGCGTTTTGGTTTCGGTTATAAGGGTAGATTTATCCAGCGCATTGCGTATGGTTATAAGCATGCGGTTAAGATCTGGCGGCTTGGCTATGAAATCGAAGGCTCCTTTTTTTGCCGCTTCCACAGCAGTTTCTACCGTTCCGTGCCCGGAAATCATAATTACGGGAACATCCGGCGCAATTTCCATTGACTTTTCCAGAACCTCCATGCCATCCACTTTTGGCATTTTAATGTCGCATAAAATTACATCGTACTTATTTTTTCCTATTAATTTTAAAGCCATCTCGCCATCCGGCGCATCATGTATTTCGTAACCTTCATGCTCGAGGATGTCCTTTAACGTTTCGCGTATAAGTTCCTCATCATCAACTATAAGTATTTTTGGCATAAGCAATATATGTGAAGCAGGTTTTAAGAACTGTTTTAAGCCCGCCCCGGTTTAATATTCAATTTATAATAAATACAAATATGAGCATTTCGTTTAAAAAGAAGATAATTTTGCAAAGATGGAACAGTTTATGACTATTAGCCTTGATACGCCCAGATTGTGAACAATATTTTTATGCGATATATTACATTCCTTTTCCTGATTTCTGCCATATTCTGTTCATTCACCTTTAATAAAAACAAAGGTGAAAAAGAAAATGATGTAACGGCCTCACCTGCTATGGAATGGAATGTAACGCTACAGGATACCGGTGGAAATACGGTTTCATTAAGCGATTTTCATGGCAAATTTATTGTGGTTGATTTATGGGCAAGCTGGTGTAAACCATGTCTTTATGAAGTGGATTATACTAAAGAGCTTCAGGCGAGCTTTACCGGGAATGATAAGATTGTATGGGTTTTTATAAGTTTCGATAACAGTGAAATTGCATGGAAGCAGGCTGTGCGGAAAAATAAGGTACCAGGCATACATTTATGGGGAACACCGCAGAAAGAGGAAATTAAAAAAGCTATGAATGTGCGCGGGATACCTCGTTATATTTGGATTGATGCGCAGGGAAATATTTTGCTGAAGGAAGCGCCTCGCCCAAGCGATAAAGGTGTTAAACGCCAGCTGCAGTACTACGTAAATAAGTTATAAAAGCATTTTTTAACGAACCTATATATGTATAAAAGAAAGTGAGGCCGCTTCAACGTATGGAGCGGCCTCTCTTTTTGTTTATAAGGTATAATTACAGCTTAGGATGGCTGTGCGATCTCAATATTTACTTTATTACCGCGGATCTGCGATTTTTTCAGTTTTCTTATCACATCCTGCGCACGATCTTCCGGTACTTCCACAAAGCTGAATTTATCGTAAATATCAATATTGCCAATTTGGTTGCCCGGTAAGCCTGTTTCACCAGCAATAGCGCCAACAATATCCTTAGGGCCAATACTATCTTTACGGCCAACATTAATAAATAACCTTGCCATGCCTGCTGAGCCTTTTTTACCGCCCGATCTTGATCTTCCACGATCTGAGCCTTTGTCGCCGCCACGGTCGCCTCTGTCGCCACGATCCCTGTCTCTGCCTCTGTCCGAACCTCTTTCATAAATGCGCTCGCCGCGTTCGTGTATGGTTTCAAGCAATTTGTCTTCTTCAGCAATTTGCTTGTGTATCTCCATTTTAATAAGTGCAGCGGCAATCATACGGGCATCAACGCCATCTTTTACCAGTTCATCAACCCAGCCAGCATATTTATTCAGCTCGCCTTCTTCTATAGTATGTTGTATGCGGGTAAGGAAATTGGTTTTCTTTTTGGCTTCTATATCTTTTAATGATGGTATAGTTCCTTTCTCGATCTTTGTTTTGGCGTATCTTTCAATATCGAACAGGCGTGAGCGCTCCCGGCCGCTTACAAAAGTAAACGCAAAGCCCGAGCGGCCTGCACGGCCTGTACGGCCAATTCGGTGTACGTAATATTCCGAATCTAAAGGAACATCAAAGTTCACCACCATTTCCATATCGTCCACATCAATTCCGCGCGCTGCCACATCGGTAGCTACCAGAATTTGTATTATGCCCTGGCGGAATTTGCTCATTACCTGTGTACGTGTTGCCTGGCGCATATCACCATGCAAAGCTTCTGCAAAAAAGCCCTGTACCTGTAAGGCTTCTACCAGTTCATCTACCTTTCGTTTGGTATTGCAAAAAACAAGGCAAAGCTTAGGCTCGTATAAATCAACAAGGCGCTCAAGTACTTCTACTTTATCTTTTTCTTTTACTTCGAAATATTTCTGATCAATTAAAGCAACTGTTAGCTCGCTTTTGGTGATCTTTACCATTTCCGGGTTGGTCTGGTATTTCTTCGTCAGGTCCAGTATGGGTTTGGCCATGGTTGCGGAGAAGAAAACGGTTTGGCGCTCCTGCGGCACTTCCTGCAAAATGGCTTCAATATCTTCACGGAAACCCATATCAAGCATTTCATCTGCTTCATCCAGGATCACCATTTTTACATTCTCCAGGTGCAGTGTTCCACGATCTAAATGGTCCATAATACGGCCCGGTGTACCAACCACTATCTGCACGCCACGGCGTAATGCCTGTATTTGCATGGAGATGGACTGGCCGCCAAAAATGGCAGCGGTTTTTATTTTACGCTTGTATTTCAGCAGCTTCTCAAACTCATCGGCTACCTGCATAGCCAGTTCGCGCGTTGGGCAAAGCACCAGCACCTGTACGCCTTTCGCGTCAGAATCTATGCTTTCTATAGCCGGAATACCAAAAGCGGCAGTTTTTCCGGTTCCGGTTTGTGCCTGGCCAATAACATCGCGGCCTTGTAATAAAAACGGAATGGAAAGGGATTGAATTGGTGAGGCTTCGGTAAAGCCCATGTCAGCAATGGCTCTCTGCAAATCTTCGCTGAGGCCAAGTTCGTCAAATCTTAAATTACTCATTTGTTGTGTGGTTGCGCCAGAACTGAATTAAATTAAAATAAAAGCAGCGCAACAGAAAATTGTTTAATAGTGAAAATGTGTGCGGTATATTTATATTAAATACACCTAATTACAGAAATCTGCTGCAAAGATACGAATAGTATATGGTATTTTTACTTAGGCACAGCATTTTACATATATACGTATCAATAAAAATGCTTACTGCCTGCCAACAATACATCTTTTATAGTACATTTGATTCCATAAAAAATTAACCTGATGAAAAAAACATTTTTAAACCTTGTTACAGCGTTTTGTTTTGCAACGTTAGTAATTTCATGCGAAAGCGATAAGAAACCTGATGCCGATACCGATAACGCAGATACGGTTATTATGCCTGCCGAGCCTGTAAATACAGATACGGTAAAAGTTACACCTGCCGATTCGCAAACCATTGTTAATGAAAACAAAAAGCCTGCAGCACAAAAAAAGTCAACTGCTAAAACCCCTGCCCCGGCCGAAAGCCAGCCACAGCCGCAAGCACCACAGGACTGGCGAAGCATGCTTAAAGAGTACCATGAAATACTATGCCGCAACCACAAAGGCAAAGGAACCAACGAGGACAAAATACGCCAGGCGGAGCTTAGCAGTGCCTTAATGGATGAGAGAAGAAAGCTGGCACCGGGCGAACAGTTTAAATTTACGGCGGAAATGGCCCGCGCTGCAAATATGGAAAACTGTAAATAATACATTTTAATAAACGTAAAAGCGCCCGGCAGGTTTTTTGCCGGGCGCTTTTATGTAATATATAATTTGCGTTTAAGGACGTGCTTAAGCAGCAGCTACCTGCTCAACAACATCTCTGCCGTGGTCAGTTAATACATAGTGCCCTTTTTTACGGCTGCCTTCGTAACGTAAAAGGTCTAACTTTTTCATAAGTGCGGTGTGGCGTACAATTGTTACGCGCGAGCCGCCCACATAATCGAACAGGCCGTTAACATTTGCCTTGCCATTATCGTACAAGCAAAGCATAATTCCGGTAATTGCCCTGTAGGTTGCGCGGTTAAAGCGCTCTCCGCTAAGCATACTGCGAATCTGCGATTCCAACGGTGCCTGCAGGCGTGCCATGGAGTTGTTTGCTTTAGGTTTGCGGCCCCGTTTTTTGCCGGTTTGTTCTGTACCGCCATTCTCAGTTCCGTTCTCATCCTCTTCGCTGCCGTTTACATCATGCTGGCGCGCATCTGCCTCTGCGCTGCTTCGCAACAGTAAACCTTCGTTACGGATCTCAAGTGCTTCAATTTTAATTGCCAGGGCCTCGTTCTTCAGTTCAAGCGCCTCAATTTTCATTTTCAGAGCTTCTACGAGTTCGTTGCTTTCCATTATTTATTTGTGTTTAATGTATAGTTTGGAATAATATCCACTGCAAAATTAAAAATATTTAATATAAAAGCATATTTTTTGAAATATTGTATAATATTTTATGTAATTAGTTGCCCTGCAACACCTCTCGCAGAAATTGTAAATAGCTTACGTTCAAATTTTAACCGTAACTAATTTTTAAAAATTTATATTCTTTTCGGATGTGTTTTAAAATACTACGCCCATTGCTTTGTTTACAGGCGTAAAAGTTATATACTGCATTAATAAACACAAGTAACACAGCTTATTATACTTTAAATTAATGCCAATGCCATTGCCGCAATAAGATTATATTATTATAAATTTGCAAGTGATGTATATGAATAATATAAGAAATACTGATTTCAGCAGCGAGTGGCGATTCCGAACCAGCAGGAGCGGAGGTAAAGGCGGGCAGAATGTAAATAAGGTAGAAACGCGCGTGGAGCTTATTTTCGATGTAGTGAACTCCGCCCTGCTTACCGATGAGCAGAAACAGCTTATACGTAGCAAGCTTTCGGGAAGGATTAACGGCGATGGCGAACTGCTGCTTTCTTCGGAAGAAGCGCGCTCCCAGCTTGCAAACAAGGAAAAAGTAATTGTTAAATTTTATGATCTGCTGAGTTTTGCACTAAAAGTGAATAAGCCCCGCAAGGCTACCAAACCTACAAAAGCATCGAAAGAGAAGCGCCTGAAGGAGAAAAAGCAGCATGCTGAGCGCAAAGCTAACCGCCGTTTCGATATATCGTAATAATACTTATCGGGTTTCTTCAACATTCTGCTTAATAATTTCTTTAAGCTTTTCTTTATATGTATTCAGCTGTTTTTTAGGCTGCACAAGGTTCTCTTTTCTGCAACTGGCAAATACTGATATAATAAGAAATAATAATAATATCTTTTTCATTTTTTGATGTTCTGGCTTTTGCTGTAATTGTTTCGGTTGATGGTATAGATGCAGCATTTGGTAAAAAGGTTGGCTGCCTAAACAGGAAAAGTTTTGCGTTTTTGTTTAAGATTTTTTGCGATTCGTAAAGCAAGCCATGTTTGGAAATTACAAAAACAAAAAAAATCGCCCTATGAATATTAAAAAGAAGCACGAATATTATAGCCGAGTAACCGTACTAGTAAAATTAGTTTGCCTTATCGGCATGGTATTAAATGACGCATCAATTAAAATATCCCCAAAAAAAGCGGCAGAAACGCTACCATAATACGTTTTCTGCCGCCAGAAGATGAAAAAAGTTAAGGGAAATTTTACATGCTGCCCATCAATGGTAATAGCTGCATATATACCTGTAGTAAAAAATTGTTTTTGCTTGCTGTTTTTAATTCTGTATCTAAATTACAATTTATGGCAAGCGCATACAAAGAGTAAAATATTATTTTATCGGGGATAAATAGCAGCCGCCCGCGTTGCGATATTTGCAAATGCCGCCCATAATAGGCTTAAGTTTACATATATATGGCTACAGAAAAATGCTTTTATCGGGCTTTATACTATTATACAGCATAAATTAAGAAACCGGCAGTGCAGGAATTACACTGCGCTGCCGGTTTCAGAAAAAGGGAAAAAGCTATTTTGGGAGATGGGAAGTGCGTTAAATCATGCTTTAATGAGCTACAATAATCTTTTTCCGCAGTGGTGTTTGGTTATGTTGTGTAATTTCCAACAGGTAAAGGCCTTGCGGCAGCAGTGCTGTGTTTAAAATTATGTTGTTTGATGTTTGGGTTTGCGATACGTTTACCAACCGGCCTTCTGTAGTATAGAGCCGAACCAGCTGCAAGCCTGTTTTGCTGCTTATATAAAGGATGCTGTTTGCCGGGTTGGGATATACACTAATACCTGTTTCAATAGCCTGGTTGTTTATGCCGCTGCCGGGGAGTATTCTGGTTTCTATGCTGGTGCTGTTTACCACAACGGCCACACGGTTTTGCGTGGTTGCATCGGTGGTTAAAGTTATTTCGCGGCCAAGCGCTTTTTTACCGGCTACTTCGCCAAAAAGCTTGTACGTACCCAGCGGCAGGTTGCCAAACTCAAAGTAACCATTTTCATCGCTATACGTATATGCAACAGGAATGTCATCGGCTGTTGTAAGTAATATCTGGATGTTCTCTAAAGGATCGCCTTCTTTCTTATTTGCGCCTTGCAATACTTTACCTGAAATAAAACCCGGCCCGCCTGTGTTTGTGCCGGCCAGCAAGAGTATATCAACATTATAAACTGTTTTGTCAACGGTTACAGTAGTTGCATTGCTCCAGCTGAGTTCACTTATATAATAAGTGGGTAAATACTGGCTGTACAATGTGTCAGTTGAACGTAAAGCAGCTTTCACCAGGTATTTGCCTTTTTGTATGTTAGAGAAATTGTAAATTGGAAAATAACTGGAAGAAAGTATGATGCTGTCCACCGCCGTTAAAGTGCTGTCCTGTTCGTTGTATTTTATCAGGTACACGGTAGCATCAATATTTACAGGCGATCTGAAACCGGACAAGTATATTGTGCCGCTAACCGTTGGTACAGTATCAATTACAGTAATACTTCGTTCTAAAGATGTGCAATTTTCAGATGCATCGCAAACTTTGTATGCTATAGTATAATTGCCGTTAACGGTTGCTTTGCCGTCGGGGAAATTCTGATAAAAGCTTCCTCCAGCCGTCATTTTCAGATTTTTATCGGCATTATCGGAATAATTTACCCCCGGGTCATTATAAAAGGTATAAAGATATACTGTATCCTTATCGGGGCCTAATATTGTTACAACCGGTGCAACAGTATCTACCACATGTACCATTACTTCTTTTGAAGTTATATTTTTGCTTACATCGGCAACGGTGTAGGTAACACTATAAATACCCACCGCATTGGTGTTTACAGTATTGTTTACCATTATACTCCCCGATAAGTTGCCATCAACAATATCCTGCGCAGTGGCTTGTGGCGCAGTGTATGTTTCAAAAACAGCTACTGTATCTCGCAAAACACCATTCCTGTCAGCGTTAATATTTAAAATGGTAAGCTCCGGCTTTGTAGAATCCGGAATTACTATAATGGTACGGTAAATTTCTTTAGCGGCCATACCTTGCTGGCTATAGTTGTACTTATAAATGTATGTGCCGGGAACCATGTTGTAGCCACTATTGGGGCTTGTAACCACAATGTTTGCGTTGGCAATTACATTATTGGCAGTATCGTAAGCCGTGGCGCCAGGGTCGTTAAAAGTTCGCCCCTGTTCAATAATCACCGTATCAGTGCCATTCAGTTTGAGGTAAATACCGCCGGCTTTTGCCTGCCATGTAAAAACTGCCAGCAGCCATACTGTAAACAGCGCCTTTTTGCCGAAGCAATGGTGTAATGTTTTTTTCATGATTTTTACCTTTTATGCCTTAACCCGCTACAATATTAAAGGATAATTAAAAATAAAATAGTACAAAAACAGGTAAAAATTACGCTTTCAATGTGCTGCTTATAAAGGCATTGTAGCTGTGTTGTGCTGTATTAGCCAGTTTCAATATCAATACTATTCTTACAAGTCCAGCACTTGAAGTTTACATATATGCAATAGCTAAAAAATGCTTTGTTTTATGAGTTAAGAACAAAGAACAAAGAATAAGGAACAAGGAACAAAGAATAAAAAGTGGATCCTCAGAGCCTTGAAGGGGCGAATTGTATCAGCTGGGGGTGAAGCCCTCAGGCAAAGATGAAATATTCAAACGCCAATGGATGAAAAAGCCCTTATCGAACCCGTTTTGGTTTTATCACCAAAACAACATTTGTCGTAATCAGCCTTGTTAATGAAAACACACAACAAGGGTCTTGCACGCCGATTCGATATCTCATATTGCCAAAAAATGCTTTAATGAGATGTTCCACTTTTTGGAAAAGTTGAACATCGCCATCCGATTTCCATATATCATTTCCTCAAAAAATGCTTTTAAGTAAACGATGCAAGAATGAATGATTGTATGAATGTAAGTATAAGCGGAAAAACAAAGACTTTGCTCCTTTGCGCCTTTGCGAGAAACAAATGCCGGCGAAAGCATATTTATTTACTCATTCACTCAATTACTCATTTACTCATTTCACAAAATTCGGAACTTAAAACCCCCAAAAACAGGTTATTCTGCCTAATTGAATTTACGCAAGTGTTACCAAAAAGCTAATTCTCAACACACTCATTGTTCTGAAGGCTTTTATGCGTACCTTTGCACCTCCAAAATTTTTTATGCAGAACATCAGAAACATCGCTATTATTGCGCACGTTGACCACGGTAAAACTACACTGGTTGACAAAATGCTTCACCAGGCCAAGCTTTTCCGCGAAAACCAGGAACAACACGACCTCATCCTCGATAACAACGACCTTGAGCGTGAAAGAGGAATTACCATTCTTGCCAAAAACGTTTCCATCCGTTATAAAGATGTAAAAATCAACATTATAGATACACCGGGCCACGCCGACTTTGGTGGCGAGGTAGAGCGTGTACTCAACATGGCCGATGGCGTTTTGCTTTTGGTTGATGCTTTTGAAGGGCCGATGCCGCAAACACGTTTCGTACTGCAAAAAGCATTGCATTTAGGTTTGAAACCGATTGTTGTAATCAACAAGGTAGATAAGCCAAACTGCCGCCCGGAAGAAGTGCACGATCATGTTTTCGAATTATTCTTCAACCTTGAAGCTACCGAAGAGCAGCTGGATTTCCCAACTTACTACGGAAGCTCCAAACAAGGCTGGATGAGCACCGATTATAAAAATGTAACTTCAGATATTTCTGCATTGCTGGATGGTATTGTAGAGCATATTCCGCCTGCGCCAACCCACGAAGGTACGCCGCAGTTGCAGATCACTTCCATAGACTTTTCTTCATACACAGGCCGTATCGCCGTAGGCCGTTTGTTCCGCGGAACATTGACGGAAAACATGCCGGTAAGCCTTGTAAAAAGAGATGGCACAATCCAGAAATCACGCATCAAGGAACTTTATGTATTTGAAGGCCTTGGCAAGATAAAAGTTAAAGAAGTAAAAGCCGGCGAAATTTGCGCTGTTTTTGGTATAGAAGATTTCGAGATTGGCGATACCATTGCCGATTTTGAAAACCCGGAAGGCCTGAAACCGATCGACATCGACGAGCCGACCATGAACATGCTTTTCACCATCAACAACTCGCCATTCTTTGGTAAGGAAGGTAAGTTTGTAACAAGCCGCCAGATCCGTGACCGCCTGTTCAAAGAAACCGAGCGTAACCTGGCCATGCGCGTACAGGAAACCAACAGTGCAGATTCGTTCCTGGTTTTCGGCCGCGGTATTCTTCACTTAAGTATTCTTATAGAAACTATGCGCCGCGAAGGTTACGAGTTACAGGTTGGCCAGCCGCGCGTATTGGTAAAAGAAATTGATGGCGTAAAACACGAGCCGGTTGAGGTTTTAATGGTGGATGTTCCGGAAGAAACTGCAGGTAAAGTTATTGAGCTGGTAAGCCAGCGCAAAGGCGAAATGCTTGTTATGGAGCCAAAAGGCGATCTTCAGCACCTGGAATTCTCTATTCCATCGCGCGGATTGAGCGGCCTGCGTAACGCTATTCTTACCGCTACGGCTGGTGAAGCCATTATGGCGCACCGTTTCAAAGCTTATGAACCATGGAAAGGAAACATCCCGGGTCGTATAAACGGTGTATTGATCTCTAAAGACAAAGGCATGGCAACAGCTTATTCTTTGGATAAATTGCAGGATCGTGGATTCTTCTTCATAGAGCCGGGCGATGAAATTTACAATGGCCAGGTGATTGGTGAGAATAACCGTATGGATGATTTGACCATCAACGTAATACAAGGTAAAAAATTGACCAACATGCGTGCTTCCGGTTCTGATGATAATGCTAAAATTGCGCCTGCGCGTAAATTCTCTTTAGAGGAAGCATTGGAATACATACAGGAAGATGAATACGTAGAAGTAACGCCGCAAAGCATCCGTATGCGAAAGATTTTCCTGGATGAGAACGACCGCCAGAAACGCAGAAAGCAAATGGTAGCTGAGTACTAGTTTTTCAGCGTAAAGCATTTTTTGAAGATAAGGTATGTGGAACAGGGTGATTCGAAAGAATCGCCCTGTTTTGGTTTTATTTTATAGCAAGTTCAAGCTCTTCTAGAGTGTCCCATTCAATACAAAATTCTGGTAATCCTTCGGTATGATCAATTAAAGCCTTGAGGCATAATTCAACCTTTTCAAATGCTGTGGCATCTTTCATTGTGGTCATTAAAGCATTATATGGTTTCTCATTATTGACTTCTTTACCGAAGAATGCCTTTTCAAAATTACTAATTGATGCCAACACTCTCACCTTAGCGTTTTCAGTGCAATTTCTAGATTCTTCTTTAATGTCTTTATTCTTTGTCCATGCACCATTTATTATTTCTTTTCCTTCTCTAAGAGTTTTCGGTGTATCACTATCATGTAAGACAGAATATGAAGTGCCAAATTGATTAAGTATTTTTATCAGTGAAACAATTGTTGCTTTCCCTCTTGCTCGTATAATATGTATGTCCTTATATATTTCCGGTTTTTGCGAAATAACATATTTAAATGCCGAGTATTCTGTATCTCCTTCTACAATTATAGTATGACCTCCAAAAAAGAATTCCGCAACATATGGATCAAAGATATTCATTAGCTTAAGATGTTCTTTATCATCCTCGGTTAACTGGACTTTAGCAGGTCTAAAAACTGTTGTTCCAACAATACTTCCTTTTGAATTTCTTTCTACTCTTACAATGGTAGTATTGTCTTTGGAAATATCGATGAAGGCTGGAGAATGAGTTGTAACAACTACTTGCCAATTACCTGATTTAGGCAGATTATATAAAACATCGCGACATTGTCTAATAGCGCTTGGATGTAAACAGATTTCGGGTTCGTCTAAAAGTAATATATGAGGTCTATTCGGGTTGCCTTTGCTTTCAGATAATATTCTTAAAGCTGTCCAAAGCAAAGTTCTTCTTGCTCCACTACCTTGTCTTTCAATATTACTCTTAAAGGCGTCTGCCGGCCCCATTTTTAACTTTGAATTACCACCAAATAATTTAATATCAGCTGGTTTTTCAGGTTCAGCGTCAAATTCAACTTTATAGTTTGGAAATATGCTTGATATCAAACTACTTAGTTCATCCTCTATTTTCGATATTTGCTCTTTGGATTCATTATAAAGCCTTTTCTGTATATCAATAATGCCCTGAAGCATTTTAATATACTCAGAATCCTCTTCATTAGAATTTGATTTAAAAGACTCTATTCGTTCCTTGATAATGGTCTCTAATAATTCAATTATTTCTTTTGCCTGAGCTTCAGGTGAATCAAATGCATTTACTCTGTGTGGTTGCGGTCTCTTGGACATTGCAACATTTGCAGCGCCCCATGGTCCACTTGTGGGGTGCCAATCAATCAGTTTATTACTATATCCAACTTTTTTAGGCGCAGTATTTATAGTATTCCATGTCCATTTTTCTTTGACTAACTTCTCACCATTTGTCTGTTCCCAAATCCATTCTTCTCCTGGTTCATCAAAAACAATGGATTCTAATATAATTTCAGGTAACGCATTTTCTTTAATCTCACAATTTGGAAAATCTTCGAGGGTTAATCTTGCTTCCTTTGAATCGCCAAGCATAATTAGTTCGTAGGCTCTTAAAATAGAACTTTTGCCTACATTGTTAGATCCAACCAATACAACTATTTGGTCTAGTTCAATTTCGACAGGCGTTTCTCCAATAGCTCTAAAATTCTTGATTATTAATTTATGTAATCTTGGTCGAGGCGAATTATCATCAATTTCTTCTTTAGGTTTTGCAATTTTTTTGGCTCCCATTTTTTTGGTTTTTTATTCCGATAAAAATACTTTATTTATTAAAATTAATGCATTTATATTTTATTAAAATACTTATCCACACCTAAAAATAGAAAAATCTAACTTTGGAGCATAAATATCGAAATGCAAATCCTCATCATCGGCCTCTGCGCTGCGCTCGCTTCTTTACTCACTTTCTTCTCCGGTTTTGGCCTCGGCACAATACTTACGCCGGTTTTTATGCTGTTTTTCCCGATTGAAATTTCCATTGCTTTAACCGGAATTGTACACCTGCTCAATAACCTATTTAAAATCATCCTCGTTGGTAAACATACCAATTGGAACATCCTTTTAAGATTTGGCATTCCGGCCATCCTTGGTGCGTTTGCAGGTGCTTATCTGCTCACCCGTTTCAATACAGAAAGCTGCCTGGCGCAATATCAATTAGCAGGAAGAACATTCTGCATCACAGCACTCAAACTTATTATTGCTGTTTTAATGATATTTTTCGCCCTGTTTGAAATGCTGCCAAGGTTAAAAAAGCTGGAATTTGGTAAAGATAAACTGGTAGCGGGCGGTTTGATAAGCGGATTTTTCGGTGGTTTAAGCGGCCACCAGGGTGCGTTAAGAAGCGCGTTTCTCATCCGTTTCGGTTTAAGCAAAGAAGCGTTTATTGCCACGGGAATTTTTATCGCCTGCTTTATAGATGTTACACGCCTAACTGTTTATTACAAGAATATAGAAAACATCAATTTGCAAGAAAATTACAAAGTGCTTTTGGTAGCCATTCTGTGTGCTTTTGCGGGCGCTTTTCTCGGTAGTAAATTATTAAAAAGAGTAACACTGGCTGCTGTGCAGAATATTGTTGCGGTTTGTATCATTCTGCTTGCGCTGGCTTTGGCATTAGGCATTATTTAAAGCATTTTTCGGCAGTATATATATGGCGTCGTTATAAAAAACAGGATTTCGGCTGTTCAGATAATCAAAAACTTTGCTTGAGAATTTGGTTTGCTGGTTTCGCTAAAAACAATAATATTACGATGGCAGATAAGATAATTTTATTTTTCGCGCAGGAAATAAAAACCATGATGTAAATTACCCAAGATTGAAAATTTACCTGCATTAATTACAGTGCCAGAATTCATTTAAAGAATCAAGAATCAATTTATGCGTTTTAAAATAAAGTGTCTGTTTTTTATATTTTTTGTTTGCAATATGCAAACCGTTTATTCGCAGGAATCGGATACTGCTGAAAAGCAGAGCAAAATAGTTATTAAAATTGCGCCATTGGTTTTACTTGAGCCTTACGGCGGTTACCAGGCAGGCGTGGAACTGGCGCTAATGAAAGATTTAAGCCTGCAGGTTGAATATGCCTATTTGCCGTATGTATGGAATCTCGAAGGCAGAGGTTTATTTCTAAAGAAAATGCCGGGATTCCTGGCAACAGCTTATAAAGCGGAAATACGTTACTATTTAACGG
>DAIUCM010000075.1:0-18956 GCA_036846145.1 Bacteroidota bacterium
TACTTATTCTGTTTAACAATACAAATATAATGATTAAACAAATATAAAATTCATGTTGAAACATCTTTTTTGTAGCTGACAAAATTTCCGCTGCAGATTTTGTATCTTTGTGGCTGAAAATTTGTTGTTAATCAGTCATCAATTAAAAATATTTAAAATGCCATATCCAGAAGAATTAGTAAGCCCGATGCGTGCAGATCTCACCAGCGCGGGTTTCCAGGAATTAAAATCAGCAGAAGAAGTTGACCAGGCTTTGAAAGATGCACAGGGAACGGCTTTAGTAGTTGTAAATTCGGTTTGCGGTTGTGCAGCAGGCATGGCGCGCCCGGGCGTGAAAATGAGCTTGCAAGGCGATAAAAAACCTGATAAATTATTAACCGTTTTTGCCGGCCAAGATCTTGAAGCTGTTGCCGAAGCGCGTAAATTCATGTTCCCTTATCCGCCAAGTTCACCATCAATTGCATTGTTTAAAGATGGCAAACTGGTTCATTTCATTGAGCGTCACCACATTGAAGGCCGACCTGCTGCTATGATCGCTGAGAATTTGAGACAAGCTTATAACGAGCATTGTAACTAAGGTTTTACATATATCAATATACAAAAAAATGCTTTAGTCTATTATTGGGCTGAAGCATTTTTTGTTTATTCCAAAATAATAGCTTCAATTTTTGAGTAATCCTTTTCTGAACTATCAATGATTAACTCCAGGCATTGGTAATCTTTGCTACCTGAAAAAATTATAATGTTATCAGACGCCTTAATATCATTCCCACTACAACCTGTTTCATTTATCCGTTTAACCTTGTAACCTTTGCGTTGAATATATGGAATTATTTCTGACAATAATTTCGTAGTATCAGCTTCCGACCAATATTCTATTTCCCAGCCAATTGATATTCCCGGCGCATCGCCACCAATATGATTGTATTTTGGCTTACTATATGGTTCAATAATTGGAAAATCTGTTATCGTTTCCTCCTGCATCGTAAAATACCACAAAATTGATCCTCGTTTTACATCATAATGATCATCCCAAGAGACTGAAATGGCATAAAGAAAACAACAGATTGTTAAAAGGAAAGCGGTCACGAAAAATAGGAAAACTTTGAACACACTGAAATAAGCTTTTGCACCCAACATAATTATTTATCCTCATACAGTGCAAAAATAAACTATGCTATCTTAATTGTTGATAATCAATTGATTTTAATTGATAAGGCAAACAAGGTACACTTTTTGTCTTCATTTCTCCACAATTTTACCGTTTTTGCGTTAAGATTTTCAGAGGGTGGAAAAAACCAGAACAATGTTCATTAAAAACCTAATTGCGGAAGGTGAGGGGCAGCAGCTCGATTTCAAGTACCATATTAGCAGCGCTGCTAAGATTGCTAAAAGCCTGGTTGCGTTTGCCAATACAGATGGCGGCCGTTTGCTGATTGGTGTGAAAGATAATGGTAAAATTATTGGTATAGAGAGCGATGAGGAAATTTACATGATTCAGCTTGCTGCTGAAAATTATTGTAATCCTGTAGTAAATATAGAAGTAGAAGACTGGAAAATAGATGGAAAAACCGTTTTGGAAGTTTACGTGCCGCCAAGCAAAGAAAAGCCACATTATGCCAAAGATGAAACCGGTAAATGGCTGGTTTACATTCGCAAAGCCGATGAAAATTTACTGGCCAATAAAGTATTAATTGAAGTTTTCAAGCGCAGGAAAGAGAAAAAACAAACCTTAATCCGCTACGATAAACCCGAAAAACTTCTGTTGGATTATCTGCAGCAACACGAGAAAATTACTTTCGGGCAGTTTTGCAACCATGCCAAAATTCCCCCGCGTATTGCTGAGCGTGTGCTTGTAAACCTTGTTTCTATTGGTATAATAGAAGTAGTTATTACGGGCCAGTACAATTATTTTGCGCTGAAGAACGGGCAGCAAAAAAATTCCGCCTGATCTGTAAGCCAAACAATTTTCACAGGAGTGCAGCTTTAACACCAAAAGTATTTTCTGATTCAATTATATATGCGAAGTTGATTTTAACAGCATCAGGATTACAATTAGCCGGCTGCGCATGCAATTGGTGCGGAAATTGTTAAAGCAAGCTATTGTGGCAAAGATTTTTTACTTTTGCAGAATATTAAGTATTAAGACAAAAAGTTGAATATAAAAATGATTTTAAACCGGTTGGCATTATTGCTGGTGCTTTTGATTACGGCAAACGCGGCAAACGCTCAGAAGAAAGATTCAGTAGTATTTTCTGTTGGTAATGAACCTGTTACCTTACAGGAGTTCAAATACATCTACGAAAAAAACAACGCTGCCGATCCTAACCTTTACAAGCAAACAAATCTTAAGGATTATCTCGATCTCTACATTAATTTTAAACTTAAGGTTAAAGAAGCTAAGGAGTTAGGTTTAGATACAACCGATAAATTTGTTAAGGAGTTCTTAAGCTACCGCAACCAGCTTGCGCAGCCTTATCTTACTGATAGGTCTGTAAGCCAGTCGCTGATAGATGAAGGCTATGTAAGAATGAAAGAAGAGCTTCGCGCAAGCCATATTTTAATACCGGTTGGTATGGAGGCATCGCCAAAAGATACATTGGAAGCCTGGAACAAAATTATGGAAGTATATAATAAAGCCTTAAAAACAGATGATTTTGAAGCGCTTGCCCGAGAATATTCTAAAGATCCGTCTGTAGCCAATAATGGTGGAGATCTGGGTTATTTTACAGCTTTCCAGATGATCTATCCTTTTGAAAGCGCAGCATATAACCTCAAAAAAACAGGCGAAATTTCTAAACCGGTTCGTACCCGTTTTGGCTATCATATAATAAAATTAACCGATCGCCGCCCTTATCGTGGCGAAATACAGGTTCGTCATATCCTTATCAATTCAAACGAAAACGAACCGAAGGATAAAAAACAAATAGCGAAAAGCAAAATTGACAGCCTTTACAGCCTCTTGCAGAAAGGCGCTGATTTTACGGAGCTTGCCCGCCAGCATTCAGACCATGTACAATCTAAAGCAAGCGGTGGCGAACTTCCTAATTTTAACAGTTTTTCCCAGTATCCCGATGAGTTTAAAAATGCCGCATTTTCACTTGCAACCGACGGCGATTTCAGCAAACCATTTCAAACGCCGTTCGGTTGGCATATTGTACAGCGTGTAAATGTAAAGCCTTTGCAAACGCAGAAAGAGCTTGACGAATATCTTAAAACCAGGATCGCAAGAGATTCACGCTCAGAAAAAAGCAAAGATGCAGCAATACAGCAGTTCAAGAAAAATTTCAACTATAAAGAAAGCAAAAAAGCTGTAAAGAAATTCGCGAAGAATGTAGATACAACTTTATTAAAAGGCAGCTGGGCGCTATCACCAAAAAGCAAGCTTAAAGGCAACATGTTTACCTTAGATGGTAAAGCCTATACGCAGAAAGATTTTGCCGATTACCTGCAGAAAAACCAGCAGGCCGGCCGTTTCAATGATACTAGATTCGCTTTGAACCAGTATTTTAAAGAGTTTGTGGATGAAACCGTTTATACATACCAGGATAAGCAGCTCGAAACCAAGTTCCCTGAATTCAGCAATGTTGCTAAAGAATATAAAGAAGGTATTTTACTTTTTGAAATCACCGACCAGAAGGTTTGGGGAAAAGCCATGAGCGATACAACCGGCCTGAAAGAGTTTTATGAGAAGAACAAGGAAAAATACCGCTGGCAGGAACGTGCTGATGTAACCATTTTCGATTTAAGAGATAAAGCAGCCGTTGCGCCATTTATGCAGAAGCTTAAAACCGGTAAAAAATCAGCTGAAGAGCTTACCAACGAGTATATTAAGAAAGATCCTTTAAGCCTAAATTATAAAAACTTAACTGTTGAGCGTAAAGATAACGCCATTGTAGATACTTTATCGCTTTGGAAGCCAGGTGTTTTTGAAGTTGGCGAGGTTGATGGCAGGTACTATGTTGTTAAAATAAATAAAATACTTAAGCCCGATTATAAGAAGCTTAGTGAAATTAAAGGCATTGTAATTGCTGATTACCAGGAGCACCTGGAAAACCAGTGGCTGGCCGACCTGCGCAGGAAATACAAAGTTGAGGTGAACGATACTGTGGTAAGCGCGCTGGTAAAACCTTAATTTTAATTACCGGTATAATACGCTTTTACAAAAAACTGCGTTAAAGCTGTTGCCAAAGCATTTTTGGTGAATGGCATATATGTAAACAAAAATTATTTTGCCGGCCTGTACGTAAGGCCGGTTTATATTTTAGCACAATGAAGTTATTTAAATACTTTTTTATCCTGTTTATTGGCTTGCAAACTGTAAACGCTGTTGCGCAACCCGTTGTAGATGAAATAATTGCAGTTGTTGGTAACGAATATTTATTACGCTCGGAGCTGGAAGTACAGCTGCTGCAGGTACAGCAAAGCAACCCGGAGCGCGCCAGTGAAACAGCCTGCTGGCTGCTGGATCAGTTCCTTCAAAAGAAAATGCTTTTATCACGCGCAAAAACCGACAGCTTAAAGGTTACCGACGAGCAGATTGAAGGCGAGCTGGACCGCAGAATACAGTACTTTGTATCGCAGATAGGAAGCGAAGAAGCACTCGAGGATTATTACAGGAAAACTATACCCGAAATGAAAAGCGACTTTCGCGAGCAGGTGAGGGAACAGCTTTTAATGGAGCAGCAGCAGCAGAAAATTATTGGCAATATTGATGTAACACCAAAGGATATCAGGGATTTTTATAACAAGATTCCTGCTGATAGCCTGCCTTATTACAGTACGGAGATGGAAATCGGCCAGATTGTGATTTATCCTAAGATCAGTACGGCTGAGCGGCAAAGAACTATTGAGCTTTTACGTAAAACCCGCAAGGAGATATTAAGCGGCTCTAATTTCGCAACAAAGGCAATTATATTATCGGAAGATAAAGGATCAGCTATAAATGGCGGCGATTTAGGGTGGCAGCGTGCCGAAAATTATGTGCCCGAGTTTGCCGCTGCAGCGCTAAGCCTCCAGAAAGATTCAATAAGCGATGTGGTTGAGTCTAAATTCGGTTTCCACATATTACAGCTGCTGGGCCGTAAAGGCGATCTTATACATGTAAGGCATATTCTTAAAAAACCACAGGTTAATGAAGATGCGCATACCGCAACTATTAGGTTGCTGGATAGCATCCGCTCGGCTATTTTAGGCGATTCCATTACTTTTGAAACAGCGGCGTACAAGTTTTCCAAAGATGAAGAAACTAAGAATCGCGGTGGCATCATGACTGATCCTAAAACAAGCGCAAGCCGTATCCCGGTGGAAGAGCTCGACCAAGCTACGTTTTTTGCTGTAGATAAACTTGCGGTAGGCGAAATTTCGCAGCCGCTGCCTTTTAAAACTGCCGATGGTTCAGATGCTTACCGTATTCTGTACCTTAAATCGAAAACCTTACCTCACAAAGCCAACCTTAAGGATGATTACCCTAAACTAAAGGTTATTGTTACCGAGTATAAAAAAGCCGTTAAGCTGGAAGCCTGGGTAAAAAAGAATATTCCTAACGTTTACGTATATTTAGATCCGTCTTATAAAGATTGTCCTACATTAAAGCGCTGGGAAAAAGGACAGCAGTTTATGGTTGGGCAAAGCAGGTAAAAAATTAGCAATCGTTTTTAAATATTGAACAAAAGGCAGTAAACGCTATTTAAAACCACAAAATGTGCGTCAATGTAAAATCGAAAACATTTACGCAATACATACATAGCAGATATGAATACACCATATAGTTCAGATGTAGAAGGTATTAACCAGCTGCATGCAAAAAATCAGCAGCTTTTAAATGAAATTAGAAAAGTTGTTATTGGCCAGGATGAAGTTGTTAAAAAAGTACTTATTTGTATTTTCAGCCGGGGCCATTGCCTGCTCATCGGCGTACCGGGCCTCGCAAAAACATTGCTTGTACACACCATCGCTTCAGCGCTTGATCTTAAGTTCAGCAGAATTCAGTTTACGCCAGATCTTATGCCATCTGATATTTCAGGCTCCGAGATTTTAAATGAGCGTAAAGAATTCCAGTTTATACCGGGTCCTTTATTTGCCAATATAGTGCTGGCCGATGAAATTAACCGTACGCCGCCTAAAACCCAGGCAGCTTTACTTGAGGCAATGCAGGAGCGCAGTGTTACCGTTGGAGGCACTGTTCACAAACTGAACGAACCATTTTTTGTACTGGCAACGCAAAACCCTATTGAGCAGGAAGGAACCTACCCATTGCCTGAGGCGCAGCTGGACCGTTTTATGCTTAATGTTGTTTTGGATTACCCGAAATATGAAGATGAACTTAATATTGTAAGAAATACCACATCCGATATACGTACGCAGGTTAATAAAGTAATCTCTGCCGATGAAATTTTGCAATTCCAGCATTTGATACGTAAAGTGCCGGTGGCAGATAACGTACTGGAATATGCTGTAAAACTGGCCAACAAAACAAGGCCGGCCTCACCAATGGCGCCAGATGTTGTAAAAAGCTATATAGACTGGGGCGCAGGCCCAAGGGCATCGCAAAACCTTACAATAGGCGCTAAATGCCACGCAGTACTCAACGGCAAATACTCGCCGGATATTGAAGATGTACAGGCTGTAGCGCACGCTGTTTTAAGGCACAGGATTGTGAAAAATTATAAAGCAGAAGCTGAAGGCCTTACAATTGATGAGATAATTAACAGGATATTGTAGTTATAACTAAACCGTTTTAAAAAATCTTAAAGGCTTTCCGTTGCGGAAAGCCTTTTTATATTTGTGCTGTATTGTTAACGGATTTTGGTGTTAAGCAATAATCATAAATAATTCGTTTATAACTTCTTAACGCAGGTTTTTATTTTAATCAGTCACTAATGGGTGCCTATAAAAACCTTAAGATCAAGGCGTGCTGAAAATTTATAACCCTTATTACAGTTTGTAAATGAGGATTTTAAATTTGATAGCACAACGCAGAGATTTAGGTTTTTAAAGGCACCCTAATCCTAATGTATTTAGTTTCTTACATATATGTAAATGCTAAAAAATGCTTAGAGGGCGCTTCCTATAAACCTATCTTTTATGTACCTTAAAATAAATGTCCTCATTTACAATATGTAAAAGCCGGAAATAATTTAAACCTCTTGTCATTTATGATGTGAGAGTCCTTTTATTTGGTCAATTATCTCTTTCATTAAAAATTACGACTATCCTTTTTTCTAAGGCTCACAGCAAGTTTTTAATAGTTTAATATTAACGTTATAAATAACATTGGATTTCAGCCACCAGTAATTATTTCGTCTGGCTAAAAATAAAAAATTACTTTGGCTTGCAACTTTAGTGTATAGCTGTGCTACTTACCGGAAAGCACTTCAATACACATTCGAAATGAAGATTCAGCTTCTCATTATATTTTTTACCATAAGCTTTCATGCCGTTGTTTGCGGACAAGCTACAGATGCAGAAATCACCAGGAAATTAAAGCAGGAAATAAATAAACCCAATCCATCTACCGATAGCGTAAAACAATTGTTGAAGCTGGGAGCAGATATTCATACACGGCATAAAGCTGGCAACACGTTGCTTCATTTTGCTTGCCAGGCAGCCGATAACGAATTAGTAAAAACATTGCTTGATGGCGGTTTAAATGTAAATAATGCTGATAATAAGCAGCACGAAACACCATTGCATTGTATTACTTCCCTGGAATATCATAAAAGCAAAACGCATATTAATGAACGTATAGAAATTGTTAAGCTATTATTGCAGAAAGGTGCGGACCCAAATATAAAAGATGCCAAAAGAAAAACTGCATTACTGAATGAATGCGCTACCGGTAATCTCGAAATAATTAAAACGCTTATTGCATACGGCGCCAACCATTATTTTTTTGATATGGATCGCTGGCCGCACAACCAGCCTTTACAACCTTTAATTATTGCTGCAAAACATAACAAAGTTAATATAGTAAAATATTTCGTCGAAAAAGATACTTTCATATACGATATGCTGGCTGCTTTAAATGAAGCTGCAACAGCTGGAAGCACCGAAGTAACAGCATTTTTGCTGCAGAAAGGTATTGTTACAAATGATAGTATTAAGAATAATTCATTATACAGGTTTTTAGCGAATCAGGGGAAAGCCGGGCAATATGAGAATATGAAAACCGGCCACATTGCACTCGGATTAGCTGCGTTCAAAGGCCACTGCCATATTGTTAATATACTGATACAACATGGTGTACCGGTAGATCCAGCAAAAGTGGAATACGATAATACCATAACAGCTCTACAATATGCGGTCATGTCAGGTAATTATGACATCGTAAAATTATTAATAGATAATGGCGCAGATATTAACAGGGTGGTCTATCATCATTACGCAGAAAAAACGGCGCTTGCCTATGCCGCCAGCTTTGGGCAAGTAGAAATCGCAAAATTGTTAATTAACAGCAGAGCAGATCTAAATCTTCCGGTAGAATCATCACAAAAGCTCATTGTATTGGCTGCTAAAAGTGGTAATAAGGAAATGGTGAATCTGCTGCTGGATAGTGTTTCCACCGTATACGGCTACACAGGAAATGAAGCTGTAAGCGCTGCTGTAAATATCAATAATCTCGAGATAGCGCGAATGATACTTGACAGATTAAAAAGCTGGCAGAAAAAATATGATATAGTTTCTGCCTTAATTACAAGCTTATCAAGAGATTATGAAGAAATGTTCGATCTATTGCTCGAAAAAGGCATCGCTGTAAATTTCCCTGATAATTTCAATGCGCATCCTTTGTATGTTGCAGTTTCTTATAATAGTTTGAAGTATGCTGAGAAATTGCTGAAAAAAGGCGCCGATATAAATGCAATAGACCAAAATGGCAGAACCGCACTTGATTTTGCGCGTACACCGGAAATGAAAAAGCTGCTGAAAAGCTATGGAGCAAAAGGAAAAAATAAATACAGGTATAAAAAAAGAGATCTGAAATTCTATACAATGCATAAAGACTCTTCAGAAGCCGACAGAAAATTAAGGAGAGAGTTGAATAAACGCGATATTTATGAAATTGACTTAAAATTGATCAAAAAATATTCCGATGAAGGTGCGAATGTTATTTCCAGCAGGCAGGGCCAAACAGGCGCGCTTACCATTGCAGCTGCGAGATTGGATACAGCACTTATAAAATTTCTTCTGCAAAAAGGTGCTGATGTTAATGAAACGTCAGGATATGATGCACCACTGACAAATGCAGCTGGTTTGTTCAGGTTGCATCAGCCAAGGCAGGTAGTTGACACTTTAGAATATAAACGGGTTGAAGTTGCAAGGCTGCTGATAAATAATGGCGCAGATGTTAATTTAAAACCTAAAAATGGCCAAACCGCAATATATGCAGCCGTGCTTCTGGGCAATTTGCCCTTAGTGAAGTTCCTGGTTGAAAATGGCGCAACCATAAAAAGTAAACATAATACCAGAATTTTATCTGCAGCTGTACAAAGTGCTGATATAGAACTGTTAGCTTACCTGCTGAAAAAGCAAAAATACTGGAGTAAAGAAAAAGCGATGGCATTAATTACTGCTTCGCAAAATGGCCGGACCGATATGGTGAAACTGTTGATAGAAAATGGCGCAAATGTCAACTATTTCAGCAACAGGTACAGCGCCTACCCTACTGCTTTGATTCAGGCCGCACATTTAAATTATACAGAAATTGCTGAGCTGCTGCTGAAAAACGGCGCAAAAGCAGAAAAACCTAAAAAAAGGAGTTCAGCTATATTTACAGCGGCAATGGAAGGCAATGCGGATATGGTGAAACTGCTTGTTAAATATGGCGGCAATGTAAATAAAAGGAGAAGATTTGGCACTACTTATTTACACTCGGCAGCGTACAAGGGCGATACCACAATGGCCAGAATATTAATAGATAATGGCGCGGAAATAAACGCAATTGATAACAACGGCACAACACCTTACGGTTATGCAGTGAATAGTAAATACAACTCCGGCTATTTCTACCGGGATATGGATAAATGGCTCCTTAAAATGGGCGCTGATTCTGTAGTATATTACAAACCAGAGAGCGGGCATTTCTCCATCGGCAGCAAAAATGCTGGTATTGGCTTTGGTTCTTTCGGGAAATATAATGGAATAAAATTCAGCTTTATTGAAAAGGACACAGCAATAAACGGCATTAACGTAAATGTTTGGGGAAGCAAAGGCGAGCACGAATTCCACGCCAGGATTAACGGCTTACAGGCTGCAGTTTATACCGAGTCAGACAAAATTAACGGCATTGGTTTGAATGTAATTGGCGGGTATATCGAAGAGATAAATGGTTTAGCCTTAACCGGAGGATTCTTATCGTCAGAAGGTTTAGCTGGTATAAACATTTCCGGCGTTGGCGTTAATTGCGGTTTTCTTACAGGTATTTCTTTAGCTCCTGTAAATATAATGGATCATTCTATTGGTTTACTTGCAGGTATTTTTAATTATACCATGTCTCACGATGGATTAATGCTTGGCGGAATAAATTTCCATGCTATACATTCTCACCAGGAAAAATATGCCAAAGGCGCTATGATAGGAGTAGTTAATGTAGTTAACGGACAGGCCGGATTACAGCTGGCAATTATAAATTACTCACGTAGTTACAATGCAGCTTCTGCAGGCTTGCAGGCCGGCATTTTAAACTTAGGCGACCATGATGGTGTGCAGTTTGGGTTAGCCAATATTAATCAGTTTACACGCGGTTTACAAATCGGGTTAATAAATTATACCAAGTACAATAAAGCTATACAAATTGGTTTACTTAATATTAATCCTGGTAAAAAGCGTTTTAAAGCAATGCCTTTCATAAATTTTTAAATATAACCCGGATTGTATTTTGGCATTGATAGCAATTCTACATGATAACATTATTTTTTTGCGAAGTTGCATATATGGTAATGCCTAAAAATGCTTTAGTACTATATTGATCCTGAAATTTTTGAGATGTTTAAAATAAAATAAGTATTTGGACAAAAGTATTGTGTATTGAGTACCGAGAAAAACAGATGATTAAAAACTTGTTTATTAGCGAGTTACAGTTGATGCCAAAGTGCACTTTAATTTAAACTAAATTTGTCCTATTCTGTCCCAGAAGAGTCTCCTGTAAGGGACTCTGCTGGGACATCAGTTCCCTTAAATAAATGATATTGAATGGTGAATAGTAAATCAATGGCTTTTAGTTAAGCATTTTTACTAAATAATATATCCAAACCGTTAAATTAAGCTCTGTCCCAGCAGAGTCTCTCGAAGAGGACTCTGCGCTTTCAACGCTCCGAATGCGCAGAGTCCCTTTCAGGAGACTCTGCTGGGACATCAACTAAACGACATCGATTCATAACTCATAACTCATAACTCATAACTTAATTGTATTTCCGCTCGCCGAAAATAGCGGAACCAACCCGCACCATATTGCTGCCTTCTTCAATGGCCATCATATAATCGCCGCTCATGCCCATGCTTAAAACTTCAAACTCTTGTTTATTAGCTAAATACCGCGCTTTAAATTTATCAAAAAGCTTTTTCAGTCCCGCAAACTCTGCTCGAACCTGGTTTTCATTTTCTGTATTGCTGGCCATCCCCATCAATCCGCAAATGCGCACATTTTTTAGGTTTCCATATATATCACCCGCTAAAAATGCTTCGGCTTCGCTTGCATCCATCCCGAATTTTGTTTCTTCGCTGGCAATAAAAATCTGCAAAAGGCAATCAATAACCCGGTTATTTTTCGCGCCTTGTTTTTCAATTTCCTGTATCAGCTTTACACTATCTGCCGAGTGAATAAGATGTACAAAAGGCGCAATGTATTTCACTTTGTTGGTCTGCAAATGCCCGATGAGATGCCAGTTTATATCTTTTGGCAGAATTTCATATTTAGAAACCATTTCCTGCACTTTGTTTTCACCGAAATGGCGCTGGCCTAAATGGTACAATTCCTGTATTTTTTCGGCTGTATGTGTTTTAGAAACGGCTACTAACGTAACTTTGTGTGGCGCGAGCTGTTGTTTTATATTTTCAAGATTCTCTTTTAACGACATGGCAATTTTTTTCAGACAATTATTTACAAAACTATTTGCGGTAATAATGTTGCTGTTTGCCGCCTGCAGCAATAGCGGTGCGAAGATACCGAATGATGTTTTACCTGAAGAAAAAATGCGCGCTGTATTAACAGAAGTACTTATTGCAGAAGCAAATATAACCGATAAAGGCCTTATGCAGGAGGAAATGAAGCCGCAGGTGCAGAAAATGTACCTGCAAATATTTGATAAACATGCCATTACGAAAGAACAGTTTTATCGTAGTATGGATTATTACACCCGGCACCCAAACATACTGGACCGTAATTTTAACGCCATAATTGATAGTTTAAGCACCTTGGAAGCCAAAGCAAACCAGTTATAAAACAGTTAAAATTTGTTAATCGCTTCCCTAATCCGTAAAATTGTTAAAACTTCACACCTGTAATTTATTTCCATATATAACATCCACCAAAAATACCTTAGCATGAATATACGAAAAATAATATTAACGTTTTCCTTTTCCGTAGCCACGGCTGTTAGCGCTTTGGCCGATGGCGGCATGTACCCTATTTCCATGATCGACAAAGTGCCGCTGAAAAAAGCCGGCCTTATTATGTCGCCAGGCGAAATTTACAATCCCAATGGCAACGGTTTGCTGCAGGCCGTTGTACAAATTGGCGGCTGTACAGGTTCTTTCGTTTCAGGCAAAGGCTTAATACTTACCAACCACCATTGCGCTTTCGGTACTTTACAGCCGTATAGCACACCCGATAACAATTTGTTAGAGAAGGGCTTCCTGGCGGCAGACGGCAGTAAAGAATTACCTGCAAAAGGCCTGACCTGCAAAATTATGGAAAGCCATAAAGATGTAAGCGAAGATGTTTTGAAAGGAACTGAAAACGCTACGGATGC
Source organism: Bacteroidota bacterium (assembly GCA_036846145.1). Classification (GTDB taxonomy): domain Bacteria; phylum Bacteroidota; class Bacteroidia; order CAILMK01; family CAILMK01; genus DAIUCM01. Next base: position 12,969 of record DAIUCM010000075.1, read on the forward strand.
CCAGGCGAAAAAATCTGTTATGGATGTAAATATCGCAAACATAAAAAAAGCGGAACAGCAAAAAAATCCTGAAATGCAGATTGAGATTTCGGAAATGCTGCCTGGCAAAAATTATATACTTTTCCGCTACAAAACCCTGAAAGATATTCGCATAGTTTACATACCTGCACGCAATATTGGCGAGTTTGGCGGCGAAAGCGATAACTGGGTCTGGCCAAGGCATACAGGCGATTTCTCTTTCCTTAGGGCCTATGTAAGCCGCGATGGCAAAGGCACAACGTACGATCAGAAAAATGTACCTTATGAGCCTAAAGAACATCTTAATATTAACGAAAACGGTGTTGATGAAGGCGATTTTGTAATGATACTGGGTTACCCTGGCCGCACATACCGCAACCAGCCTGCTGAATTTGTAGGGATGCACCAGAAATACCAGCTGCCTTATATCGCCGATCTTTTCCGCTGGCAGATCAATACTATAAAAGAGCTTGGTAAAAGCAACGAAGCATGGATGATAAAACAGGAGCCGCGTATAAAATCGCTGGCCAATACGCAGAAAAATTTCACCGGCAAAATTAAATCGCTTAACGGACTGGACTTGTACAGGAAACGCCTGGAGGAAGAAAAACAGCTGGTGGCCATGCTTGGCAGTAACCCGGCTATGCAAAAAAGTTACCAGCGCACCATAAAAAGTATTGACTCATTATATAGCCTAAGTGGTCAATCATATACCAAATACCTGTGGTACAACCAGTTATCAGCGCAAAGCCCCATTATAGGCATTGCTTCTGCCATAAATTCATACAACCAGGAATATGCTTTGGTAAAAAATGATGCGGAGAAACTGAATAAGCTGAAAACAGATGTAATTGCTACCCTCCGCACACAATATAGCCGTATTTATATGCCTTTTGATACTACTTACCTGGCCAAAATGCTTTACGATGGTTTCCAGTTTAAAGAAGGCAATACGGTACAGCCTTTAAAATCGGTTTTTTCACCCAAATGTACACCGCAAACGGTTTATTTGTACGTTAGAGAAGCTACCAGGCGCAGTAAAATACTGGATAGCAGCTATGTAATTGGCCTCATTAACTCCAACAGCAAGAAAACAGCTAAATTAAAAGATCCTTTCCTTAACCTTAGCCGCGGGTTGTATGCTGAATATTACGCGCTTGATTCGGTACAAACTAAATATAAAACACAGCTTGATGATCTACTGCCAAGATATGTTGATGCGCGAATGGCTGCACTGGGACAGCAGTTTATACCGGATGCGAACAGCACAATGCGCTTAACTTATGGCTATATTAAAGGCTACTCGCCGGCAGATGCTACTTATTACCAGCCGCAGACCACAGTTGCAGGAATGCTGGAAAAAGGCGGCCAAAGCCACGATTACGAGGTGAATGAAATTTTGGCGCGTGTTTATAAGCAGAACAAGACAACGCCATTTTACTCGGCCAAGTTAAAAGATATACCAAGCAGCATGCTTTATAATACCGATACCAGCGGCGGAAACTCCGGCAGCCCTGTACTGAATAAATACGGCCAGCTGATTGGCTTGAACTTCGACCGTGCTTATGAAGCAACTGTTAATGATTATGCCTGGGATGATGCTTACAGCCGTTCGATAGGGCTTGATATACGTTTTGTACTGTGGACAACCCAGGAAGTTGCAGGCGCAAAATACCTGATTGACGAAATGTTTATCGATAAAAACAAGTAGAAACAGCAACGCTATTCTTAGCTTTAAAAAAGGCGAATTCAGTTACTAAATCGTAACCTGAATGCGCCTTTTTTATGAAAGATTTTATGCGCTGTTATTTTTAACAGGTGGTTGGATACTAATATTATGTGAGCTCGGAAATTGAATTAAAAAATATAAGGCTGCCCAATGTTAAACAAAGGTTAAATGATTTTTTTGAGCTGCGGGAAATTAGCAATGGTTGCTTTTCAATTGCTATGATTTATAAGCCATAGTAGAAACAAGGCATTTTTTAACAATAGCTTATATGGAAATTAATAAATAATATTGATAAACAAGCAATTAATTGCCGGGTTAAGGTTAATTTGCAATAAATGGTGCGCATATTAAAATGTCCTGTGAGAACTAAGCTACAGAGCTTCGGCCAGGTATTTAATGGTTTCATGGCACGCGAACAAGCATTTATTTACGCATTAATCATTCTCCAGTGTTATTACAACTCCAAAATTCGCGTAATTAAAATATCTCATTATCAGCGTGCAAAGTAATTTTTTGCTAAAAGCTGACGAACGATTGATTATTTAAATATCATGTATGATTACGTTATTATTTATTTTTTACTGCGGGTAAAGTAAATAAAATGGTTGTTCCCTCCCCTCTCGTGCTTTCAGCCCAGATTGTACCGCCATGAAATTCAACAATTTTTTTACAAATTGCCAAGCCAATTCCAGTACCGGCATACTCGTTTTTCTGGTGCAGGCGCTGGAAAATGATAAATATTTTGTCCAAATGTTCATTCTCAATTCCAATCCCGTTATCGGAAACCGAAAATACCCAAAAATCATCTTTTCTTACGGCAGAGATATTTATCACCGGTGCTATATCATCCTTCCTGTACTTTAAGGCGTTAGCAATAAGATTTTGAAACAGGCTCTGCAAATAATTCTCCGAACCCTTAACCTTCGGCATATTGATGTTGATATTTATAACAGCATGGCTTTCGCTTATTTGTATATGCAGAAAATTTTTAACCCTTTTTATTACTTCATTAATATCTACATTCTGCCAGCTATAATTACTGTTTCCAAGGCTGGCATAGGTCAGCAAATCGTTAATGAGTGAGCCCATGCGTGTAGCGCCGTCAGTTGCGAACTTTATATAATCTTTACCAGCATTATCAAGCTTATCACTATAACGCTCCGCAAGCAGCTGCGTATAAATATTCACCATACGCAAAGGCTCTTTCAGATCGTGGCTTGCTACGTAAGCAAATTGCTCAAGGTCATGGTTCGATCGTTCAAGCTCAATGTTTTTTTGCTGCAGTTCTTCTTTTTTACGCCTTATTTCAAGCGTCATATCTTCTGCCAGTGCAATTGCGTGCCTGTGCGTACGTGAAAGTAAATACACAACATAAAACAACGATAAGCCTAACAAACCGCCGGTTAACCAAATTACCCAATAATACCTGTTACTGTACAAGGCAGAAAGCTCAGGGGTTGGCGTTACCCTGAAGTTCCAGGTATTGTTATATAGTTCCAGTTCTTTATTTACCGCAAAATATTCTTCAGCTTTACGGGTATCGCTATTTTCGTATATTAAGTTAGAAGTATTAAAAGGTTCTTTTTCATAAATCTCAATATGTATAAGCGATTGTGTTTCATGGAGGCTTATTCTGCGTATTGCGTCCATAAAATCCTTGGCAATAAAAGGTGCATACACCCAGCCAATAAGGGCTTTGCGGCGTTCTTCGACAGTTGCAGGTGCTTCACCGGTAGAATAATATGGCACGTACATTAAAAAACCGGGGCTGCCACTGGAGTCCTGCACAAGGGTTACGCGTTCGGTAATTACTGGCTCACCCAGGTCCCTGGCCTTCTCCATTGCAAAGCGCCTTCTCCTTTCTGAGCCCATATCATATCCAAGTGCACTTTTATTTTTTTCAATAGGCTCTATATATTTAATTACATATAAATCCTGGCCGGGAAATGGATTGCTTGTAGAAATTCTGAAATCCGGAGCACCGTCTTTTCTTACTTCTCTCACAAAACTTGCGGTATCTTCAGGAGAAACAGGCATTGCGAATCCTATACCATTTATGCCCGGATAGCGGGTTAACAAATGTAAAGCTGTTACAAATTTCCGCCAGTCATTACGTGTCACCTGCTCCGAACTTAAAAACAGCCCTGTACCTGCATATTGCGCATCGGCATAAATAGCAAGACGCTCTTTGATAGCAGCTTCAAGCATTTTTATCCTTGTATCGAACCGTTCTTTTCTTTGCGCCAAAAGCATTTCAAAAGCGTTGCTCCACACAAAATAAGTTACGGCAAGCACAAGGCATAATATAAAATACGGAAGTAAATTAAAAAGCTTCTGCTTCATTAATGATTTTTATTTGCTCTGCAGATTAAGGCAAAACAAAAATACGAAAGGATGCTTAATAATGATGAATATTGTTTAATATCAAAACGATTTTCATATAACTGCAATTGTATTTATAACCTTAATTTTTCATTTTAAGGTATAGGCTATTAGGCAGTACCATTCCGAAGTAACTGTTATTTTACTATATTTCGTTTTCGCAGGGCTGCTATCAAATTATCAATAAAAGCATTTTTTAACCTTATCTTATATGGAAAGCAGGTTTTGAAAATTGAAAAATAAATTATTAACTGCTAGGCAAATGTTTCTAATGCGATTTTTGTAAAAAGCTTTTCATGTAGCTTTCAGAAAATATTATTCTCCCTTATAATGGCATAAGGCGGCAACTTGGCTATGGAAATCCAGTAATTTAAAATTACCTTGAATGTGCCGGTAAACGCAATCTGCTGCAAAGGCTGGGCTACAACTGCCGAAACATGCTGCCGGTAAAGGTAATTTATAAGCGATGTATTATGTATATCGGCCAGTACAATAATTGGCAGCGATAAGAATGCCTGGTTTGCTTTAAGCGCTGTTACAAGATCTTTTAGTTGCTGCTCAGGCAAAAGGCCATCTATTATTACGCAGTTGTTGGCTACTTTTACAATATTCTCGTTAAGCTTTTGTATAAAAAAATCAATTTTCTTCGAATCGCAGCATAGGTTAAGTATGCAGTTATTCTCCTGCATATATGGCTGGCCCAATAAATCCTTTACATCGCAGAATAAAGATTCCTCACGCCCAAGAACAAGGAAAGCTACGGGTTCTATTATTTCATGCATGTAAATAATTTAAAATTACATTTATTGCAAAGATAAGTTTAACACTATAAAAGCGGCAAAATAAGGTGTTTTTAAAACTTGTAACAATTAGCCGAGTGGAAATTAAAATGTTTATTGTTAAACCATCAGTGCTGCGTATCTTCCGTTTTTGCGCATTACGGCATTGGCAAACGGGCAAACCGGCTTTATTTTCATATTATTGCTTTTTGCGAAATTTATGGCTTCGTCCACCAGGCTTTTACCAATACCCTGCCCTTCCAGCTTACCGGCAACATTTGTATGTGTTATTACCATTATATCATTTTCCTGCCCTGTTTCGGTAACATATTCGAGGTTGGCAACCATTTTACCGCCATCTTCTATATAAAACATGCCGCCGTTAGTATCTGAATGCTGTATTTTCATTAATATATATTTTATTGCATTTTATTATTTGCGTTTATCTGCCAGGTTAGTTTACCAAGAAATCTGGCAGCGAATTTATCGGCTTTATCCTTTTCCAGAGCGTTTCCATCCTCATCATAGCTTTCGGTTACCTTGGCTACGGCAAATGTTGCAGGCACAACAATTGCGCCTATTTTCCAAAGTACAAACTGAAGCTGCATACTTACCTGTGTACCTGCATACGCGCCTGTAGAAACTGTTGAAAGCGCAATTGGTTTATTCTGCCATTCGTCATACAGCAGGTCTATTGCATTTTTTAAACTGGCAGGGTAGCCGCCATTATACTCGGGCGTTACAATTATTACACCATCGGCATTCCTGATTCGGCTTGCGAATGAAAGCACTTTTTCGCCCGGTTTATCCATATACTTTAATCGCTCTTCAAAAAGCGGAAAACAATATTCATTCAGATCGATTATTGCTGCATGGCCAATTGCGTTTTCGGTAATGTATTGCTTTAAATACCGGGCTACCCGGTGGCTGTTGCGGCCGGTTCTTACGCTCGATGATATGATTTCAATAACAGGCATTATAATGTTTCTTCTTGCTTATCAGCTGGTTTAAATGTATTGCTTGGCAATATTACACCCTATTTTTATTTATCGCCCTTGTAAAAATTTTAAAGGCTTAAAC
>DAIUCM010000076.1:0-18913 GCA_036846145.1 Bacteroidota bacterium
GTATATAATATTTGTCAGCCACAATCCATCATTCATAAAAACTGTTTTACCTGTTATTGAACTGCTTTTGCATCAAAACAAAAAGCCTTTACTACTTTGTGCAGCAAATAATTACAACAAATTAAAAGGCTTGTTGCCTGCAAGTATTTTTGAGCGTTTATATATATGCGAAAATATAAAATTACCTTATAAGGCAGGGTTTTTCAGGCTTTTCAAGATATTACTACTTGCAATTAAAGATTCAATTTGGTTTGGTACACGGAATATAAGGCATAGTACTCTTTTATCTTCAAACTTTCTGCGTTATGCAGTTTTGCATTATTATTTTTCCAATGGCTTAACCAAAATACTCAGCAAGCAGCATTGTATTATAAGTGCAGTAGATTATTGGATATGGGAATCGATTTTATTTACAACCGCCAGAGAAATTGCGGCAGAAACAATTGTTTTACAGCATGGTAAATTAACAGATTTGTATTATCCCATATTTGCTAAAAAATTTTATGCATGGGGAAAAGCAGATTATTTAGAAATGACTAAAAAGTATAACGCACATCCTAATGAAATTGTAAAGGCAGGCTGCCCTTATTTTGATAGTATTTATAACCGCTTAAACCAAACACGAATTATCAAGCAAAATGAACTTAATAATCAAATAACATTCTATGCGCAGCCCTGGGGAAATACTATTTCTTTCGCACCTGAATTATACAATGACGTGCTTCAATGGCTTAATAAATTAAAACTTAAATGGCCACAATATAATATCGTATTAAAGCTGCATCCATTTGATAGGCCGGAATACTATCAATTAAATGCAGCCGGCATTGAAATAGTTAAACACGATTTAATAAAATCCTTAAGCAAAAGTATTATAGCTTTAACGGTAGATTCATCGTGCGCTATGGAGGCATCTGTTTTAAAGGTACCGATGATACAATGCCTGCCCATAGGCCAGAATGTTTTTAGTGACATGTCTCAAACCGGCCTTACATTAAAAGCGCAGAATGAAAGCGAACTTTTTATTTTAGTTGATAAACTTTTAAATAACAAAGCATTTTATGAGCAAACCATATATGCTTCGGCAAAGGCGCTGGACTTTTACTTCTATAACCTGGGCCATTCGCTTGAAAAAATAGCTGAATTGCTTAAGCTGGATGAGCATTCGCCAAAAACTTAACTGCCAAAAAAGCATTTTTTACACGGTACATATATGCCGAGCGGCAATTATATTTCAAGCAGCCAAAACGCCTGTTTTGAAATTATTTAAAATGTTACTTTGCTGCTTTTTTCATCATGCTTTGTTGTGTTCCTCGCCCGCAACAGCCAGCTACAAACTTAAATGGCACCTTTCATTACACAAAAGCAATGCGTACATTCTGAAAGTAATTAATGGAAGGCTTGCTCTTAGTTCTCATCAATAAAACTGTCATCCTGCTTCGGCTTGTAACGCAGCACTTTTAAAAAGAAGTATGCTGTTACAATAATGAACAGCGATTGTACCGAAACCATTACCAATATTGCTGATGCTGTCATAATTAATCTTCCCTCCCTATTTTTTTCCTGAGTTGTGATGCTCTGTAAACAATTACACAAAGAAATACAAACAGCGCAACAAGTATCATCCGCGCAAGGTCCAGGTAAAAAGTGCTGTTTATAAAGCTTCCCTCTGCTATTTTAGTGCCTTCCGTAACTTCATCGCCCGGCTTTACCAGTACTTTTTTATCGGCTCTGAAACTATACGTTTTTACAACAGTGGATGAATCAATAATATTGGCGCCGGCAATTTCAGCCAGGTTTTCGGGCACACGCTTTACTTTCTGTTGCTTATCATCATAATAATACTGTAAAGTTTGTGATATGCCTACCTCGTAGCCTTTTGTGCTCTCATCATGCCCAGTATCATCTAGGTTCTTTACGAAAGCAATTTTACCTTTTGTATCGGCCTCAAAATAATCCGCAAACCAGCCCCTGTTAAAAACTATACTTTTATGCTGCAGCTTGCCAATGATAGAGCTTTCATCAAGTTCCCAGCCGTTGTTCAATGCGTTGAGCCAGTCGTTACCTTTTGGTGTTATTAGCGAACCTATGAAAACAAATACCAGGAATAAAGGCGTGATATATTTTAATATCGGCTTAAAAATGCCTGCTATTTTAATTTCAGAGCCCTGGTTGAGCTCATCCCATGCATTGTTAATTCCAAAAACCCACGAGAATATTATACTTTCTGCCAGCGCGAAAATTACCAGCGAAACCGTTCCTGCCCAATAATCATATTCATCAAAAACCCCATTCTGAAAAAACAGAACGGTAGGCAGGCCAACAATCAAAACAATAATACCGAAGGTTACGGCGCTTTTTACTCTTCCCCAGTTAAACTCATCGCGCATAAAGCCCATCCAGGGGGTTCCCATAGCCAGCGACGAAGTTATACCCGCGAAAAACAATAAACCAAACCACATTACACCAGCCAGCGTGCCAAAAAGCTGTCCCCATTGCTGGAACAGATATGGCATGGTTTGAAAAGCGGTAGAAAAGCCTACATTATCCAATACCCAGTCCAAACCCAGGAAACCAACCGAAATTGGTATAACAATAGATGCGCCCAATACTACCTCAACAAAACCGTTCATCCAGCCGGCGGACATTGCATTAAGCGCAATATCATCATTCTCACGCACATAGGCTGCATAACATTGTATAGTGCCCATACCTACCGATAATGTAAAAAATATCTGACCTGCAGCAGCCATCCATACTTTTGGGTTTGCCAAACTATCTAACTGGGGCTGCCAAAGGTAATTCAAACCTAAAAATGCGTCACAATCTTCGCAGCCTGCAGGTGCGCCCGTTGATCCTAAGGTAAGGCCTCGTATAGCCAGAATAATACCAAACAGTATAAGCAGCGGCATACCAATTTTGGCAGCCTTTTCTACACCATCCTTCAAGCCGCGCGAAAGGATGTAAATATTCAGCACAAGAACAATGAGGTAAAAAACTACTGCTTCATATGGAATCCCGAATGTACTTTCTCGCATATCAACATACTGCCCGAAAAAGCTGGCCACTTGCCCCATATCCATTCCAACAAACGTTTGGCCTATGGAATGAAAAACATAACTCAGCGTCCAGGATTCAATATAGCAGTAATACGCTGCAACGGCCACGTTGGTAAATATACCAAAAACGCCAAAATACTTCCAGAATGAATTTCGCCTGGCCATTTTCTCCAAAATAAATGGTGTGGAATGGTTACCGAATTTGCCTCCGTAGCGGCCCATGCTCCACTCGATCCACAACAACGGGATACCCATCAGGAAAAAACAAATCAGGTATGGGATGATGAAAGCGCCGCCACCATTTTGTACGGCCTGTACAGGGAATCGTAGAAAATTACCAAGGCCAACCGCGTTGCCTGCCATTGCAAGGATGAGACCAACGCGCGTTCCCCATCTGTCTTTTTGTGGTTTCATTAAGATTTTTTTGTAACCGGGAATATATTGCCCAAAAATAACAAAGTATTTTTAATGTACATGCTATATGGGCAATTATTAGCGCTATTGAGTAATGAGCAATAATCAATGATCAATAATCAATGATCAATAATCAATGATCAATAATCATGATCATTCGGCAATCATATTAATCTTAGGCCTCTGCTTAGGTTATATTATTTTTAACTCTTACAGTGTTTATTTCAGGCTATTTATAAGTGCTGAGATATATTTTCTAACTTCTCACTTCTCACTTCTCATCAAAGCATCGTGCCTCTTAACAGGAACATGGCCAGGGTGAAATAAATAATAAGCCCGGTTACATCAACCAATGTGGCAACAAACGGCGCCGATGAAGTAGCAGGATCCAATCCAAATCTTTTAAGTATTAAAGGAAACATAGATCCGCTCAAAGTACCCCAAAGCACAACGCCTAATAACGAAAAGCCTACAGTAAGCGCCAGCGGAAACCAGTGTTCGCCATAGATATCGGAGAAAGTTGACCAGAGCGCAATGCGTGAAAAGCCAATAATACCCAGTATGGTACCCAGCATTATACCGGAAATTATTTCGCGGCGCATAACACGCCACCAGTCGCTAAGTGTTACTTCACCAAGGGCCATGGCGCGTATAACCAGCGTTGCCGCCTGTGAGCCTGTATTTCCCCCACTCGATATAATTAAGGGTATAAACAAGGCAAGTACAACAGCTTTCGCAATTTCATCTTCGAAATAACCCATTGCCGAAGCTGTAAGCATTTCACCTAAAAATAATATTACCAGCCAAACACCACGCTTCTTTACCATCTCAAAAATAGAAACATCGAGGTACGGGTTTTCAAGCGCTTCTACCGCTCCCAGTTTTTGTATGTCTTCGGTATCTTCTTCCTGGGCAACTTCCATGGCATCATCAATAGTTACAATGCCTACCATTATGCCTTCCGTATCAATAACCGGTAGTGCAACACGGCTTAGTTTGGCGAAAGCGGCAACAGCTGTTTCCTGGTCGTCGGTTACAAGCAGTGAGGTAAAACTGTTGTCCATCAGGTCGCTCACCTTCATATCGGGCTGCGCGAGCAAAAATTCCCTTACACGAATATCATCAAGCAAAAAACCTTTATCGTCAACAACATAAATTACGTTCAGGGTTTCACTGTTTTGGCCGTAACGGCGTATGTAATCCAGCGCCTGCTTTACCGTCCAGCCTTCCCGTACGGCAATGAACTCAGGCGTCATGATACGGCCAATACTGTATTCCGGATAATGCAGCAGCGATAATGCAACTGAGCGTTCCTTCGGCGTTAAAAGGCTTAATAAATGCGTAACGGTTATTGGCGGAAGCTCCTCGAGCAGGGCGGTACGGTCATCGGGCGCCATTTCGTTAAGGATACCTGCCAGCCTGCCGTAACTAAGTGTTTTTAATAAACTTTTCTGGAAACTGAGATCTAAATATTCGAAAGTTTGCGCGGCGAGAGTTTGCGGCAGCGCATTAAAAATACAAAACTGGTCCGATTCATCTTCAAACTCTTCTATAAGCTCGGCAAGCTCGCCGGGTTGCCATGTATTCAGTATCTCCCGAAGCTCATCATGCTGCCTCTGGCTTACCAGTACCTGAATTTCGGGGGTAATACCGCTTACTTGCATAAACCTTTTACGCTTACATGTTTGTAATAATTAATAAATGGGGAAAATAAGCCACGGCTTTTTTTCGTGCTGCAAAGGTAGCAAACACATGCTTACAAAAACCGGCCTTCCCGCGTTTTGTGCGCAGGAATTAACATAAAAATATTATAGCCTAAAAATTATAAAATGAGGCATATATTATATCGGCGAAAAATACTTTACAGCCTCACGATATTATCCCAAGCTGAATAAGAATTAAAACTAACAGACCTGCAAGAATTCTGTAATATCCAAAAAACTTAAAACCGTATTTTGTAAGTAAAGAAATAAATGTTTTGATAGCAATTATCGCAACTATAAATGCTACAACATTTCCAATGATCAACGCTATCATATTTTCAGAAGATGATGTAAGAAGTTCGTAACCTCTTATTTTCGCTTCCTCGGTTCCCCAGTTCTTTAAAAAAAGTGTATAACCTGTTGCTGCAAACATAGTAGGAACAGCAAGGAAAAATGAAAATTCTGCTGCGAAATTCCTAGTTAATTTTTGGTGCATTCCACCAATAATAGATGCAGCGCTTCTGCTCACGCCTGGTATCATTGAAATGATCTGCCACAAGCCAATCATCAAAGATTTTTTGAAAGTAAGTTTGTCATCTGCTTCAATCAATTCACTTTGGGTTACTTCAGTTGCAAAAATATCATTTGGCTTATTAAGTGGCTGTTTGAAAATTCTATCAATAAATACAAGTACAATACCACCAAACAATAAACTGCAAGCTACTACAACCGGACTTCCAAGCATTTTATCAATCAGATCATTAAATAGATAACCAAAAAGCAAAACAGGCAAAACGCCAACCATCAGCTTTACATAAAATTCCCATTTATCGAATTGGAAAAACTTTTTCCAATATAGCACCACAACCGCCATAATTGCACCTAGTTGTACAGCTACTTCAAATACTTTGGTAAAATCTTCTTTGGCAATTCCCATTAGTGAGGAAACAATAATCATGTGCCCGGTTGATGAAATGGGCAAAAATTCAGTTAAACCTTCAACAATAGCAAGGATAATGGCTTGTATAATAGACATTTTTTCTGATTACGAATTAAATTTTCGAATTATGAATGCTAATTCACCGAGATTCATATAACTCACTTTATTTTTATAGCAAAGTATTTTGCGGCGACTGAATACATTTAATCTTCACAAAATTAGAGTTTCAAATCAATCTTCTTCTGTATGTGTTTCGCGAGCAACCAGGAATCGTTCCGCATCCAGCGCAGCCATACAGCCGCTTCCTGCAGCCGTAACTGCCTGGCGGTAAACATGGTCCTGAACATCACCCGCAGCAAATACGCCTTTAACATTTGTGCATGTTGAACCAGGAATTGTTTTAAGGTAACCGGTTTCATCCATATCCAGCTGGCCTTTGAATATTTCGGTATTAGGCGTATGGCCAATGGCTACAAAAAAGCCTTGTATATCCAATGTTTTTTCTTCACCCGATTTCACATTACGCACTTTAACGCCGGTAACACCATGGTCGCCAAGTATTTCAACTGTTTCGGTATCCCAATGCATTTCTATATTCGGCAAAGATAAAACGCGCTGCTGCATGGCTTTAGATGCCCGGAGCTCGTTGCGCCTTACAAGCATATGCACCTTTTTGCAAATTTTTGATAAGTATGATGCTTCTTCCGCTGCTGTATCGCCGCCGCCCACAATAGCTACTTCCTGCCCGCGGTAAAAAAAGCCATCGCAAACCGCGCATGCCGAAACACCATGCCCATTGAGTCGCTGTTCGCTTTCAAGCCCCAGCCATTTAGCTGTTGCGCCGGTACATATAATTACAGATTCTGCTTCTATTACCTTTTCTTCATCAACCGTAACTTTATGCGGATAAGAACTAAAATCTACGCTTGTAACCATCCCGAACCGAACATCAGTACCGAACCTTTCTGCCTGCTTGCGGAAAAGCTCCATCATTTGCGGGCCCATTAATCCATCAGGGAAACCCGGATAATTTTCAACATCGGTAGTTATTGTAAGCTGGCCGCCTGGCTGCATACCTGTGTACATTACCGGCTTTAATTCCGCACGGGCAGCATAAATTGCTGCTGTGTAACCCGCAGGCCCTGAACCTATTATAAGTAACTTTACTTTTTCGTTAGCTGACATTTTGAACAAAAATTTACCGCGAAAATAGCTATTAATTGCGAGATGCGTTGCGCAAAATCGGTTTTGAATTTTGATAAGTGATTATAATGCCGAACCATTGTTACATAAGCCAAAGCGCCATATAAACTTAACGCAAAAAATACTTTGCTGTACAAGAATTACACATAAATATAAGCCTGCTACACCCGCGCCGGGAATCTAATCTCTTACCAGCTTGGTTGTGAGCGCCATATCATTTAAATGAATAACAACTACATATACACCCTGCGGTAAAAATACTTGTGGCTTCACGGTAATTTTACTCATTTCGTTAGCAACGGTTTGTAACGGCTGCCGCCAAATTTCCCTTCCCATTGCATCTACAATTGTGAGCTGCGCCAATTGAGATTTTTCAGTAAAAAAGGCAACGGTAAAGCTGTTAATAAACGGATTTGGATAAACCTGCGAAATATAGTTTTGGCTGCCGAAAGTTTTATTCTTTAGAATAACACGGGCCAGGCTAAAATCCGGTATCCCGTAGCCGAACGAATCATTCGGGTTGCTGTAAAGGTAGGCGCTTTTGCGCACCGCATCCATAACTTCAAAACTTGTGCGCATAGGGAACTCCTGCCATAAACATGCTACCAGGCCGGTTATAACAGGCGCAGCTGTCGAGGTTCCGTTTGAGCCAATTACATCGCCATCGGTAGCGCCGGCCACAATGGTTTGTACGCCAATGGCTGCAACATCGGGCTTTACGCGCTTATCGTAACTGGGGCCGCGTGAGCTGAATCTTGCAACTTTGCCAAGCGAGTCTACCGCTGCCACGGCAAGTATATCTTTAGCATCGGCCGGCGATGTAATATAACGCCATGCCCCGGCGCCCGAATTGCCTGCGCTGCTAACCAAAATCATCCCTTTGCCTGCAATCATACTGGCCGCTTTACTTATTGGTGTGGTTTCACCATTCATATCAGCGTAAGTGTGGTTCATGGCCGGATCATCAAAAAGCGAATAGCCTAAAGATGAATTGATAACATCTGCACCGGCACTGTCAGCCCATTCAGCGGCGGCAATCCAGGCATGCTCTTCAGCGATCAGCTCCGAGCTGCCGTTTTCCGTTCTCAGCAGGTAATAGTTTGCTTCCGGCGCCGTACCCAGCAGCTTACCGGGCAGGTTGCCCGCAATAACCGACAAAACGTACATGCCGTGGGTTGCATCTTCATAAACACTGTCATTACCGGCAACAAAATCGTAAGTGCCCAAAATACCGTTCCTTTTCCTTAACTCCCGAAAAGCCTGCAAAGTATCAACCTTCCAAAAGCCTGCATCAATAACTGCAATTTGCATTCCCTGGCCAAGGTTGCCTAGTTTGTGTAATTCATCGCCATTATGGATCTGTATCTGCCTGTACGACCTTCCATAATTTTGCTGGCTGTACCTGGCTGTTTGTGCAGTATTAGTAAGCTGTATGGTTTTATGATCGAGCTGAGATCTTTTAAAAACACGGGTTGTACTTTTTACAAAGGGATATTTTTTCGCCTTTTGCTCAAAAAGCGTATCGGTTGTTTCTACAGTTGCCGTGTTTTTCCAGGCCGATGTAAAAATAACCTTGTAGCCATCTTTTCGCAACGCGTTGATATATTTTGGTGAAACCGGCAGATCTGTTTCATCGAGCGAAATACCCTGCCTTTGGCGGCGATCTAACGCGCGCTGCGATAAAAATTCGTGCGGCCGGCTCAGCGAGTAAGTGTTATCGGCCTTATCGGTTAAATAAATGGTGTATTGCTTAACAGTGGCTTGCGCTAAAGCATTTTGCGGCGATAGTATATATGGCAGAAGTATTGTTAAAACTAAAAATATGCGCGCAAATAACATCAAATTATTTCCTTCCGTAAGCAGTTAATATTTTTTTATAAAGATGGCCGCGGCGAACAAACTTCGTTTTATCATCCGGGTCGGGCTGCGTTTCTAATTCCTCCCAAATGTGCTGTATCAAACCAACTCCTGCTGCATATTGCTCGGTTTCAAACTCATAAAATATCGCATCGGTATGGTTTTGTACCTCAACCGTTAAGGTAGAATCAAAACTACGGCCGTTAATTGTAGCCGGCTGGTGGGCTGTAAGGTATTTCGATTTCCGTTCATTCTCCGGATCCTCATCGTTATAAATGTTCGCGTTCCAGCCCTGGCCGCTTACAACCGGGAAAATCAGCTTCACATACCTGTCGTTATTATACAGCAGCTCAGCGCGCATTTCATTGACCTTTGCAGCTGAAACATATCTTAAATTCCAGTTACCATTCTCATTTTCGCGTGAATAAGTACGTATAATATAATTCAAAGCACCTGTTTTGTCAATAAAAGTTGAGTCTATCTCTTCACGCACCGCAAACTGCATCGAATCGTTCGGATAAAAAGTACTTCCTCTGAAAACGGTTGAATCTACAAGATATTCGCGCCACATGCCTTTTTCAAGCGGGTAATATCTTTCGTGCGATGGCCTTATAACCGGGTCATCTTTTTTACATGATCCGCCAGACAGCACTACAAGCGTAAGAGCCAATAAAGCGAAGGTATTTTTACAGCGAATTATATATGGAAATTTATTTTTCGGTAGCATACAAATTAAATGTTATGATTGTGAAACCCCTGAGCCGTACTAAAGGTTTGGAGCGCAAAGAAAAGAAAATATCTTTATTCTTCTACATCATAGCTTTTGTAAATGTTACCGCCGCCAATAACATCATCGCCTTCGTACCAAACGGCGCTCTGGCCAGGCGCAATTGCATTTACACCATGGTAAAATTCGGTTTTAATGGTATTCGCATCCGGCTGAGAGATCATGCTCATTGCGCCGGCATCTTTATAACGCACTTTGGTAAGCGCTTCCATCTGGCCGTTTATACTTGCGTATTTTTGTAAGTTGAGATTTTTCACCAGCATTCCGCGCCTTTGCAAGTGCTGCTGCTCGCCTAAAACCACCCTGTTTTTTGCAGGATCAATCTCTACCACAAAAACCGGCTTTCCCAGAGCAATATCCAATCCTTTGCGCTGGCCAACGGTGTAAAAAGGATATCCTCTGTGCTTACCCACAACAGTACCATCGGTCATCACAAATTCACCGCCCTCTACCAATGCCTCCAAACCGTCCACCTTACGTTTCAGGAAGCTGCGGTAGTCATTATCAGGAATAAAGCAAATCTCGAAACTTTCACTTTTTTTAACTAGCTCATCATAACCCCAGTCAAGGGCAATTTCCTTTATCTCGGTTTTATGATATTTACCTAAGGGCAGCATAGTACGGGCAAGACTTTCCTGGCTCAAGCCCCACAAAACATAGCTCTGATCTTTATTTGCATCGAGCCCTTTTGAAACAATATAACGGTTATTCTCGAACCTGCTTTTCGCGTAATGGCCTGTTGCAATAAACTCACAGTCAAGCTTATCTGCACGTTTAAGCAAAGCCTGCCATTTTATATGCGTATTGCATAAAACACATGGATTCGGCGTGCGGCCGGCCATATATTCATCAACAAAATTATCAATTACAAAATCACCAAACTCATCTCTAATATCAAGTATAAAATGGTGTATGCCATGCTGAACGGCAATGGTGCGGGCATCATTAATTGAATCGAGAGAGCAGCAGCCGGTTTCTTTTTTTGAACCGCCGGAATTCTCATAGTCCCAGGTTTTCATGGTAATGCCAATTACCTCGTAGCCTTGCTCTTTAAGCATAACAGCCGCTACCGTACTGTCAATACCGCCGCTCATTGCTACCAAAACTCTTCCGTTCCTGCTCATTTACTGTATGTTGAAGTATTTTTTCACTAACTTATATATAGCGCAAAGTTACGGAAAATGGTTCGCTTTTTAGGAAAGAGAAGTGAGAAGTGAGAAGTAAGAAGTAAGAATACAGGAGACAGAATTTACAATGCATACAAGGGCAAACTATTGACGCATTAACGCATTTTGCTACTCTATATCTGTACTGAGCCTGTAGCGCATAACACGGTTGTTGCCTTTATCGGCTACATACACGGTACGGTTGAAATAACAAACTCCGCTTGGTTGGTTGAACTGGAAAGGACCGTTGCCTCGACCACCAAATGATACACGTATATTTTTACGGAACCTGGTATTGGCGGGCGGATTTACGCCTTCAAATCCCTGCGATGTAAACTGGTATAAGGAATCCAGCGTAGCATCAACCACAAAAATAAAACCGGCGGCATCTGTAGCTGCGAAAACATCCTGCGGATTTTTGAACCTGTAGGAATCGTATAAAAATCTTTCTGCCCTTGCGGTATCGCGGTTTAGCAAGGCAGTATTTTCGGTATAACTTACGCCCTGGTCCGGATCAGCATTTTCCTTGATCCATAAAACCCTGAACTCTATATTCCTGGTCTGGTCGGCTTGTGCCAGCAGAAAATCGTGCGATTCGCTTACACCAAAAATTCGCTGCGGCGGCGTTGAAAATGTGGCAATACTGCTTATATCCAGTGCCGATTTTAATGTTGGCGTGGATGGGTTAAGGCCCAGTGCGTAACCAATATTTTCGCCTTCAGGGCTAAAAAACAAAACAGTATTATCTGGCCTTGCGGTAGAAGCGGGATCATTCCTCGGCCCTCTTCTTGAAACGTACAGCACATTATCGTGGCGTGTAGCGAGTCCGGTAAATTCAACCTGCAGGTCTTCGTTCCGGAATGAAATGTTACGCCTGGATACATCGGAAAAAGGGTGGATAATTGTATCCACAAAAACCGGCTCCATGTTAGATGCCGCGTTGATTATATGATAAACGGCTGGCAAATCATAATCCTGGCTGCCAATTTTAACTTTTGCCTTTCCTATTACGTAAGTATGTATTCTACGATCCTGGATAACCTCCTTTGCACCAGGTATTTTTATGGTACGGTGCAGCTGGCCTTTCTGGTCGAGAATATTTAAGCCATTATCATCTACAACATAAACCATTTCATCGTAGCCTACATACACATCTACCGGGTTCGAGAAAAAATTCCATACCGGTAAAATTGGCACATAACCAACCGCATCCGGCACCAGGTTCGGATCAATTGCGCCTTCTTTAAAAATTTCCTCAACGGTTTCATCTTGCTTGGTGCCAAAAATAAACGCGCAGCTTTGCAGCAAAAGCATTTGCAGGCAAAGGAATATATGGAAACCGTATCGCTTCATTAAAGAAATTTATTTAAGGCTAATACCTAAAGTAATTCTGTGTATGTTACCTAAATTACGCTTATTGTTAATACTGTAATCGAGCTGCAGGTTGCCAAAATAGCGCTGCCATTTAACGCCTGCGCCAAGGCTCGGCCAGCCTTTTTCGTCCTGCCCGAATTCATAACCGGAGCGCGCAAAAAAGCGTTTCTTAAAGCTGTATTCCGCGCCAAGGCCAAAGGTTTCGTTATTGTCTGTCGGATGATTTAATTGTACAGCGCCGGTAATCAGGTGATCATTTTTATTGATAAAATCCTTCGCTACGCCAACACGGAAAAGCGCAGGTGCTGAAAACGATTCAAACGAGTTTTTTTCTTCTTCGCCTCTTAATGAAAGTATTTTTATTGTACCGGTTGGCTGCACATTGATACCGAAATTATTTAAGCCAACGGAGAAGCGGATATCCTGCCAGCCAACATAGTATTGTAAACCAAGGTCGAACAAAACATTGTGTGTGTTTATGCCTGCAATGCCTTCATAAGCGTATTTTCCAGTAAGGCCGAAGCTAAAATTATCGGTTAAAACCTGCGCATACGAAATACCAAGCGCGGTGTTGTTTACACGATAAGTCTGCCCTGTACCCATAGGCGCCCATTCCGTAGTAACCGGCATATCCTGCGTATGCAAATCAATTAAATGAAACCCCCAGAAACGATATGGTGAAGCGCGATAAACAAACCCGCCGTATGACATGCGCACTTTTGCGAAGTACTGCGTTTGCCCGAACTGCATCTGGTAACGCTGGGTATCGGCATGTGTAATACCGGCAGGGTTCCAGTACAAAGCCGAAACATCATTCACTACCGAATGAAAAGTGCCGCTCATACCTGCTCCGCGGGCATCTGGCCCGATTTTCAGAAACTGCATGCCCGAAGTTCCGGTTCTTGAATTACCAAAAGATGGCAATATCTGCGCGCTTACACTGCTGTAGCCGGAACAGATAACAACCAGTATTAAAAAAATTAATATACGGGGCATTAATAGAAATTTAGTGCAAAAATACAAATTTCAATACAGATAGCCAACGCCATTGTATTAGCTTTACGTAAAGTATTTTTTGCACTATGTATATATACAAAGCTGCGTGGATCAGCTAAAAAGCTGCCTTAAACGATGTGTTAATATGAAACGCGCGATTTCGAAACGGGATTTACCATCTGCGCGCATATATTCTATTATACGCTTGTTCTTTTTATCTAATACAACACCGAAAAAATCTACCCATTTCTTATCCAGGAAACTGTTAAACGCTTCGTGTGGAAAAAAATTAAGCTTGTCATTCTGGCTTTTCAGCTTTTCTATCCACTCTTTATATGCCAGCGGGTTACTTATTTTTTTGATCTTAGAAATATCTGCCAGATCTATATGTACCCTAAGCTCTCTGTCGGTTGGTTTAATTCCAAACTGTAATAGCTTTTCCAGGTAAAAAGATAAAGCCTCGGAACGATAATGCAAATACAAGCCTTCGGCATGCTTTGCGCTGCCTTTCCTGTAAAACACAAGCGGTTGGTTTATTACAGCAAACTTTGTATGGTTCCGCATGCGATACCAAAGGTCATAATCTTCCATCTGCTTATACTTATCGTTAAGCCTGAAACCTTTTTGTTGTAAAACGGCGGATTTCATGATCATGCTTCCCCGAACGAAAGGATTCTGTAACAAGAGCTGCGCGGCAACTTCATTGTGGCTTTTTACAGTTAGCTGTGCAACTGAATTATATGTAACAGCCTCTTCAGTTTCCGAAACTAAACTACCGCAAACGCCAACTTCAGGATTCGCAAGCATGTAATCGAACAGAATCTGGAACCTGTTTTTATCCGAAAGAAAATTAATATCAGCGCGGATAACATAAGGCTCAACAATTTCTGAAAGGCTCCAGTTGAGCGCATTTACAATTCCTATTTTTTCCTTGAATCGGAGTACATCAAGCTTTTGTGATTTGTAATTCCTGATTATTTCGGCAGTCCGATCCGTAGAGGCATCATCTACAACAAGAATTCTGAAATCCTTAAAAGTTTGTGCTAAGATAGAATCCAAAACATCTGCTATAGCATCCTCGGCATTGTAAACAGGCAATAAAACGCAGACTTTTGCTTCCATTATGTACTCAAATAACTGTAAATGGTTTTTGTTGAAGTATAAAATAAAAAAAGCGGAGTATTTAACGCTCCGCTTTTCTGTATGCTGTTAATAATCAGTTAACTTTTGGTGCAGCCTGCTTAATTTCATCGTTTGCAAAGCTTGCGTACTTCTCAAAGTTCTTATTGAAGAAACCTGCCAGCTCGCGTGCTTTCGCGTCAAAGGCATCTTTATCAGCCCAGGTATTTCTTGGTATAAGAATTTCTGATGGTACATTCGGGCAGCTTGATGGAACCTCAAGACCAAAAATCTCATCTTTTACAAATTCTACATTGTCCAGCTCGCCATTTAATGCAGCGTTAATCATAGCGCGTGTATGCGGAAGGCTCATACGCTTGCCAACACCATATGATCCACCAGTCCAGCCTGTATTGATCAGCCAAACTTTCGCATTGCTATCCTCCAGCTTAGCACCAAGCATTTCGGCATATTTGGTAGGGTGAAGCGGAAGGAAAACCTGCCCGAAACATGCAGAGAAAGTTGGTGAAGGCTCTAATACACCGGCCTCTGTACCTGCAACTTTTGCGGTATAACCAGATATGAAATAGAACATTGCCTGCTCCTTTGTTAAGCGCGAAATAGGAGGCAGTACGCCAAACGCATCGGCAGTAAGGAAAAATATATTTTTTGGTGTAGTACCAACTGATGGCTCTACTACATTATCGATATAATGAATTGGATACGCTGCGCGTGTATTTTCAGTTTTCGAACCATCTTCATAGTCCGGCTGACGTGTACCTTCAACAAAATTGATGTTCTCCAGCAAAGAACCAAACTTTATGGCATTGTAAATCTGCGGCTCATGCGCTGCTGATAAGTTGATTACTTTAGCGTAGCAGCCGCCTTCAAAATTAAATACATTGCCTTCTGTCCAGCCATGCTCGTCATCACCAATCAGCCTTCTTTCAGGATCTGATGATAATGTAGTTTTACCAGTACCTGATAATCCGAAAAATATAGCGGTATCGCCCTGTTTGCCAATATTTGCAGAGCAGTGCATGGATAATACATTGTGCTGGTGTGGCAATACGAAGTTAAGAACTGAAAAAATACCTTTCTTGATTTCGCCAGTATAACCGGTTCCGCCAATAAGAATCATTTTCCTGGTGAAGTTTACGATAGCAAAATTGGCCTGGCGCGTACCATCTACCTCTGGATTAGCATGGAAACTAGGCGCGGCAATTACATGCCAGTCAGGCTCATAGCTCTTCAGTTCTTCGGCCGTTGGACGAAGGAAAAGGTTATATGCGAATAAATTCTGGTAAGCAGATTCAGTTACTACACGAACATTTAACTTATACTCCGGCATAGCGCAGGCATAAGCATCACGTATGTAAAGTTCTTTATTTGCTAAATGGTCAACTACTTTATCATAAAGCAAATCGAATTTCCTGGAATCGAATTTTATGTTAATATCTCCCCACCAAACTGAATCTTCGGTTATTTCATCTGCAACAATGAATTTATCTTTTGGAGAACGGCCGGTGAATTTACCGGTATCTGCAGCAAGTGCGCCATTATCGGCCAGCTGGCCTTCGCCGTGCAAAATAGCTTGTTCCACAAGCTCTGCAGGTGTCAGATTCCAGTGCAGGCGGTTGTTACCTTTTGCTTTTAAAGAATCTATAATCGTTTGCTGTTCTTGATCGGTTGCAACTGTCATGAAAAGATTATTAGTTAAAAAAATAAGACTGCAAATTTAAGGAAATATTTCTACGTATATAAAGCTAAATTAGTTGCATTTACTAAAAATATTTACAGCTTCCATATATAAGCTTTGTAAAAAATGCTTTATAATGCTATAAAAATAAAAAAGGAGCGAGAAAACCCTCGCTCCTTTTAATCTTGAAAAACTATCCTGATTAGTGTGCAGGAGGAGTTGTTCCAGTTGTGTTGTTAGTACCAGTACCAGTTGTACCAGCGCCAGTTCCTGTAGCAGCAGTGTCAGCACCCATAGTACCGCCAGCATTGCCAGTATCCATTGTAGATGCATCTGGAGTGGTAACGTTCACATCGTTATTGATAGTGGTTGTATCAGCACCATTATCGCCATCATTGTGAGTTGCGTTATTATCGCAAGCGTAAAAAGAAAGTGAACCAGCAAGTACTACTAAAGCGAATACTTTTTTCATTTTGTTAAAGATTTTAATGTTTAAGTTTTATTGTGGTTGTAAAATCCGAAAGGAGGTGATTATAAGACTGGCAGAAAAATTATTTTTTCATTGTACCTGCCGAATCTGCCGGCATAAATGTAGTATCGCCTGTGCTTAAAGCGCGGTCTGCCTCGTCAAGTATGCTGTTCTTAAATGAATCATGCTGCTCGGTATCCTGCTGTTCTTCAACCTGGCCGCCTGTTTCATTACCCTGGCATGCGAATAATGATGCAGAGCCAAGCAGGATAGTGATGTAAAGGAATTTTTTCATTTAGTAACTTGAGGAAATCTGTTTTGAACGGCACAAAATTAACAAAAATTTCGGTCCTGCAAATTTTTTTTATTTTTTTCTAAAAAAAACTGAAATCGGTACACCTTTAAAGTTGAAATGCTCGCGCAATTGGTTCTCAATATATCTCTGATAAGACTCCTTAATGTACTGAGGATGATTGGCAAAGAATGCAAATGACGGCGTTTTTGTAGGTAATTGCGTGGCGTATTTTATTTTTACGAACTTTCCTTTTATTGCCGGCGGATGATTTCTCTCTATGATCTCCAGCATTACTTCGTTAAGTTTTGAAGTCGGAATACGTTTATGACGGTTTTCTGCAACTTCCAAAGCTAGCTCCAATGCTTTATGAATACGTGTTTTATCCAAAGCAGAAATAAACAGGATAGGCACATCTGTAAACGGCGCAATTCTCTCTTTTATTTTCTCTTCGTATTCCTTGGCAGTTTTGGTATCCTTTTGTACAAGATCCCATTTATTTACCAAAATAATTATTCCTTTACGGCGATCTTTTGCCAGGTTAAACAGGTTCATATCCTGAGATTCGAAACCTTCCTGTGCATCAATAACAATAAAAACTACATCAGCATCATCTATGGCTTTCAATGCACGCATTACTGAATAAAACTCAATATCTTCCGATACTTTTGATTTTTTACGAACACCGGCTGTATCAATCAGTAAAAATTCCTTGCCAAACTTATTATATTTCGTATGGATGGTATCGCGCGTGGTACCGGGAATGTTGGAAACAATATTACGCTCCTCTCCTATCAGCGCATTCAGCAAGGTAGATTTTCCAACGTTCGGCCTTCCTAAAATAGAGAATTTTGGTAAAGCGTCATCCGGATTTTCTTTCTCTGGTTCCGCTTCAATCAGTTCAACTACTCTGTCAAGAAACTCGCCTGTACCTGATCCGTTTATTGAAGAAATGGTGAACAGCTCATCAAAACCGAATTTATAAAAAACATTCGCATCATAAGCGCGGTCGAAATTATCGGTTTTATTAGCTACCATTAAAACCGGCTTGTTGCTTTTGCGGAGTACGCTTGCAAACGCTTCATCTTCATCTGTAATACCTACCGTAACATCTACCAGAAATACTAAAAGATCTGCTTCGCTAATGGCAATTTCTACTTGCTTGCGGATGGCAGTTTCAAAAAAATCATTAGAGTGTGCTACATAGCCGCCGGTATCTACAACTATAAATTCTTTGCCAATCCATTCCGCTACGCCATAATGCCTGTCACGCGTTACACCGCTCATATCATCTACAATGGCGCGGCGCTCGCCTATTAACCTGTTAAAAAGTGTGGACTTACCTACATTAGGCCTGCCAACAATTGCTACTATTTTACTCATTTTTAAGTATTTGTAAAATTGAAAGATTTGGATAAACCTTCCAACTTCAGTTTCCCGGGATTCCGCCCGAGCTGATAGTTACTGCCCTTTCTGGGACTTTTTTTAATTGAAAATTGAAATATTGTAAAATTGTAACATTAATAAGGCCTGCTTAAAGTATTTTTTTACAATATTATATATGTAAACAGCCGCAAAGTTACGAATTATAAAAGTATGGAAAGTGCAAATGTGGAGATGGATATAAATCAATGGGTTAAAACCCATTACAAGTGAATGGCGAATAGTTAGTAATTTTAATGCTGCTCTAAGTCAATTCCAATGTTTTTCAGCATATTATAAACCAATTTAAAGCATTTTTTGAGATCATTATATATGGAAAATCACGCTAAACAATTAACTGATCACTGATAACTGGTTACTGATCACTGGTTACTGATCACTGATCACTGATC
>DAIUCM010000077.1:0-18476 GCA_036846145.1 Bacteroidota bacterium
TTTTAAATGGGGAATTATGGGGAATTTGTATGGTCTTCTGTGGATAAAACAGTAAAATGATACTAAACAATAAGCTTTAAATGTCACTTATTAAATAAACCTAATTTATATTATGAGTGAAAAGCGAAAGCCGCACGATGTGGAGAGTTCAACCAACATGAAAGTGCAGCGGAAATTCTGGCTGATAGAAAAAGTCGTCTGGGGGATTTTAGGTTTAGTTGTAGTTTGGGCGGCCATTGGCGGAACTGGACGTGGCCCTATAAGCAAACGTTCTGTAAGTGATAAAAGCGGCAATTTAGTCGTTGAATATCAGCATTATTTGCGCTTCAACAGGCCAGAACCAATGCGGGTACTTGTGAAAAAAACCAGTATAAGCGATACGTTAAACCTTTGGATTGACCGAAAATTTTATGATGATGTTGATGTAGAAAAAGTTTATCCGCAACCTATAGAAATGCAATTACTTGCCGATAAAACTGTTTTTAAATTTCTGGCGCCTGAACATGAAAAAACTTTGCTGGTAACATTCGTGCAAAAACCTTCAAAGCCATGGAGTTACAAAGGTCAGCTTGGTGTTATACACGGGCCTTCTGTATTGCTTTCCCAATTTATTTATCCTTAAAACATTTTTTACTAAAAATATATATGGAATCTGTTTTAAGAGCTGTTGTGGCATTTGTTTTTTTTATGATTGTGTTTCGCGTGGTGGGCAAGCGCGCTATCAAGGAAATGACGATGCTTGATTTTGTACTGATGAACCTGCTTACCGCAACAGTATTTTATATGCTCAGCGGTGGAGATTTTTCTATGGCAAATGGTTTGGTACTTGCATCTACTCTACTTCTGTTAAATATAATTACATCACACGTTATGAGTTCTTCCCGAAGGGCAAAAGAAATTTTAGATGGTGTTCCGATCATAATTGTAAAAGATGGTGAATTGTATGAGGACCACATGAAAAAATCTTCCATTACAGTAAACGATATTTTAATGGCCGGCCGCAATAATAATGTTGAGAAACTGGAGGATATCAAGTACGCCGTGCTTGAGAAAAACGGTGAAATTACTGTAATTAAAAAGGACGATTGAGTAAGTGCCGGCTTAGCAAAATGGCTTCTGCATATTTGGCTGTACCCCGTTAACATGGCCGGCAAAATTCATCTACCTTATGCAAATGATCAATGCAATGCATAAATTTAATATTTTTGCTTTTCGCTGATGCGGAGTGAAATGTGTGCTTTAAATTATGCAATACCTTAAGATCGCCAATGAAATTTTCCTGGTTCATAACTTTTGGACGCCGGAGAAATGTATAGATTTTATTAGCAGGAGTGAAGAAAAAGGCTTCAGCCGGGCGCCGATCGATACGGGTCAGGAACAACGTGTTGTTACTTCTATACGTAATAATAAACGCGTTTTGTATAATGATACTGAATTGGCTGAAACGGTATGGGCGGATTTAAAGGAATTTGCACCGAAACAGATTGGAATTTACTCCGCAATCGGACTAAATGAGCTTTTCAGATTTTATCGTTACAAGCCTGGAGAAGAATTTAAGCGCCACCGCGATCAGAGCTATGTTCGCCCGAATGGTGAAACCAGCTTTTATACTTTTATGATTTACCTGAACAATGATTTTGAAGGCGGAGAAACTTCATTCGGCCAGCGGATTATCCGGCCGTTAACTGGCATGGCGCTCATCTTTCTGCACGACCTTGAACATGCCGGTAATCCTGTAAAAAAAGGAACGAAATACGTGCTCAGAACCGATATCATGTACCGAAAACACGAGTAAAAAACTTTCCGGGCAAAAACAAAATACTTTAATATGAGTATCCGTTTGTTAAAAACCATTGCATAGTTAACCTCTCCGCCCTACGGGCAACTCTCCTTAGATAAGGGGAGGTGGCTGAAAGCCGGAGAGGTTTGATTTACATATTTTCCTAATAAACAGATAGTCATTTACTTTATTGAATAGCTATTGAAATTCTGGCTAAAGAGTGCAATTAAATCTACTTTAAGAAATGTTTTAGTTTATGTTTCGGCACATTAAGTAAAATGTATTTAAAAGCATTTTCCGGCCACTTGGTATATGTATTTTTAATACAAGCATCATATTTCCTTAACAGGCAATGCTTTAAAACATGGTAACTTGTAATTGAAATCCAAACTAAATAAATCAGCATGAAATCCGCCATACTTTCACATGAACAGGTACAGAAATTAGAAGGAATGACCACTGTTTTATTCCCGCATTACAGCATAAATATTACTTCGCAGAAAGATATTTTTTTGTACCGCAACGATAACCTGAACAACAATGATATGCAGCATTTTCACTGGTTCGAATTCTGCATGGCTGTCATTCCGCCGAAATTATTTGGCAACAGTTTCGAAAGATCCAAAGGCTGGTATGAGGTTATAGAGGAATGTAAAAAAGGCACTTCGCTGGTTGATGCCTTGTACGCGCAATTCCAGGTTTGTTGCGAAAAAGAAAGCGGAACCAAGACGGTGTTATCTAAAATGGCCAGCTAAATTTTCCATATATGATAATTGAAAAAAATGCTTTGGAAACCTCGGGTTACCCGTTCGAGGTTTCGCGTGTGGCTATTGAAAGCAGCAACCTGGACGAAATAATTGGTGAAGCCGGATACAGGCTGAATGAACCTTTGGATGAAATTTCTCCGGACGATTTCTTCGAAGCGAACCAGGTTAATCCAGCTAATATTGAGAACCAGCATTCATTTCCGGTTTTACTAAGTAAGCTGCGAACTTTCCTTACGGAGAATTTTATTTATTACAAGATACTAAGGTCTGAAAAACAGTTCTTTATAGTTGGATATATCCATGATAATTACCACATGGTGATCAGCTCAAAGATGGTAAAAACAGGAAATTAAATTAACTCAGCTTAAAAAATCCCTGTACCAGAGCGCCGATTTTTTTGGCGTGCGTTTCTGCGTCTGGTAATCTACATGCACAATTCCGAAACGCGGATGATAACCTTCCGCCCATTCGAAATTATCGAGGAACGACCAGATAAAATAGCCATTTACGTTTATACCTTCGCGCTTTGCCCGCAACACTTGCTGTAAGTGTTGCTGTATGTATTGCAAGCGCTGCACATCGTTAATTTCTCCGTTAAAAATTGTATCATGAAACGCTGCGCCATTTTCGGTGATGATAATATTCTTCGCATTAGTGTAGGCATTTACTTTTTTCAGTACATTGTAAATGCTTTCCGGGTAAATTTCCCAGTTCATTACAGTATGCGGTACTTTACGTTTAGGCGCTGAAACCAGGTTTGCCTGAATAATTGGCGTAAAAAAAGAATATTTAACTACTTCTCTCGTATAATTCTGTATCCCGATAAAATCCGCATCAAAAGCAAGTTTTGCCTCATCACCTGCCTTCATAAATTTTTCTATCCTGTTCAGGAATTTCAACCTTTTCACCGGATAACCCATGCCCATATATGGATCTGCAAATAAATGGTTCAGCAAAGCATCTACGCGTTCTGCAGCTAAAATATCTTTCGGCCTGTTGGTGAAAGGATCTATATGACTGAAAGAAAATGTGTTACCAACTTGTGAATCTGGCAGTAAGGATTTTATAACTCTGCCTCCTTCGGCCTGGCTTAAAGCAGCGTGATGCACAGCCGCCAGGAATAAATTCATGCCTCGTTTACCAGGCGCGTGCAAGCCAAGAAAGTATCCTGCGCCGGTAAATGCCATGGGCTCGTTTAAAACCATCCAGTTCTTTACACGATCGCCAAAATTTTTAACGCAAACTTCCACATAATCTGTAAACCATCCCAGAATGTCACGATTCGTCCAGCCGCCTTTTTGCTGTAAAGCCAATGGCAGATCCCAGTGGTAAAGTGTAATCCAGGGAGTTATATTTTTGGCAAGACAGGTATCTATAAGCCGCTTATAAAAGTCTATTCCTTTTTGGTTAAAAGCACCAGTTCCCTGTGGAATTATTCGCGGCCATGATAATGAAAAACGGAAATTGGGAATATTGAGGCTGTGCAGCAGATCAACATCTTCCCGGTAACGGTTGTAAAAATCGCATGCAATATTGCCGTTATGGTTATTTTTTATCTTCCCTTTACGGTTAGAAAAATCATCCCAGATGGAAAGGCCTTTACCATCCGTATTATAAGCGCCCTCTATCTGGTATGCCGCCGTGGAAACGCCCCAAATAAAATCCTCGCCAAAATCTGCTTTTACAAAACCGGCATCATTGCCCAAAATTTCCATATGCCAATATCCCGAAAAGTGCTTTAGTGCATATGTTTTAGCTTGTGAACCGTTGCGGAACTCCGGAAATCTGACAGCATTTTTTCTACAATTTCTGCTGTATTATCAGGATAATTTACCTCAACTGCTTTTCCGTTTTCCAGCCAATCTTGCATAATATGAATATGCTTTTTTTTGAGGCTTTTCATCACCGGCACATCCATGGAGCGTAAAACTGCCGCATTGCAATGTTGCTCGTACTGTGTTTTCATGGGTATTACAAGCAGCTTTTTATTCAGGAAAAGCGCCTCTGCAGTAGTGCCGAAACCCGCAGCGCTTAGTACACCTTCACAACTTGCCAGGCTCTTTAAAAATGCTTCCTGCTGAATTGGTTTTACCCTTATATTCCTTTCCTCAAACCCATATCTGTTATGCTTGGAAAATACTTCCCAGCGAATGTCCTTGAATTTCGACAGATGCTTCATAATTCGTTCATCATCATAAGCCGGTAAATAAACCGTGTAATGGCCATCGTTAGTCACCTTAAGCTCTCTTATTTCCTTACGAATTATCGGTGTGTAAATATTATCATCGAAACGCTTGAAATGGAAACCATAACAGGCTGTCGATGGCGCATATTTTTCCAGGATCAGCTTCCCGAAAGGATCTTTGATTTTAGGTTTCGGCGCATTGGGCGAAAGCGCTGCGCACTGGTTGCTTAACGCAAAACACGGCACTTTTTTAAAATGCGCGGCCCAGGCAGAAACCGGTTCAAAATCGTTGATTACAAGATCGTAATTCTCTACCGGAAGGCTTTTAATTTCTTTTAACAATCGGTAGCTGTTGCTGCGCAGGTAAGTGTTTATAATATCTATACCGCCTTTTTTACCGAAGATAAAACTCAAGCCCTGGAACCTGTATTTTACAGGAAATGGCAACTTAAGATCTACCTGTGTACCGCTTATCAGTATATCGAGATCGACATGATTCTGCAGATGCGGAATTACTTCTATAGCGCGGCTTAAATGTCCGTTCCCGGTACCTTGTATGGCGTATAATACTTTCATGTTTTGGAAGGGAAACTGAATTCCTCTAATAGGTTTTTAAAAAGCCTGCTGTTATCCAGGTACTCATCAGGCTCTTCAAATATCGGCGAAATCTTTAAAGATTCATCATCCGCAAATTTATAGATTCTCCACGCGCCGTCATGGTATTCCAGCGAAGTAAGGTTTTCAATCCAGTCGCCCGAATTCAGGTACATTACCTGGCCGTTATTTGTGGAAATTGTACGCATTTCTGGCTGGTGAATATGCCCGCAAACCACGTAATCGTACTTATTATCGATGGCAATTTCAGCGCAAACCTGTTCGAAATCGTTAATGAACTTAACCGCGCTTTTTACACTGTTCTTTACTTTTTTAGATAGAGAAATTTTGCCTTGCCCAAGCCTTTCACTAATAAAATTCACCGCCCTGTTGAGTAAAATCAGCGCATCGTAACCTTTACCGCCAAGTTTTGCCAGCCAGCGCGAATGTTTCATGGTAACATCAAATACATCGCCATGAAAAATCCACGCTTTTTTGCCATCGAGCTCCAGCACTACTTTATTTACAATCCTGAAATTAGGCATTTTAAAACCTGCAAACCTTCGCAGCATTTCATCATGATTACCAGGAATATAATAAACCATTGTTTTTTTGCTGATGCATGAAGTAATGTGCTTTACCACCTGCATGTGCGATTTTGGCCAGTAACTTTTGCTGAACTGCCAAACATCAATAATATCTCCGTTAAGAACCAGTATTCTGGGTTTAACGCTTTTTAAATATTGAAGCAATTCCCTGGCGTGGCAGCCGTAAGTGCCTAAATGAATATCTGAAAGTACTACAACATCAACCTTGCGCTTTCTGGGCTTTTGCGTCATTTATTGCTGCTGATGCTTTTGAATGAAGACGCAAGTGAGTTAAGCCTGAAAAATAAGATATGCAACATCACATCCTGGAACCACCAGCTTGCTGCGCTAAAATATTTGTTCAAAAGAAGCCTGGATTTGCTTTTTACTGGCCGGAAATGCTGTAGTAAAGCTGGAATTTTTGATGGAGAAAATGAAACTGATACACTCATTGCTCTCATAAATTAATCTGAAGCAAAGTAAGTATATGTAAATGAATTTATTGTTAAGAATATGTTATGTATAGAAAAAGAAAAGCCTGCATACAAAAATACGCAGGCTTTTACAACCGCTTTATCGTTGCAATTCTCAACAGAGCAAAATTACAGCTGATGCATTACTTATAATTTACCCTTATCTTACCGAATTGTTAATGACTTCATCTGTATTTCTATGATTTTTGTTTTTATTTCTGCGTTTTTGCCGCAGGCGTTTCCTGTTTCTTTTTACCAGATACTCCGTAATAGGTATTAAAGGAAGCCCCAGCAGTATCCACAAAATTAAATTATCCATACAAAATTGTTTTGTGATGATAAACCCGGCACTTCAAAAGCCAAATCAAAGATAGCAAGCACAAACAAAGCTTATATTAATATGCTGTTATGTGTATTTAAAGTTTTGATACACAGGTTTACGCATAGGTTATTTATACTAACGTTCTGCAATTTTTAAAAGGGTGCTTAAATTATTTAAAGGAATTATTTCGAAGTATGTGCGCTTGCTAAAGTTGACGCACCATGTTTTTCACTGAACAATGATTTATCCTGCTTTTCAAAATATAATGTTGCTGTTCGGGAGTTCAGCTTTTATTCTTTTTGCCTCGTTTATATTTAACTGGTTTCCTGTTAAGATCAAAGTTTTAAGATTTTTTATCTGCTGCAAATTCTCCGGCAGTTTTGTCAATTGGTTATTTCCCAGATCAAGCAATTCCAGGTTCTCCAGTTGTGTAATTTCTTCCGGCAGATTTTCAAGCTTATTGTGGCTTAAAACCAGGCTGCGTAAGTTTTTAAGCTTTCTAATTTCGGCAGGCAAACTTGTAAGCTGGTTTTGATTGAGTGCAAGTATTTGCAGTTGCTGTAAATTGCCAATTTCGGCAGGAATCTGGTGAAGCTGGTTTTGCGAGAGCGACAAGTTTGTAAGGCTTTTCAGTTTGCCGATTTCAGCAGGTAAATTCTCTATCTGGTTGTAGCTTAAATTTAATATTTGTAATGATTTTAAACCGCCAATTTTTCCTGAAACATTACGAATTTTATTTTCATTGATCTGCAAAGTTTTCAGGCTTTTCAGCTTGCCGAATTCCGCGTTAATTTCTGTTAGCTGGTTATTGCTGATATCAAGTGTTTCCAGTTTAGCAAGCGCAAAAAATTCTAAAGGCAAATAGGTAATCAGATTCTGGTGAAAGTTGATTTCTTTGAGGTTTTTCAGTTGGCCGATTTCAGGTGAAAGCTGGTTTATTTTGTTCTTCATCGCGTTCAGGTTTTCCAGGTTCCTGAGTTCGCACAATTCTGCCGGAATACTGTAGAAATCCTGCGCACGAATGTTCAGGAACTGCACACTTTCTTTTTGCTGTAAAGCCTGCTGCAAACTTGTATAAACATACGTTTTATCTGCGCCATTGTGCTTTTGCGCGAATGCTGTGAAATAGCAGTTTGAAACAATTAAAATGGAAATAATAAATTTTATAAGCTTCATACGAAAGCATTTTTTGGATAACTGATATATGGAAATTTCAATGTAAGAATGAAAGATTGAATGAATGAAATAATATATCTCATAACAGAATGTCACTTTAAAATCCATAAAGTTTTCGTCATGTATTGAAGCATTTTTCAGCTCTTCTATATATGGAAACTGTCTTCCTGCACAGTTTATTCATTCATTCAATCACTCATTCATTCTTACATTAGAAAAGGCTGCGGAAAAGAATATTCCGCAGCCTTTGAGAAAAGAGTTAAGGTGTTTTTTTAATCATTCAGGCGAACAAGCTTTTTCGTAATCACCTGGTTATCAATCTGCAATTGCAGCATATAAATACCTTTTGCAGCATTTTTAGGATTGAATTCGAACTGGTAATCGCCACTCGTGAATTTGCTGTCAGCAAGTGTTTCTATTTTCTTACCTGTCATGTCGAAAATTTCCATTCTAACCTGCGCATTTTCCGGCAAGCTCAGTTTGATGTTTGTGCTGTTCTGGAATGGATTCGGGTAAACCTGGAGCATGCCTTCCAAAGCTTCAGCATCTTCAATACCAACAAGGCGCGTTATATCAATAAAGTCGATAGCCGTACAACCGTTTGCATCGGTAACTTTTACAGAATAACGGCCTGTTTCGCTCACTTTCAGGAACTGCTCGGTAGAACCATCGCTCCACAAATAGCTGCTGAAACCTGAACCTGCATTCAAAATAACCGAGCAATTGTAGCAGATGGCCATGTTCCTGCCAAGCTCTACTTTCGGCTCTTCGTAAATGGTTACGTTGATGGTATCTTTAGAAACGCAACCAGCCACCGGATTTACTACTGAAACGGTATAAGTTCCGGATTTTGTAACTGCCAACGTTTTGGTTTTAGCGCCTGTGCTCCACAAGTATTGCATGCCAGCGTTTCCGGCATCTAAAGTAACCGTTCCGCCGCACTGTTTTTTATCAGCTCCTAAATTCGCAACCGGTGTTTTAGCGAAAGTTACCGTTACAGAATCGGTGTACGTTTTGCCGTTGTTGCCGTAAGCTGTTGCGTAATAAGTACCTGATTTATTAACCGTTAAAACAGAATCTGTAGTGTTGTTATTCCATTTTACGATCGCATCGTTTTTAGAATACGCTTTCAGAGTAACAGTTTCACCTTCGCAGGAAGTGATATTAGAACCAAGATCGAAAACCGGCGCAACTGCATCCATACCTAAATACTGCTTACGTGAGAATACGATGGTGGTTGAAGCGTTGTATTTCACCTCTTTACCTGCAGCATCTGTAGTTGTTGCTGTGTTGGTAGAGCTTGGATTCTGGAACGAAAGGAAACCGTATTTGAAATCCGGCGTAAAGGTTAAACCTGTCGGTTCAGAACCAGATGGCGTAGTTGCGAACAGTTCCACATGTGGTTTTGCAGGTGTATGATCAGGACGAATAACCCAGATAAAATCGCGGCCGCCATCTTGTAAAGCCCAAAGATTTCCTTCGTTATCGAAAGTTAAGTTATCAATTCCGGTTCCCCAGTTTTCGTTGGTTACGCCGCTTTCATGCTTAATTTCGTAAGCCTTGTTTGTAACCCATGCTTCAATCTTGGAAACCTTAGAACCATCATCTTTAAATCTCCAGATCGTACCGGTTCCTTTCGCAGTGAAATACATCATGCCATCAGGACCAAATTCAATGTCTTCCGGGCCGCTCCAGTTTGTTCCGCCAAGTGAAATAGCAAGATTACGCGTGTTGTTACGATCACTTTTTGTTGTGTTTGGAACCTGAACCCATGTTCCGGTTGTAGCCGTTGCGCTGTCGCGTTTCAGCACATATAAAGTACCTTCAGACAAATTTCCTTTTTTGTTTGCAACATATTTAAATACACCGCCGGAACCGCCATCTTCCGCCTGGAAAACCGTTACGCTGTCTTTGCTTACTGCAATATTTTCGTGGCTGAAACGGCCCATTGCCCAAAGTTTGTCCGCTTTTCCATCGCCATCATAATCCATAATTTTACCTGTTTTCGGATTCATTTCTACCTGCCAGCCAACATCTTCGTAGCCATCGTTATTTGCGTCGCCGGTTGAAAATGTTTCTTCAGAAGTGATGGTTGTTCCCCAGGGAGTTAAGCCGCCTGAGCAGTTTGTAGCCGTGCGAACTACATCTGTGAAATCTACTTTATGTACAGAATCAACTTCCCAAAGCATTGTCTGCTCGTTGAAATGCGTACCAACCATGGTTATTGCGCCGGTTCCGTTCTCATGATTTATTGCAACTGTACCGTTGGTAGAGCTTCCGTTTAAGCCTGTGAAACCGGTGAAATCGTTACCGCCGGGAATTGGGCCTGCGCCGCCGCTTGTGTAAGTAGTTGTACCCGATTTTGCAATCACCTGGAAAGTATGCGTGGCCGTTGGGAAAACGAACAATTGCGTTTGCGGCGTTGGCTGTACAGATGTAAAGCATCCGATGTTATTGGTCGTGTTCGGATCGCAGTTTACATATGTGTTATTCCCCGAAAATGCTTTGGCATCGATCATCAGTTTCATACCTAAATCGAAACGAAGATCTGTTTCCATTTCGTTGAATTTGTGCACTTCCACAGCCACAACGTTTGTGCCTTTCACCAATACATTTTTGTTGATGTAAGCAATGATTGCTTCGTTCTCAGCAGCACCTTCCACATAAGAATTTGCTTTGGTCTGGTGATTTACTTTACCGGAAATATTGTTCCTGAAAACTTCCTTACCGTTGATGTAAACCGCAGCCGCGTCATCTCTTACAAGGCTCAGTTCCAACGCTTTGAAATCTGCCGTATCTTTTACTTCGAATGATTTACGGAAGTAAGTGGTGATGTGTTTTTTAGCCGCATCATTACCGAAGCTTAACTTGGTTTTTTCATCGCCGTTTCCATAACCCAAAACGCCGTTTCCGCTCTTCCAGGCTGTATCAATATAGTTGGAAAATCTCCAGGCTGTATCTAAGTTAGAACCGTTATCGTTGTATTTCCATATATCACCCAGCGAAAAAATGCTTTGGTCTGTTTTCACCGCTTTCAGCTGGCCTTTCATTTCCAGATCGAAAGTAACATCAGATGAACTTGCGCGATCCTGGTGCATGGAAACCGCCAAAACATTCGTGCCGTTTACAAGATCTTTGCTTGGCACTTTGAAAGTGAAATACGTTGTTTCGTTAGCGCCATCAACTGTTGAGGAAGCATACGTTTTATAATCAATAGTTCCCGACGGCATGTTTGTGCGGAACTGCTCTGTGCCATTCAGGTAAACAACAGCGCCGTCATCTCTGCGGATATTGAAAACCAAAGTATCATACAAATGCACATCTTTCGCCTCGAAAGTGTGGCGCAAATAGGTGGCAGGGAATTTATTTGAAGCATCAGGTCCGAAACCAAATGGTGTAGTAACCACATCGCCATAACCTAAAACAGCTTTACCGAAATTCCATTTAGAATCATCGTAATTGCTTGCTGTCCAGTTAGTACCAAGATCCGTTCCTTCATCGTTGAAAGTCCATTCGCTGCCTTTATTAACTGGGAAAGTTCCCACAGCCGGGCGAAGTGAAACATACTCGATTACCAGTTCCGCAGCATCATTTGCAGAAAGATCGTAAGCCTGCGCGAAACGGCGGCCTGTTCCCGTAATTACAAATGTTAAAGAATTTCCGGCCTTCCAGTTGGCGCGGCCCATAATTTCCTTCACAATATTTGTAAGATCCGGCGTCATCTGGTTCGGGCCTTTTTCGCTCTGTTTCGCCCACATAGAATCTACCGTCCAGTTTACACTTGCGGTCGTCAAACTGCGGTTGGAAATATCTTTCGATGTAGTTGAAAAAGTAACCGAATTATCAGCGTTTTCACCTTTTATGACAAGTTTCGCAGGATCTTTATCAATCTGGTCTGCCTTAATTTCATCTTGCGTAAAATGAATATACGCATTTTTTATAATAGCATTTTTTGGAATGTTGATGCCTGTAAAACGCAAACCAACCTGCTGATCACCTGTAGAAGTTCCATCATAAACAAGCTCAAGATCTGAACTTGTAAGATCTACCTGGCCGGGATTTGAACCTGCGTTTGAACCGCGCTCTTCCGCATCATCGCTTGAAGAAGCAATTTTCACTTTCATGGTCGTCGGCAATACATATTCTACCACCAGTTTCGGCGCTAATAATGGTTTGCCGTTGTATGCATGCGCGTTACGTTTACCAGAACCGGTTACGCCAATTACAAGTGCGTTTCCGCTTTTCCAGCCTTTGCGGCCAATAATTTCATTCAGGATATTTTTAATATCCGGCGTTCTTTGTTTTTCACCTGCTTCGTCCTGAACCGTCCATGCCGGAACATTCCAGCTAACCGTTGCAGAAGTTAATGAGCGCGAAGAAATGTCTTTTGTGTTGGTTGTAAATGTTGCTGCGTTGTCAGCTGCCTGTCCAACGAAAGTAAGATTCGCCGGATCGGAATTGAATTCATCTACCGAAAACTGGATGTACGCTTTTGTTACATACGCGCCCTGCGGAATAGTAACATTGGTAAAACGCATACCAACGTACTGATCGGCATTGTCGAAAATAAGCTCAAGGTCTGAGCTTGTAAGATCCATTGCGCCGGTAGATACAATTTCTTCTGCATCATCGTCTCCGGAAGCAACAATTGTGGAAAAGGTTTGCGTTTGGGCCATCGCTTTCTGTGCAGCAAAAGTACCGGCAGAAAGCAAGGCTACCAGCAGCAGGCTCTTGTAATTTTTACACATTGTGTTAAATAAATTTATTGAGGTTTACAGGCCACAAAGTACCGATGCGCCTGTTACGCTGCCGTTAGCCGTATTTTAACAGAACTTTACTAAACTGTTGCCAATATGAAGTTTCGGTAAAACAGGCAGAAATTAATGTTTGCGTAACTTTAAGGTAATGATGAAAGCATTTTTTGGCAAAGTGATATATGGGAATTTGAATTTTAAATGGCGTCATAAGACAATGGGCTCATTCACGCGTTGGAAACGCGCGCGAGCTGCCTCCGGATCAGCTATTTTCTAATATGAGATATTTATTTATTAAAAGACAGAAGCAGTTTATAGGTTAATAGTAAAAAGAAAATAATACAATATGTGAAAGATCACTTTCTGATTATAGGACTTCCTGGCTTGTCCGCACGCGATGCAAACGCGCATGAGCAGCCTACGGATGTTTTTTGTTTTTACAAACGTTGATTTTTCTATGGCAAACTTCAATTTGAGATTTTATTAAATAAGATTGAAGTAAAAATTAAAACCTGCACAGAATCTGAAAAATCACTTTCGAAGCGTTGCTCGCGCGCGTTTCCAACGCGTGTGGATGCGCTCAGTGTCTCATGACGCTGATTAAAATGCGGAAAAGTATTAGTTGCTGAATGAATCTAAATCTCGCAACATGAATTCAGACGAATTTAGAAGTTTCAAAAATTTGATGTAAGAAAAAGTAAAATCTCTGTTGAACAGGTCTTAATTTCGCAGGCAAAAATAATTTACAAGTGCCTGAATTTATTGAAACTGAACGCCTAAAACTCATTGCCTGCGATCCGGAAATTCTAAAAGCAGCCATTGAAGGCAATAAAAAATTATCCGAAAAACGAGGTGTAAATATTGCTGAAAACTGGACAGAATTTGGCCTTACCGCATTACAATATTCTTTAGATAAATTATCGCAAAATGCTGACGAAGCCGGCTGGTGTTCATATTTTCCCATCCATAAAAATCATAATACATTAATAGGAAGCTGCGGCTACAAAGGCAAACCGGATATGAATGGAACCGTAGAAATTGGTTACGAAATTGCGCCCGGTTACAGGAACAAAGGTTTCGCTACAGAACTTGCGAAAGCACTAATTTCCAATGCCTTAAAACACAACAATGTATCTGTAATACAAGCGCACACTTTGGCAGAAGAAAATGCTTCGGTGAAAGTTTTAACCAAATGCGGATTTCAGAAAGTTGAAGAAATTATTGATCCGGATGATGGATTGATATGGAAATGGCAATTGAAAAAACCATTGTAATTTGTATGTTTCCTACCAAAGCATTTTTCCGTAATTACTTATATGGGATGGCGAATATTTTGATTTTTAAATGAAAAATATTGATGTCCGGCAGAGACGCCTGAAAGGGACTCTGCGCAATCGGGGCGTTTAGTGCCAGAGTTCCCTTCAAGATACTCTGTTGGGATTTAATCACCACATTTCGTTACCTGAATTATAAATATTTTTCCGCGATCTTCTCAGAAAATCCTTTGATTTCATTTCGTACATGTCGAAAAACATCCATTATTTCTTTATCTGTACCTGTTGCTTTTGCAGGATCAGTAAAATTGTGATGAATTTTAATAGCTTCTGAGGGAAAATATGGACAACTTTCTTTAGCATTATCACAAACAGTTATAATAAGGTCAAAGTCTATATCTTTATACTCATTTATATTATTTGAAGTATTGCCAGATATATCAATACCATCCTCTTTCATGATTTCTATAGCCCTGGGATTTACTCCGTGGGTTTCAATACCCGCACTGTAAACATTCGCTTTAAGGCCGGCAAAATGTTTTAGATAACCCTCTGCGATCTGGCTTCTGCAACTGTTCCCGGTACAAAGTACAAGCACATTTTTTCTTTGTGTACTCATACAAAAAGCCAGATTATATTGATGATGCAGAATTTTGGATCGAAGCCAAAAATAACCTGTAATATAATCACAGACAATGTGATGATAACAGGCTTCTTATACTTAATAATTGTAGGTTTCATAACTTAACAGCAACCGCCACCAGGAGTACAACAAGCGCTTTTTTCTTCAACCAATTTATTTTCCGGAACGCCGCAATTATCTGCTGCCAGGCACGCAGTATTCTTCTGTACCAATACAAATTGTTTCCCATTGAAATCTATTCCGTACTTTCCAATAGTATCAGACTGATATTCAACTTCTACCTCTAAGTTATCATCAATATCTAATGCTTTTTCTGATAATGAAATGATTTTTATCAACTTTCCCGGCTTAAGCCTGTGTTCATAATCATTAGCGTTCCACAATTGGAAATTGGCTACAGTTTCGGTGCGTACAGTACCGCCGCAGTCAATAAAATGTTTGCTTACCTTACCTACTTCCGTAACATGGAAATGTTCCGGTACAAATTCACCATCTGGCAATAAAAATTGTACATTTTCTAATGTACCAAGCACTTCTTTGATTTGTGATAGTTTCATAATTAGCAGCAATTATTTTTGTTCTTTTCATTCGTTACAGTGGAAATATTTTCGAAATACAAGCGTAATTTATCCAACACTTCCGGATTTATACAGTAGCATATCGCGTTCCCTTCAATATTACCTTTTATCAGCCCCGCAGATTTCAGTTCTTTTAAGTGCTGGGAAACAGTAGGTTGCGCCAACGGAAGTTCATTCACAATATCTCCGCATATACACGCATTTACCTTTAGCAGATAGTCTAAAATTGCTATTCGTGCAGGATGACCAAGCGCTTTTGCTAAGGTTGCCAACTCGTTCTGGCGTTCTGTAAAATGATCTGTCTTAGAGGCTCCCATTATTTGTATTTCAATATTGCAATATTACGATAAATATTTGAATTTCTTGAGCTATGTAATTTAATTTTTTGAGATATTATTAAAAATGTAAAGAATGCTATATTATTAATGGCTGCAGAAATTTGCTTAACTCGAAAACATTAAACCAGGCATGAAAAACATTTTCTGGACGGCTTATACAAATCAGGAAAGGCACGAAGCTATTACTGCCACACAAAATGTTATTTCCAAATTTGGCAGCATTACAGATTTCAAGCCTTTCTCAGATATTTCGCTGAGCATTATTGTTGAAATTGAAGCCCGCAAACTGACAGATTTGTACAAAGCACTAAAGGAAATTATTTCCATTGATGATCACGAAAAACTTCATTCAGATTCAACAAAGGAAGTTAATCTTTACCTGAATATTACTTTCACCAAGGCTACAGGGAAACTCAGAACAGAAATTCCTGCAGTTCCTGGATGATCATAAAGCATTTTTGGGGAAAGTATCTCTATGACGGATTGAAATCCGTTGCTACAATATTTGGTCGTTCCTATGGAACTGATCAGTCCGGACAGAGTACATGAACGATGAACAATATTGTAAATTTTATATCCTAACTTAACAGCTTCATAACAATTAAGCAATACGCGCGCGAGAATTTTGCCATTATTTCTCAGCTCTCAAAAGCTAATGAAAACTGCAAAATACCGGAAATGTTTGGACCGAATTTCAAAAATCGATTATTATCTGTTTTCTTTTTTACCGGCGCTTTTTGTGTGCTGTTATTTTCCCTCAGCGCATATAAGCCTTCGCCCAAAAATACTTCGGAAAGTGTAAAACAGCTGCTCATAAAAGATGTAAATTCCTTTACGGAAAAAACCAGGAAACTATCGGAATCGCTGCAATTGGTATCGGCCGGACAGTCGAAAATTACACAGGCGCAGGATACATTTT
This sequence comes from Bacteroidota bacterium, assembly GCA_036846145.1. Taxonomy (GTDB): domain Bacteria; phylum Bacteroidota; class Bacteroidia; order CAILMK01; family CAILMK01; genus DAIUCM01. The sequence goes on from DAIUCM010000077.1 coordinate 16,391, forward strand.
ACCAGGCAAAACAAGCATATAAACGTATTGAATTTTTGGTTGAATATCTCGATGCGGAACTGGCGAAAAGCATAAATGGCGCACCGCTGCCGAAAGTAGCCGTAAATGAAGCCGATTATCTGCGTTTAAATAAGAACGAGCCAGCTTTCGTGGTTTTTCAGCCGGAAGGTTTGCAGGTAATTGAAGAGCTGATTTTCGCTGATGAAACGGGTAAAGATGAAATAGAAAAAGCGCTGGCGCTTACATATAAGTTGCAGGAAAAAAATGCTTTATTCGCCGCGAGCCTCGTTAACCAGTTCATAAGCGAAAAACAAGTTTTGGAAAGCATTCGTGAGCAGATGATCCGTGTAATGACGATGGGAATTACCGGTTTTGATGCGCCTGCGGCGGGAAATGAAATGGCCAACGCAGCGCAGAGCCTGCAGCCGGTTTTGGAAGTGTTGGAAATATTTAATCAAAGTGCTGAAAAAGATAAGAAACAACTCCTTACAAACGCAGAAAATCATATAAAATCTGCCATACTTTATCTTACTGAAAACACTGATTTCGAAACATTTGACAGGTTGTACTTTATTCGTGATTTGGGAAATCCTTCTCTTGCAGCGCTGACAAAACTGCAGAACGCATATATGGTTTCGCCAAAAAATGCTTTGGCTTTAAAACCATTGAATAACAATGCTTTAAATTTATTTGATGCCAATTTTCTAAACGCCGTATATTACGCAAAACAAGATCAAAATGAAGCGAATGAGAAGTTAACAGAACTGGGAAAATTGTTGTTTTTTGATCCTGTTTTATCAGCCAACAATGAGCGTTCCTGCGCAAGCTGCCATAACCCTGAAAAAGCGTTCACCGATGGCCGCCAAAAGAGTGTTGCCTTTGATGTTAAAGGCAATGTAAACAGAAATTCTCCGTCGTTACTAAATGTAATTTTCAGTAAGGCATATTTCTGGGATGGCCGCGTGGAATATTTGCAGGACCAGGTTCCGGATGTGGTTTCCAATAAAGCAGAATTGCATGGTTCTTATAAAGATGTTGTGCAGAAATTACAAACGAGTTACGCATATAGACAACTATTCAAAGGGGCTTTCAATTCGGAAGCCAGTCCGTTAACTAATAACACCATTAACCGCGCAATTGCCGCCTATATTCAAAGCCTGGTTGCGCTTAATTCGCCAATCGATAAATATATGCGGAAGGAAACGGATGTATTGAACGCTTCTGCTAAAAACGGTTTCAATTTATTTATGGGAAAGGCTGCTTGCGGAACCTGCCATTTCGCGCCGGTTTTCAATGGAACCGTTCCACCAAAATTCATTGAAAGCGAGCATGAAGTTTTGGGTACGACTGCTTCATCAGACCTCAAAAATCCTAAGCTGGATAATGATTTAGGCAGATACAATTTCATCAAAGCATATGAACTAAAAAACTCATTTAAAACACCAACTGTACGAAACGCGAAATTAACTGCGCCATACATGCACAATGGCGCTTTGCAGACTTTGGAACAGGTTATTGATTTTTATAATGAAGGCGGCGGCGCAGGCTTGGGTTTAGATGTTCCCAACCAAACTTTACCGGCTGATAAATTAAATTTGACAGAACAGGAAAAGCTTGATCTGATTGCCTTTTTGGAAGCTTTAACCGATAACCCGAAACATTTCAGTGCTCCGCAAACGTTACCAAAATTCCCTGCACAAACTAAGCTGAACGGACGAAAAGCAGGTGGCAATTATTGACAACAATAAAGCCTGCTGCATTTACCAGGTTCGGCAATTATAAATCATTATATCAATTAAGATACAATAATCCAGTTCAGCCAGGCACAGTACAATATGATAATTGAGGCCGCTAAAATTGCACTAAGATTGTGATTGAGAAATTGCGGAAGAAACGTCTTTTATCAGGAGCAGTAAACCAGCCAATGTACATCGCAAAAAAAGTCGCTTCATTATATCTGAAAGACGACCGCTTTAAAGTAGACTTCTTTCATTAAGCCTGCCCCAAAGGTCAAAACGATAGAATCCCCAGCTGTAATTCCAGATTGCAGCTGCTCAATAGTATAACCTGGCACCATTTCCCCCCC
>DAIUCM010000078.1:0-18406 GCA_036846145.1 Bacteroidota bacterium
AATATATATAAATAAAATTCAAAAACAAATTATTCGCCATCAATATCGGGCATAATTTTATGCAGCACCATTTTAAATGCTGCTTCGGTAAGCCCTGCTTTGCCCGGATTATGGCTATGCAGTGTATGCAAAGTTTGTTCCATTATATCCGAAACATCCTGGAAAATGGCGCTATCGGTAACCTGCACGCCGGTTTGCATTAAATAGGCGAAAGTGCGCGCCATGCCGCAATTGGCTATAAAATCGGGTATTACGGCAAAATGCTTATCGGCGAATTCGGCTGTTGGCCCAAAGAAAATATCCGGATCTTTGAACGGTACATTGGCGCCGCTGCTGATTACTTCAACTCCGGCTTTCTGCATTCTTTCAAGCGCATCATGATCTACAATTCTGGATGCTGCAGCAGGTACAAAAATATCGGCGTTTACATCCCATATTTTTGCATTTATTTCAGAAAACGGAATTACTGCATCTGCTTTAATCTCGTTATCTACACGTGTATTAAACAAGAGTCTGATAGCTTCGAAATCTAACCCGTGTTCGTTAATTATGCCGCCGTTCCTGTCAATAATACCAACTATTTTCGCGCCGGCCTGCGCCAGGAAAAAAGCTGCCGCCGCCGCCACGTTTCCCCAGCCCTGTATTATTGCGCGTTTGCCTTGCAGGCTAACACCGTTCCATATATTATAATAATGGCGAATACTTTCGCTAACGCCCCAGCCGGTAATCATATCTGCAACCACATAATGGCGGCTTACATCGGGCGTATAGGCTGCATCGGTAATTATTTTGGAAACACCTTCCCTCAGCTGGTTTATTTTCTGGTTCCTCACTTCGGGCGATGGTGTAAAATGCCCCATCAGTACGCCTTCCTGCGGGTGCTGTAAGCCATAACTTTCGGTAATGGGAATAACTTCTTTTATCTCATCTATATTAAGATCGCCGCCGGTGCCATAATATGTTTTTAAAATGGGGATAACCGCTTTATACCAGCGTTTTAATACATCGGGCTTTCGCGGATCTGCAGGATCGAAATTTATACCCGATTTAGCGCCGCCAATTTCAGGCCCTGAAACTGCGAATTTTATTTCCATGGTTTTTGCCAGTGAAAGCACCTCGTTTTTGTCCAGCCCTTTACGCATGCGCGTACCGCCGCCGGCTGCTCCGCCCCGTAACGAGTTTATCACAACCCAGCCTTGTGCACCGGTTTCAGCATCATTCCACTCAAAAACAATTTCGGGAGCTTTATTTTCGAAAGCTTTTATAAGTTCCTTTACCTGCATTATTTCTTCAATTAAAAACGCTGCAAAAGTAAGCTTCAATTACGAATTAAAAGTAAATATTACGTAGTTAAGGAATTGTGCCTTGCAAAGCATTTTTACACATGGCGATATATGGAAATGAAACCCTTATTCAATTACGAATTAACAATTACGAATGACGAATGCCGCATCTTCAATTAAAAATTAAGAATTAAAAATGCCGCGATGCGAGGCAACCTTACAACTTTCCAACCTTACTATTTCCATATATCACCTGGACAAAAAATGCTTTAATAACATAAAAACAATATCAACGGAATCAAATAAATCACTATTAATCAGTGGTTAAATACTTTGCGCCTTTGCTTCTTTGGGCCTTTGCGGGGAAATATGCCGCGATGCGAAGCAACCTGAAATTCAATTACAAATTAACAATTACGAATGACGAAAAATGATTGTGATTTTGAGAGAGAAAAACCGGAAATGGTTTTAAAGGGATATAGAATTACCATTGAAATGCGGCACTATATCAAACTGGTCCGGCTGCAGGCAGTACATAATATCTTTCTCTATATGAAGATGGCGTAATCGGCGCGTATGCGATGAATTGCTAACATAAGAGCGTATATTATCTTTCGCAGCCTGATACATGGAACGGGAAGCAACTGCCGAGTCGCATTCAATATTAAAATCACCCTGCAGTATATCCACGAGTGCGCCGGCGAAAATACTGTCTTCCAGGTTAAAACGGTTTTTCCAGCCTGCACACAACAGCAGCACATCGTTTTTGTCCTGGCGCAGGAAGTTAACTATAGCTGTTATATTCAGGAATGAGCCGATGATGATATCAGCTGAATCTTTAACTTCATGTATGGCTGCCGTACAGTTAGAAGTGGTAAGCACAACAGATTTTCCGCGAAGGCTTTCATCCATAAATGCATAGGGCGAATTGCCAAAGTCAAAACCTTCAACTACGGCACCATCACGCTCAGCTGCGGTAATGTAGCCCTGCGCCTTGTAAGCCCGGGCTTCTTCAAGTGATTTAACAGGAATAATTTCTTTAACGCCATGCGCCAGCGCAGAGCAAATAGCGCTGCTTGCGCGGAATATATCAATAACCACCACGGTTTTGGCTTCACTATTATAGTAAGGCAGCAGAGCAGGCGAAAAACAAACTTCTAAATGGCGCAGCGTTTTTATATTTCTGTGGGTTTTATAGTTGAAACTGATTACTTAATGCTGTGAATGGAAAATTACTGTTGCTGCTGGGCCGTACGCTTATAATATTTAATAAAGCCGAAAAGCAATTTACGCGATGTGTCAAGAATATCCAGGTGCTCTTGCAATTGGTCCGATGAAATATAACCGAGCCTTTCAGCAAGGTATAAATGCGTTTCCACATCATAAATTAAACCTTTAGCCTTGAGCAGGTAGCGCAGCGATTCCGCACCGTATTTACGGCTTGCCGCAGCAGCAATGTTCGATGGCAGGCTGGTAACGGCTTTGCGCAGCATCATACCTAAGCCATAAGCTTCGGTTTCGGGGAAAGTGCGAGAAAGCTCGTAAAACGTTTTTGCCATCTCCATTGAAGCTTTCCATACTTCCAGTTCGGTAATCTGCATCATTGCGCTATGTTTTTTTATTGTATTAGCCTTTATAAAAAGGGAATTTAACCACCCTGGCATCAGCCATTTTATTACGGATCTTAACTTTCAGCCCGGTGCCTTCTTTGGCGTAAGCAGCTTCTACGTAACCCATGGCTATTGGCTTATTAAGGCTTGGCGCCATTGTGCCTGAAGTTACCTCGCCAATTAGTGTTTCATCAGTATTATATATTTCGAAGTGCTGGCGCGGAATAACCTTTTCTGAAAGCTCAAGGCCTACGAGTTTCTTTTTAAGCCCGCTTTTTTTCTGTTCCTCAAGTATATCTTTGGCTATAAAATCCTTGTTAAACTTGGTAATCCAGCCTAAACCTGCTTCTAATGGTGAAGTAGAATCGTTAATGTCGTTTCCATACAGGCAAAAGCCCATCTCCATACGCAGCGTATCGCGGCAGCCAAGGCCGGCTGGTTTTATGCCATAATCAAAGCCTGCTTCAAAAATGGCATCCCATATTTTAGCAGCATCCTGGTTTTTACAGTAAATTTCAAAGCCGCCCGAGCCGGTATAACCGGTTGCAGAAATGATAACATCTTCCACGCCGGCAAATTGGCCTACACGGAAATGATAATACGGTATATCGGTTAATTCAATTTCGGTTAAGCTGCGTAAAGCCTCTGCTGTTTTCGGGCCCTGAACCGCCATTAATGCAATCTGGTCGGAAATATCTGTCAAAGTGCAGCCAAATTGCTCGTTGTGCTTGCTTATCCAGGCAAAATCTTTTTCCATATTGCTGGAATTAACCACCAGTAAATAGGAGTTTTCTGCCATCATATAAACCAAAAGGTCATCTACTATACCGCCGTTTTCGTTAGGCATACAGCTGTATTGTACGCGGCCGGGAAATAACTGTGCTACATCATTAGAGGTAATATACTGAATAAGCTCTGACGCACGCGGGCCTGAAACCTCGAACTCGCCCATGTGTGAAACATCAAAAACACCAACATTCTGCCGCACATTTATATGCTCATCAACAATACCTGTATATGAAACAGGCATATCGAAGCCTGCGAAAGGAACCATTTTTGCGCCTAAGGCTATATGTTTATCGTAAAGTGCGGTCTTGTTCATTGATGGTACGGTGCTTTTTAAAGGTGCAAATATACGCCCTTATTTTATACTGTAAAACCTTAGCTGTGCTTTATTTGTATATACAGGTTAATGTAACTGCTTTGCGGGGGCCTGTAAGCTTTGCAGCAACGACTGGTAATATGGTTTTTTGTTGATCTTGCTCTTTAACCAAATACCATAATCTATATGCTTGCTGGAACCAACCTGCAGCGATGATGCCTCGTTAATAAAGTTATTGATCTGGTTGAGCATTAATTTATCGTGGAGCGGATCGGCACGGTTACTCATAGCCAGCAATATTTTAATGAAGTTTTTTTCTTCCTGGTAATCGGGCCTTTTCAGCAGGCTGCGGAAATGTCGTTTCATTTCACCGATACGGTAAGTTACAAAATCGTAATTCTTGTTATCGTAATGTAAAATCTGCTCAAGTATTGATATGGAGAATTGCAGCTCTGCTGAAAGCTTGGGATAAATTTCCCTGGTAAACAGGTGCGAAAGTGTTTTGATGGCTGTTGACTGGTTATTACTGAAATAGTAGCATAACGACAGGTTTACATATATGGCATAGTCGTAAAATGTATTGCCCTTGTGTGCCGGCAGCTCCTTAATTCTTTCCAGCAGCTCAATGGCTTCTGGCAGGCGGTTTGATGAAATGTAGTTAGTTATAAGGCTTTGGTAATAGGTCCAGATAAAAGTATCGTAATACAGTTTATTGTATTTATTCAGCTCCTCATGCAGCATCTCGGTATAATGCAGTGCATCATCCCACTTGCGGTTTATAATCAGCGTATTAATGATCCAGGTAATGAGGCCGAGTTTGGTTTTAAAGGTGCTTTTATTGAACAGGTTTTCCTCTTCAAACTGTACCAAAGTATCTTTGAGGTATTCTTCAAGCTTATCAAATGCCTTGTCCTGCAGCAGAATATCCCTGATACAGAAATAAATATTAAACTTTACTGTAGGTATATTATAAACTTCATTGGCAACATTCAGCTCGGTTAACACTCCTTGTAGCATAGCGTGTAAATCTTCGCCCATTTTGCCGCGGTTGGTTTTGCGCAAAGTGTATAAAATGGCCGCAATATCATGATTTACCTGCATCATCAGCTGGTGCTTCTGCGCATTTTCCTTGCGTTTTTCAATACATTCAATCGGGTTTATGCCATTGAAATTTTTGCTGAGAGTTATTAACTCATTATAAATCAAGTCAAGCTGTACATAAAGTTCATTTTGCTGGGCAATTTTTTCGGCCTTGCGGAAGTAGTAAACCGATAGCTCGTAATTTGATTTATAAGCGAACAGGTTGGCAAGCGTTATTAAGTTTATGGTGGTAATTTTATCATCCAGATTATGATGCAGGTTCAGCAGGCTTTTCTCGAGTTCGGTTTTTAAACGGTTCTTTAACCTGTAGAAAGCGTTCATGTTATGCGGATCATCCGGAAAAAGCTCGCTCACCAGTTTTTCTTCCTTGCCCTCATACTTGTCATTTCGCAGCTTATCAAATAATGTCGCTATCTTTACATCTTCGCTGCGGTTAAAACGGTTGGTAAAAATTTTGAAGCTCCTAATTTCTTCTTTTTTGAGGTTATTAATTATCTGCTCTAAAGGATCCATTAAAATAATTTTTTGAACAAGTAAGAAATTGGAATATTTTTGTGCGTAAAATTGGTAAAAAGATTGTATATTTCCACAATAATTCAATTTTAAATATGAAAAAGTTTTTACTCGCAATACTTATTCCATTTTGTTTTTCTGCGGCATCACTGGCGCAGGTGAATTACGACCTTCGGTTCGAATTCAGAATAAGTGATGATACGCTGCGGGCGCATGATACCGCAACAATAACCGGTATTATTTATAACAACGGGCCGGCTGCTTACAGCGGAAGTTTGAAATTTAATACAGCCGTTTTTTACAGCGCATCCGCTCCGGATTACCCAACAACTGCCGATATTAATTACAATTTAAGTAATGCCAGTTTTCCTTTAATTATTCCGCCGCTAGGGTTTGCATCTATAACCATTCCCATAAACCTAAGCAGCGAGTTTGATTTCTGGAAAAAACGTGAGGACAGTACCAATATTGTAATTGTTTGGCCTGATGAATACCAGGATGATAACGATAAAAATGACTACGGAAGATTCAAACTTTATATTTTGCCGGACAGCACAACCAGCATTGCGCCGGGTGGTAAAGATGTAACTATGTTAAGTTTGTTCCCTAACCCGGCAAAAAACGAGGTGAAAATTTCTTTTGAAACGGTAAGAAAAGGGCTTATAACATTAACCGATATTTCCGGACGTACGCTAATAACACAGCCCGTAAATGCCGGTAGCCAGCTTATGCAATTGCCTTTAACTGTAGGCGGGAAACTATTGCCGCAAGGCTTGTATTTTGTAACGGTACAAACTGATAATCAGCGCACTGTACGCAAACTGCAAATTATACATTAAGCATTTGCCAAAGCATTTTTTAGAATAAATATATATGAAGATGGCTGTTTCAGGTAATGAAGCAGCCTTTTTTATGCCTCAGTCCGTATCGTATGCGTTTAACATACAAATCTTTTGCGTCCTCATTATAAACAACGCAAATTTTAAAAAGCAAGAAAAACAACGAAGCACTGATAACAGTATATTACGGAAGGCGAAATATTAAAAACTTTTCGCATGCTTTAATATGCGCGCAAGCGCAACAACTCCTCCGGTTTATCTTTGAATTTATTTATAGCACTCAGCTGGCGCGCGTATTTACGCGTGCCCTTTAGAATTACATATGCAAATACTTTATTTTTTAATACTATAAATTCGCGACTCAGATTGTATTAAAATTTCTGGTTTTAAGTACTGGCGCTAATGCATTTTTGGCATAACCATATATGCAAATGTTGGTAAATATTTGATTATCTGAATAAAATGCTTTGGTGTATTATTAAATAATATGATTATAAGCTCCGGTTTCTCAGGATAATTTCTTCATGGCATGCAGCCAGCGTTCGGGTAATTCTTCCCGTGTGGCAGCGAGGTAATCGTTGTAAGAGCATGGCATAATGTGTGTTCCGCCGGCAAAGTCGCGCTCGTTGATAGGTACTTCCATCCACCAGCGGTCCGTTCTTGTGCTTTTATAGAAAATAATCTGGTAGCCGTTGTTCTTAAGCGTAGTAATATACTTCTGGAAATCTTCCTTGTTTTCCAGCGGGCTTTCCGGGTAGCGATTGAGGAATCCATCTACAAAATACCAGATCATCTGCGCGCAAAGGTGCGCTGTCTGGCCGCTTTTATCGCTTTTGAGATCTATATTATAAAAACCAATGGAGCGTAAATTGCTGCCTGTGCCGGCATAGCGGCAAAGCAAACAAGCCTCTTCCCCATAAAAACCATTTGGCGAGGCCAGGAAAGTGCCCGGCGCATCGCTCTGGCGGATGGCTGAAAGATCCCAGCCGGCAAAGTGAGCGCTTCTTAAAACCGGTTCCAGGTCAATCATATTCGCGCGTACATCGCCCAAACGGTGCAGATCAAAATGCAGGCGCTCAAGAAAATCGAGGATATTGGTATCTGTAAAATGGCTCTGGTAACCAATATTTGTATAGCCGAAAAGATAAGATGGTTCTTCCATCAGGATCTTCTGCAGGTAATTTTTTTCGTTCAGCTCATCATTCTCACGCAGATCAAAATCCAAACGCGGATCGAAAGTAACCAGGTTTACATATTGCTTGAGGTAAGTAAAAGCCAGGTATTGCGCATAGGTTAACTGCTGCCTGCCGTTTAAAATTACAGGAATAATATTATTGCTGATGAGCTCACTGAGAACATAGCCTAAAGATTCATAGCTTTTATGCTTGTAATTGAAACGGAAATTTCCCAGGTCAACTACTTCTTCAGCATATTCCGCACGTTTAAGGCCGTATAAATATTTTCTAATTTCGTAAGATGTAGATATTTGTTCGCCCGGTTCTTCAATGCCAATTAAAGCTATGCGTTTACCATCAAGCACAGATTCATCGCCGGTATAAGCTTCCAGCGCGTAGTACCAGCTTGCTTCTTCATAACCATTTTTGGTTTGCAGCTTTTCTGTATCCAGCGGCTCAAAAAATTCTAATATCTCCATACAGTAAAATTACGCGTACAAAAATACAGAATTATTTTGCCTTATGTGTTGAAGAACTTTTCTTAGGGCGTTGCCACAAGCTGTGTTGTCTCAGCCTTTCTGGCTGATTTAAAACATTTTTTTACCACGCTTTTATATGGAAAACTTAAAATCGCTCCTGATTTCTAATTTCTATCTCCTATTTCCTATCTCCTAAATTCTATCTCCTTACTTCTATCTCCTAAATCGGGCAGATCATTACAGAAACGTCGTCAATGTAAAAATAAGCGCCGTCTGTGCATTTAGGGCCGGATTCTATCGGAACCAGCGTGGTTTCTTCATCAGTAAAAAAGTTGCCGATGGTTAAATATTCCGCTGCATATTCCGCAACATAACTTCCGGAAATCAGCGTCCAGCCTTCAAGATCGGTTATTGGCTCGGTTCTGTTGATCTGCGGTTTGGCTGTAATGCTTTCTTTACCGGTTACAGGATCTACGGAAAACAGCATGCCTATGTTATTGGATGTGTTGGTGGCATGATCTCCCGGTGAAACATACATTTGCACACAGTAGCGCTGGCCGGGAACGAGTGGTTTGCTGAGCTTTATCTGCAAATACTCATGCCAGGTATGCGAATTTACTACGGTGTAAATGCCTGCCATAACATCGCCGGTTTTGGGAAGCTATACGCCAGGTTTACAATCTTCTTTAGAGGTTGGATTGGTTGGGTTCGCCCAGCAATCCTGCTCAACAAGAGTGCTGTGTATATCTGTGCTTGTTGCATTGGGTACATACCATGACGAAACATAAGCAGGAAATTCGTCAACTGATGTGTTCCAGCTGCAAGGTAGGTTCTTAAAGTCTTCAAAGCTTGCGTTCGGCACCAGGTTCTGCGCGAACAGCTTTGGCAAGCCTGGCAGAAGCAGGATTATAAGTATATATACGTGCCGTTGCATATTCTGTTAGTGCTGTTTAGTAGTTAAGGTTCTTTATTGCTTAACAGCGCTTTACAGAAAATTGTTAAAAATATTTCTTGGATTTGTTAAAATTTTATTATATTACAAAGAGCGAACAATTTGCAGAAATCCTTGTTTTTCAGCCAAAATTCCAAAAGGATCTTCCTGCAGAATCAGGAATCCGTCCAAATCTGCATATTCAGTAAGTCCGGCTAAATTTACGGCAGAACTTATGCCCAACGATGTTTCTACCATGCAGCCGATCATTGTTTTTAGGCCTAATTCTTTAGCCATTTTCAGCTGCTGAATTCCTCTTACATATCCGCCGGCTTTCATCAGCTTCATATTTACACCTTGGAATTGATCCTGCAAATAAGAAATATCTTCCGCATCGGTCATGCTTTCATCTGCAAAAACAGGAAACGGGCTTTTGGGCTTCAGGTATTTATATTCATCTGCCAGATGCGCGGGCATCGGCTGCTCCAGCATTAAAATATTAAGGTTTTTTATGGCTGAAATAAACCTTAGAAGTTCTTCTACATCCAGGAAGCTCTCGTTAGGATCTACAATTAATGGCTTGCTGATGTATTTTGAAACCTCCGAAAGTATGGCAGCGCCTTCATCTTTATTTATCTTTACTTTCAGGTAAGAAAAACGCTGTAAATTATTATCATTAATAAAGCCTGCCAGCTTTTCTACCGGCATAATGGGTAATGAAAACGAAGTAGCAACTTTATCTGCTTTCGGCAAACCGAAAAACTGCTGTACGGTAAAGTTACTTTTTTTGCAAAGCAAGTGTACATACGCAGATTCTATAGCAAAACGAAGTGAATTGGGGATTTTACTTTTTTCCAGCCATTTTGCGAGCTCATTTACAGGCGTGTTTGTATCGGCAGGTAAAAGATGTTTTATGGTTTCGAAGAGCTGAAGCATTTCTGCAGGCGATTCGCCGTAACGTACATTTGGCGCTGCTTCGCCTATACCAAAGCATTTTTCCTGGCCTGCATATATGAAAAGATTGGTTTTTGAATCGCTCGTATTGCGCGAAATTTTCCAGCTATATTTCAGCGGCAAAACCTTCTCTTCTATACGCCACATTTTTTTGAGTTATGGGTTATGGGTTATGAATGCTTCTTCGCGGAGTTATTTTTGCCACAAAGGCCCAAAGGCACGAAGTTTTTAACCGCTGATTACAATGATTTATTTGATTCCGTTGATTTTGTTTTTTGATTATTAAAGCATTTTTTGACCATTTGATATATGGAAATAGTTGTAAGGTTGAAAGGTTGCTAAAGGATTGTCCTTCTGTTTTAAACGCTGCGCTCGCACCTAGCTTTTTATAGTTTCAGCCGGGATATTGTATTTAATACCCAGCTGCTTAAATGTGGCATCTGAGTTTAAATATTCAGCCATGATACTGCTCTTGTCAGGATAAGTTTTTTTGCTTTTCATGATTTAATGATTTACAATTTAGTGTAAATCTATTTCAGGACAAGACACATCGCGGCATTTTTAATTCTTCATTTTTAATTTTTAATTGAAGATGCGGCATTCGTAATCCATAACTTTTTCACTCCTTGTTCCTTGTTCTTTGTTCATAACGCACAAAAATGGCCAAAAAACTTCCGCTTTCGTATTATCAGCAAGAAGATGTTGTTGCTCTGAGTAGAGATTTACTCGGAAAATATCTTTTTACCAGTATTAATGGTGAAGGCCTTACCGGCGGCATTATTGTAGAAACAGAAGCGTACGCAGGCGCAACCGATAAAGCCAGCCATGCGCACATGAATCGTTTTACCAATCGTACAAAAATAATGTACCAGGCCGGTGGCGTTGCGTATGTTTACCTAATTTACGGCTTTTATTACCTGCTAAATTTTGTAACAAATACCGAAGGCATTCCACACGCAGTACTTATCCGCGCTATTGAGCCAACAGATGGAATACCAATAATGCTGCAGCGAAGAAAAATGACCGAACTGCTGCCTAAAATTACTGCAGGGCCAGGCGTTTTAACACAGGCGCTTGGTATAAACAAATCTTATAATGGTGAGGACCTTACCGGCGATACCATTTGGGTGGAAGACAGGGGTTTATATTATAAGGACGACGAAATTATTGCAAGCCCGCGTGTAAACGTAGCTTATGCCAAGGAAGATGCTTTATTGCCTTGGCGGTTTAGGGTAAAAGGTAATAAATTTACCAGCCCGGCAAAGTAATATGAGTGAATGAGAATTTAACCGAAAGCTAAATTTATTGCAGAATTGTGAACTTGGGAATTGATTCATCAAATACAAAGTCTCCCAATGCTAAAGCGAGATGGATTGACTTTTTGAGCAGCAGAAATAGCCATTAGTTGCGTTTCAATTGATATAGGTTTCAACCCGTAGTAAAAATAAAAGTATTTTTCAGCTTTGGCTTATATGGAGTTTAATAGCTAATTTGAACCCGGGAATTATTGATGTGCAAATCAGTGCGTTGCTTATAATCCATATCATATATTTTCTAAAAATGCTTTAGTTCAGAAATGCCTGGCGTTAGGAAACACGGAACTCATCGCACGCGTTTGAAACGCGCGCGATGAGTTCCGTGTTTCGGACGCATTTAATAATTGTCAGAATAAACGTAAATTAATACGTGGGCGCTAACTTGTAAATAAAATCGCCCCGGCGAAGTAACACCGGGGCGATTACATATATAATATTGCTTAAAAATGCTTGTGGTTAGTGCTACACCTCAAACAGCCAGTTGTGCGTATCTTGTATTTCAGCACGCTTAATTTTATCGAGCGTATCAAGCAGCCATTTCGCCGTATGGAATTGATCAACAGGCGGTAAGGTAAGGTCTTCATCACCATAGCCAATAGCGCTTATCATGGCAATGGTGGCTGCGGTTCCGGCGCCAAAAGCTTCTTTTAATGTACCGTTCCTGTATGCTTCCACAACTTCTTCAACCGTAATTTTACGCTCTTCTACCTTAAATTCATTTTCACGCAGCAGCGTAAGCACACTATCTCTGGTAATACCGTGTAATATTGTACCATCCAGCGGCGGCGTTATAACTTTATCGCCTATTACAAAAAACACGTTCATTGTGCCGCTTTCTTCAATATACTTATGCTCTTTTGCATCGGTCCAAAGCATTTGTGTATAGCCAAGTTTACGTGCCTGGCTAACTGCGTATAACGAAGCGGCATAGTTGCCGGCACATTTTGCCTCGCCAGTGCCGCCTTCTGAAGCGCGAACATAAAACGGCTCTATTTTAACCTTAATTGGCTCGGCGTAATAAGATGTTACCGGGCTGCAAAATGCTATAAATTTATAGTTATCGGCTACTTTTATACCAACATATTCATCGGTTGCGATCATAAACGGGCGTATGTACAGCGAACAACCCGGCGAATCAGGTATCCAGTTCTTATCAATTTCCACTACCCTTCTGATGCCTTCAATAAAAATTTCTTCGGGTATTTCCGGCATGGCCATGCGGTGGGCCGAACGGTTCATACGCTTGAGGTTCTCATACGGACGGAAAAGATAAACCTTGCCATCTTTACCACGATAAGCCTTCAGGCCCTCGAAAATTTCCTGGCCGTAATGCAGCGCAGTTGTCGCCGGGCTTAGCGATAAATTCTGGAAAGGAACAATTTTCACATCTGTCCAGTCGCCATCGGCATAATCCGCAACAAGCATGTGATCGGTAAAAATCCGACCGAAAACAATATTTTTCAGGTCAACTTCAGGTAAACGGGAAGTTTTAACTTTTTCGGTCTTAAATTCGTATGTCATTGTTGTACTCATATCAGTTTGCAAAATACCACTTTTTTTTGGAATGAATAATAATTTAGTATCGGCAGAAGATAAATGGCTGTTTTATAAGGCTTTTATTAACGAGCATTTGTACCTGGTAAATGAGCCGGAAGGTTCGCCAGCTTATCCGGCTGCTAAAAATGAAGAAATTACAGAGGAGCCAATACATGAGCTTTTGTCGCTTACAGGCAATAAAAGGGCCGAAACGCTGCTTTTGTTTAACTATGGCAAGGCTGCAACCATCCCCGAAAACGACAAAATATTTGTGAACCAGGTGCTTAAAGCCGTCAATTTAAATTTCGATGAAGTAGCATGGCTGAATGTTGCACATGATCCCGGCTTCAGCTGGGAAGCGTTGCTGGAGGTTTGTCGCGCGAAAAATATAATAGCATTCGGGCTGGAAGAATTTATGCTGCCTGCTAAAATTGCAGAAGGCGAAATACATATATATAACAGCCGGAAAATACTTTGCGCCGGCCAGCTTTCAGAAATAAGCATGAACAAAAGCCAGAAGAAATTACTTTGGGATGGATTAAAGCAACTATACGGAATATGAAAAATAAAGAACTGATTTTCGCCACGCACAATACCAACAAGGTGCGCGAAGTAATGGCTTTACTGCCGGAAGGTTTCAGCATTAAAAGCCTGGGCGATATAAACTTTACAGATGAAATACCCGAAACCGGAACAACGCTGCCGCAAAACGCTTTGGGCAAAGCATATTATACATATATAAGAACCGGTAAAAATTGTTTCGCGGAAGATAGCGGTTTGGAAGTTGATGCCTTAAACGGTGAACCCGGCGTGTATTCGGCCAGGTATGCAGGCGAGCCTAAAAACGACCAGGCCAATATTCAAAAAGTGCTTGCTAATTTACAGGGGAAACCTGAGAGGAAAGCGCGCTTCCGTACTGTATTTTACCTGATCTGGAACGGAACCAAATGGCAGTTTGAAGGCGAAGTTGAAGGCTCAATTACAGAATCTCCGCGAGGAACAAATGGCTTTGGTTATGATGCTGTTTTCCAACCGGTTGGCCACTCGCAAACATTTGCAGAAATGCCTCAGGAAGAAAAAAGCCGTATCAGCCACAGGGCAATTGCCTTAAACAAAATGATAGATTTCCTGAAAGAGCAGGATCTTATTATCTCCTTTCAGGAAGATGATTACCTCGTAAAGCCACGAACCGTAGTACAGAAACTGGAATATCCGGAGGGAACGGGGAATAATTAGCCAATTAATTTGATAGCTGCATATAACTACTTGCCAAAAAATGCTTCCATTTCTTTAATGAATGATTGAATGAATGTAAGAATGAAAGAATATATAATCAATTACGAATGGCGCATTTTCAATTAAAAATTAAAAATGCCGCGATGCGAAGCAACCAATAATCAATTACGAATAAACAATTACGAATTACGAATGCCGCGATGCGAAGCAACCTTCTAACTTTTCAACTTTTCAACTAAATCACATATATCAAATCGTCAAAAAATGCTTCAATAATCAATAAACAAGATCAGCTGAATCAAATAAATCACAATTAATCAGCAGTTAAATACTTTGCGCCTTTGCTTCTTTGCGCCTTTGGGGGAAAAAATTCCGCGATGCGAAGCATTTTTAAATTTTAATTCTTAATTTTTAATTGAATTTCACTCTTTGTTCCTTGTTCTTAGCTCATAACTCAATTATTCCCTATTTTTGTGGCAATTATTTTGCGAAAACGTTAAAACGAACATGCAGGAAACTAATACCATTTACCAGTATTTACCTATAATTATACAAGCCTTGGTGGCAGGTGGCTTTGTGGTTACAACCATTGTGGTTACACATTTGCTTGGCCCTAAAACAGTTACAAAAAACAAGCTCATCAGCTTCGAAAGCGGAATTGAATCTGTCGGGAACGCGAGGATGCCATTTTCTGTTAAATATTTCTTAACGGCTATACTTTTTGTGCTATTTGATGTAGAGGTTATTTTTATGTATCCATGGGCGGTAAATTTCCGCGAAATGGGCATGCAGGGTTTCTTCTCTATGCTGATATTTTTAGGGTTTTTACTGGCAGGGTTCTTTTATATTATAAAAAAAGGTGCCCTGAAATGGGAATAATCCTTGCATAATTTGTTATAGCTAAAAAATAAGCAAAATTATGAGCGAAGTAAAAATGGGTAAAGCGCCGGAAGGCATGGAAGGTCCGGGCTTTTTTGCAACCTCTTTAGATAAAGTAATTGGTTTGGCACGCAGCCACTCCATCTGGCCATTGCCGTTTGCAACATCATGCTGCGGTATAGAATTTATGGCAACCATGGGCTCTAATTACGATCTGGCGCGATTTGGTTCCGAGCGTATGAGCTTTTCTCCGCGCCAGGCAGATCTGCTGATGGTAATGGGGACAATTGCCAAAAAAATGGGGCCGGTTTTACGCCAGGTGTATGAGCAAATGGCTGAGCCTAAGTGGGTGATTGCTGTTGGCGCATGCGCAAGCAGCGGCGGTATTTTTGATACTTACAGCGTACTGCAAGGTGTGGACAGGATTATACCGGTAGATGTTTACGTGCCTGGTTGTCCGCCAAGGCCGGAACAGATCATAGATGGCGTAATGCGCATACAGGATCTTGTTCGGAACGAATCATTACGCAGAAGAAACTCACCAGAATATAAAAAACTTTTATCGAGCTACGGCTTGGAATAATATAGCAACATGGCTGGCATTACAAACGAGCAGATTGTAGCAAGAACCAAAGAGCAGTTTGGCGAAGACCTGGAGCAGGCTTACGAATCGTACAACATGCTTACCCTTGTGGTAAACCGCGTGCGGATATTCGATTTCATAAAGTTTTTAAAGGAAGATGAAGAGCTTAATTTCCACTTTCTTACAGATCTTTGCGGCATTCATTATCCGGATAATACAGGCAAGGAAATTGGCGTAATTTATCACCTCCACAACATGATAAAAAACGCGCGTGTACGTGTGGAAACATTTTTCCCTGCGGATGACGCCCGTACGCCATCGTTAACGCCACTTTGGTCAGCAGCAAACTGGCAGGAGCGCGAAACTTACGATTTCTTCGGTATTGTATTTGAAGGTCATCCGGATCTGCGCCGCATATTAAATGTGGACGATATGGATTACTTCCCTATGCTGAAACAATATCCGCTGGAAGACGGAACCCGCGAAGACAAAAACGATAAAATGTTTGGCCGATAATTTAAAAATCTGGCAATGCAAGAAGAAGAAAAAGACAGAGCATTAATACATAAAGAAGAAGACCATTATACGCTGAACCTTGGCCCAACGCACCCGGCCACGCACGGCGTATTCCAGAATGTTCTTCAGATGGATGGCGAGCGCATTGTTAGCGGCGAACCAACCATTGGCTACATACACCGCGCTTTTGAAAAGTTGGCGGAACACAGGCCGTTTTACCAGATCACCCCAATTACAGATCGATTAAACTACTGCTCGGCGCCGATCAATAACATGGGCTGGCATATGACGGTTGAAAAGCTATTGGGTGTGGAAATGCCAAAACGCGTAGATTATATGCGCGTGATTATTATGGAACTGGCGCGGATTGCTGACCATATAATCTGCAATAGCGTAATAGGTGTAGATACTGGCGCTTTAACCGGATTTACCTATGTTTTCCAGCAGCGCGAAAAAATATACGAAATATTTGAAGAGATCTGCGGAGCACGCTTAACTACAAATATTGGCCGTATTGGTGGCTTCGAAAGAGACTTCACGCCGCGGGCACATAAATTACTGAATGACTGGATCGCGCAGTTCCCGCCGGTTTACCAAGAGTTTGAAAGATTGTTGGTACGTAACCGTATATTTATGGACCGTACAAAAGGTTGCGGGCCTATTTCTGCAGAACGCGCGCTGAATTACGGCTTTACAGGGCCGAACTTGCGTGCTGCAGGTGTGGATTATGATGTTCGAGTTGCAAATCCATATTCATCTTACCAGGATTTTGATTTTACAATTCCGGTGGCTGAAACCGGTGATAGTTACGACAGGTTCCTTGTACGCAGCGAGGAAATTTGGCAGAGCTTCAATATTATAAAACAGGCTTTGGCAAATATGCCGGAAGGCCCTTATAAAGCAGATGTTCCTGAGTTTTATCTGCCTCCGAAAGAGGAAGTTTACAACAATATGGAAGCGCTTATTTACCATTTCAAGATTGTAATGGGCGAAATTGAGGTTCCGAAGGGCGAGGTTTACCATGCTGTAGAAGGCGCAAACGGTGAGCTTGGTTTTTACCTGGTTAGCGATGGTGGCCGAACACCGTTCCGTTTACATTTCCGCAGGCCATGTTTTATCTACTACCAGGCTTACCCGGAACTTATTCAGGGCGCTTTACTCAGCGATGCCATTATTGCCATGAGCTCCATGAATGTTATTGCCGGCGAATTGGACGCTTAATTGGAATTGAAAAATTGGAATTGAAAAATTGGAAAATTGCTTCGCATCGCGGAAAATATTCATTCATTCTTACATTCATTCAATTTTTCATTAAAGAAATTGAAGCATTTTTTAGACTTAACATATATGAAATAAGGTGAAGCAGGATTTTGAGGAAAATATTCACTCATCCACTCATTCACACATTCACTCATTTTAACAGAAATAAACGTGTCAACAGAAACCCAGGCAGAAGTTCGTTTTTCAGATGAACAGCTTCAGAAAGTACAGGAAATAATAAGCCGCTACCCGGAAGGCAAGCAAAAATCGGCGTTGCTGCCAATCTTACACATGGCGCAGGAAGAATTTGGCTGGCTGGCGGTAGAGGTGATGGATTATGTTGCTTCATTGCTCAGTATCAGGCCAATAGAAGTATATGAAGTTGCTACTTTCTATACCATGTATAATGTAAGGCCGGTTGGTAAAATTGTTATGGAATTCTGCCATACTGGTCCATGCGCTTTGCGTGGTGCGGAAAGAATCCAGAAACATATAGAAAACAGGCTGAATATAAAAGCAGGCGAAACTACTGAAGATGGTGTTTTCACACTGAAAACTGTAGAATGCCTTGCCAGCTGCGGAACCGGGCCAATGATGCAAATGGGCGATTATTATTACGAAGACCTTACTGAAGAAAAAGTAGATAAATTGCTGGAAGAATGGCGCAACCAGGCAGGAAGCATGAAAGCGCATTTCAGAGGAAAGCATATTTAATTTAACGCAAACTATAATTAGCTGAAATAAAATTTAGCTATTTCCATATATACAGAAGCCGGAAAATACTTTAAAAGGCATTTTCCGGCTTCTGTATATATGAAATTCAGGTATTTATAATTATAGCATTACGCTCCAAAATAATTTATTGTAATTCAAAATTTTAGCAAAGAAGCTCAAAGCACGCGTAAATACGCGCGCCAGCTGTTCATTAAATTTCTATTGTTGTTACATCGGCTGAGTTGCTCCGCTGGCGCGCACAATTACGCGTGTCACTTATCGTCAATAATTTTTCTTAAGTATTTTTCAATCACAGCTTATATGTAATTCTGTAATATAAATTTGCAAAAGCTTTAAACTTTTTGTACTTATCTAAGTT
>DAIUCM010000079.1:0-18278 GCA_036846145.1 Bacteroidota bacterium
CCATATAAGTAAAACCTGAAAAATGCTTACCTGTTATTTTAAATTAATCTTTAATCTGCCAGCAGCATATTTTTGAATTATAATCAGATAATTTCAAGTATTCAATTCTATAAATTCATTACAGTTCAACCTTTGCCAAATAAATATTAAAAACTACCTGTTTTCCGGTTTTATCTTCTATAATTGGTAAAATGCGTTCGGCAGCAGCTGGTTTGGAAGCAACAGGATCGGAAGCGATATAAGGATCGTCTTTAAAATAGATCTGTGTTATAATTTCGTGGTGGTTTTTACTGCTGATGCGAAAGTTGATATGGCTGGCGCGATAGGCTTCTCCATGAGAAAATTTACCTGGAATTATGGTTTGGAAACTATATTTTCCTTCTGCATCGGTTTTTAAACTGGCGCGATAGTTAAAATCTTTGCTATTATCGTATTCTCCATAATCATTTGTGTGCCAAACCTCTAGTAGTGCGTTACTTAGCGGTGTGTTGCAATCTGTATAAACAATGCCGGAAACATTTATTTTCATAATAACAGGTGCATCCTTGGTAAGCAGGTTGTTGCGAAATGGGGCATTTGGGCGGTAAAATTCGGCAGAATTATCTTTACCGGTTTCGCACCTGTTATCGGGCGCTTTACTGCGGTTTACAAATGCGGTTGTTGTAGTAAAAATCAAAATACAAGTAGCCATAAAGCCTATATGTTTGAAGAAGTTTTTCGTTTTCATAGCTTTTAGATTTTAGGCGCTTATTTTACAACGCTATTTGTATATGAAAAAGTATGAACGGCAGAATTGTTGAAGAATATTTTGAATTTTACATATATTATTATACCCAAAAATGCTTTCTTAAATTTATTGAATGAGGGGTTGTGCGGTTGCCGCAGCATTTCCGCTTATAATAATCGTTAAACTTTTTCACTGCGAATAAAATTAAAGAAACCCTGCTGAGCGTTTTTATGCACGACAATTAATATCTGACTTTTTAGAGTACGGTTTGTGAGACATTGTTTGAAGGTTGCGCCGGAAGCGGTATTGCGCAACGGGATGTAAACACCTGCAGTATTTTTTATAATTTCGCGCTAAACACAAAAGCACATTTATAGTTACTAAATAACCCTTGGCCTGTATTTTTTCTGATGACTGATATTTCCGGAAACGCTTCGTTTATTTACAAATTTGCTACTATTTTAATTCTGTGCCTGGCTGGTGCGGGCTGTGGTTTGGTGTACGCATATTTATCGTTTGGCTTTATGTACAACCTGCTTATAGCGGGCGTTATATCGGGCATATTAATTACGGCTACATACATTCTGCTGGAATTTGCTCTTAACCACAATTCATCGGCCAGTATTTTCCGGCATTATGTTTACCGGGTAGCGGGCTATTTTGTTTTTTTTCTGTTTTGCCTGGGCTTAATCAGTTTTCTGCACGCTTTTTACAGCCATTCACATAATTTTTATCCTTTAAAAAATATAATTACGGAAGATTATTTGCCTCACTGGCCGGCTTTTGTTATTTACGCTTTACTGGCTGCCTTAATTTTCCAGTGCAGATGGCTTTTTAATAAATTATCTGGCAGGAAGCTGGCGGAGGAACAAACTGTTAACCTGCAGAGTAACAAAAGCAAGGCTGCAGTAATGGCAATATCGTTACGTTGTGATGATTCGGTTGAAAAAGAAACGGAAATCTCAATATTGAACAGGCTTTCAGCTGAGTTTATAAATGAGCGGAAAGATGCGGTAATCAGTTATGAAAATTCGGTTTTAAAGATTTGTGCTCCAGGTAAATCTTTATCGGCAAATGAGTTTATGCGGATCATGAATAAAATGGCTCATACGTTGCACCGCCATATGCCGGTTACCCAAAAAATGCCTGAATTGTACGCTGGTTACGCAAATGGCGATGTTTATTTCCAGCAATGCGGTACACAACAAGTATTTACAGGAACGCCGGTTGTTGAGGCAGAAAAAAATATGCGTTTAATAAAGTTACCAACAGGAAGCTTTAAAAGCAGTATTCCGGCATTTCCTTTATCTTAGTTTTTCAGCTTAATTGAATTTATTTATTTCTGCACAACGAATTTCCCTGTACAGAATGTTTGATTTAAGCCGCTTAAATGGTAAATATATACACCTGCAGGCAGGCTGAAGACATCGATTTCAATTATACCTTCTGTTCCTTTTTGTGGTGCCAGGTACTGGCCCAGTGAATTATAGATTTTGCATTCCAATTGCTGATTGTAATTTACAATCTTAATGTATGCCTTTGAAGTAACCGGATTCGGATAAAAAAATATATGGCCAGGATCCTGGTTAGAATTTTTTGCTAATGAATCTGAATCAACGCAGGCAGCTTTTTTTGTTCCTTTTGGTAAGATTTTTACCAGTTCATCTGTCTGGATATAAAAATTTGTTTTACTGTAACCTCTGAAAACGAATCTTAAAATCTGTGAACTGATCTGCTGGCTGTCTGGCCTCCAGCTAAAATTTAATGTCACATCGCCATCAGCATTTTCTGTGTGTAAGGTTACAGGTTGACTTCCCATAATTTTTAGATCTGGCGCAAACAATTCGATCTCACCATCGCCGGGTTTTATACCTTTTAAAGTAACATCAAAATTTACGGCACTTTGCGTAGCATCAAAAAAACAAACCAAAGTATCGTTCTGTAAACAGTCTGAAACCAGCCCTGCTGCAAATTCCGTTTGAACACATGTAGTCATCCAATCGCGCATAACATAACCGATCAGTTTACCATGCCTGTATTCCTTTATAATCGTAGCCAAGGCATAACTATTTACATTATTTTCGGTACGCCAAATAATCTTTTCATCTTTCAGCTCCAGGTTTGCCGGTAAGGAATATCCATTTATTAACTCACTGTGAGCTTTATGCGGTGTAATCATTTCAATTGTAATTGAATCACCGTCTGCATCATACGTGTTAAATGCCTGGATAATTTTGCTGTTTGCCGCAACATAAAAAACCGGCGGAATTGTAATTTGTGGTGAGCTGTTCCTGCAAGTTCCGCTTTGTACAACAATCATACTCTCAATGTAAAATGGCTGGTTTGAATTGTTTGATATATTTGCTATTGATTTATTACGGGAACTTTCAGAAAAACTCAACAGATAATCGCCGGCAGCCTTATATTTATGATTTGTAATATATGTGTTTTCTAAAACAAATTTACTGATGGACCTTTGAGAAGTTCTGGCAACCAAGACGATGTTGCCATCTCCTAAATTCAAAGTAACATCTGGTCTGTCTGCTAAAATTACTCTACTATCTGTATAAACTGTAAGGGAGATCTCATAGGTAAATTCTTTAATAGCTTTATATGTAATAGTTCCGCCTAATGTGTGAGTTGCGCTACTTTTGTTATATGAAAATAATATTATCAGGTAGGTGATAAGCAGGAACTTGTATATCATACAATATGAATTTAAAGCTGTAAGAATCTCTTTTATTCAAATGATAGTTGCTCTTAATTATCAGTGAGTTTCAAATAAGATTTAAAACCTTTTTAATCAGCGCTTCATATATCAAATGTATAAAAAATGCTTTGATTTCTGGATTAATATTCCATTTTTCTCAATCCAGGCGCTTTAAACCAGGTTATAATCACTACAAGTATAGTCATACAGCCGCCAAAAATAACCGATGGAACTACTCCCATTAAACGTGCTGCCAAACCACTTTCAAACTGGCCAAGCTCGTTACTGGAGTTGATGAACATGGAATTTACGCTCATTACTCTTCCACGCATATGCTCCGGTGTTTTAAGCTGTAAAATAGTGCCGCGAATTACTACGCTGATGCCATCCAGCATTCCGGCTATCATTAAGGCTATAAAAGATATCCAGAACCATTTTGATACTGCGAAAACAATTATACAAACGCCAAAACCGGCCACCGCAAGCATCAACAATTTGCCCTGCTTACCGGCAACAGGAAAAAATGTAAGTATTATAACTATAATAATGGCGCCGATATCGGTAGCGGCATTCAGTACGCCAAAGCCTTCCGGGCCAACTTTTAAAATATCGCTGGCAAAAACAGGAACCATGGCTACGGCGCCGCCAAATAAAACGGCAAACAGATCTAAGGATAAAGCGCCAAGCAGCTCTTTTGTACGGAAAACAAATTTTAGTCCTTCGGTAATACTGGCAAATGTGCGTTTTTCCGAACCCGAAACCAGCGCCTGCCGCGGTTTAATGGATGATAACAGGAAGTATGAAACTGCGACCAGTAAAGCCACTGTTATAAAAGTTCCCTGTATGCCAATCATAGCAATTAATAGTCCGCCAATGGCATGCCCTGCGACCGATGCGGTTAACCATGTTCCCTGGTTCCATGTAATGGCGTTCTGTATATGTTCCTTAGGTACAATAGCGGGTATTAATGTGCCGAAAACAGGTCCGGTAAAAGCTCTTATTATTCCCGTAAGAAATATAACTCCATATATGCCTGCTATTAAAAATGCTTTGCCGAAGTTTTCAAAAGTAAAACCGGCCGATAGGCCAACCATAAGCAAAGCAGTAAATAAATACATGGCCACGCCGGTTCTGAGTAGCTTTCTTTTTTCGCTGATATCAATAACATGCCCTGCGTATAACGCAAGCGACAGCGCGGGAATTACCTCGCATAATCCAACTATACCAATTGCAAAAGGATCATTGGTGAGTTTATATATCCACCAGCCTACAACAGTACCCAGCATACGCAAACCCATTATGTAAAGCAACCTGCCAGAGAGGAAGTACCGGTACTCTGAAATTCTTACAGCTGTAAAAGCATCGTATTTTTTATTGTCGGGCGATGAATGCATGATTGATTTTACTTGGCGCAAAAGTACAACCCATTATTATCCGCAACCTGCTATGCGCGTTTTTATATCTAAACATGACAGATATTATTGTAGAAAGACTCAGCCAAAATTATGCGCAAATTTTATTGATGCAATTGAATGGTAAAAGCATAAAGCTGTTAGATATTTATAGGCCTATAAATTTTAATAATTTAAAAATCGAAAGAAATTTATTATTAAAAACACCTGGCTGCATATAAGCTTGTTTCAAAAAATGCTTCATATGTTAATCACAATTTAACCAGGATGACAATAAAACAGCTGGCATTAGTAAAATTTTGTAAATAAGCATTTTACTGCTAATTTTAACGGGTAAACAAAAATACCGGTTGTTTTTTAACCAATAGAAGTACTGATGTTTGAATAAAGCATCTTAAATTGCCTGTTAAAAAAAGATTAAACAACAAAACAGCGTATAAAATCAAACATGAGTATCGAGTATATTAATAATGCCACTTCTTCTTCAGCCAACCAGATTGCTAAATCACTTACGGGAATTAACGGGCTTGATGCGATAACTGAAGGTGGCTTTCCTACAGGCAGGTCAACATTGGTTTGTGGTGCGGCCGGTTGCGGTAAAACCCTGCTTTCCATGGAGTTTTTGTGTAACGGCATTATAGAATTTAATGAGCCGGGTGTATTTATTGCCTTTGAGGAAACAGCAGAAGACCTTGCCCAGAATGTAAGATCGCTTGGTTTTGACCTGGACGAGCTGGTAAAGAATAAAATGCTGTATATAGATCATATACGGGTGGACAGGAACGAGATTGAAGAATCGGGTGATTTTGATCTGGAAGGCTTGTTCATAAGGTTAGGGCACGCCATAGATTCGGTTGGCGCAAAACGCGTGGTTATTGATACCATCGAAACCTTGTTTTCCGGTATTCAAAACACCATGATCCTACGCTCCGAGCTAAAGAGGCTTTTCCTTTGGCTGAAGCATAAAGGCGTTACATCAATTATAACAGCCGAGCGCGGTGAAGGAACCTTAACCCGCCATGGCATTGAAGAATATGTTTCGGATTGTGTTATTTTACTCGATAACCGTGTAATAAACCAGGTAACAACGCGCCGCATCAGAATTGTAAAATACCGCGGTTCAACACATGGCACAAACGAGTATCCATTTTTAATAGATGATGATGGTTTTTCAGTATTGCCGGTTACATCGCTCAGGTTAGATCATGAGGTAACTTCAGAAAGAGTTTCTACCGGTATTGAAAAACTCGATGAAATGCTGGAGGGGAGAGGTTTTTTCAAAGGCAGCTCTATACTGGTGCTTGGTTCGGCAGGTACAGGTAAAACAAGTATTTCAGCATCATTTGCGAAAGAAAGCTGCAGGCAAGGCAAAAAAGTAATCTTTTTCGCTTACGAAGAATCACCAAGGCAAATCATGCGCAATATGAGTTCGATTGGGTTGGATCTGGCTGAATATGTTGAAGATGGATCGCTGCGGTTTTTAGCCTCCAGGCCAACGGTTTATGGCCTGGAAATGCACCTTGTAATGATGCACAAGGCCATTGAAGAATTTAAGCCCGATGTTGTAATTGTTGATCCTATGACTAACCTGATAGCGGTTGGCGATATTAATGAAGTTAAGGCCATGCTTACCAGGCTTATCGATTTCCTTAAGATTAACATGATCACTGCAATGTTCACCGCTTTGCTTCAGTCAGATAAAGAATCGGTAAATACAACTGAAGGTATTTCTTCGCTTATAGACACTTTGATTCTGGTAAGAAACTTAGAAAAGGACAATGAACTGCATCGTGGCCTGCAAATTGTAAAGTCTCGCGGTATGTCGCACTCAAATAAAATACGCGAATTCCTTATAAATAAAAACGGTATCGATTTAATTGATTTTTAACTTGTTGTGTTGAAATTATAATAAAAAGAATTTTAAATTTATGCCAACAGAAGAAAAGGCCTGGCAATTAAGGTTATATGTTGCAGGCCAAACGCCAAAATGTATAGCAGCTTTCGAAAACCTCAAAAAATACTGCGAGGAGCATTTAAAGGGCCAGTACACTATAGAAGTTATTGATCTTTTAAAGAACCCGCAGCTGGCCGAAGGCGACCAGATTTTGGCGATACCTACTTTGGTACGCCGTGTGCCCGAGCCTTTGCGCAGGATTATCGGCGATTTATCTAACGAAGAAAAAGTACTTGTTGGCCTGGATATAAAACCGCTCGGCCAGCTGCAATAAGAACAGAAACGGAAAAGCTACAATGGCAGAAACAATATGATGCGTTTGAAGATTTTGAGAACAACTTGCGTAAAGCCAAGCAAAAGGATAAGTTTATCCTTAAATTGTATATTACCGGTATGACACCCAATTCAGTTCGCGCAGTCCGAAACCTTAAAAATATCTGCCATAAATATTTTAACGAAGAAGAATGCGAAATTGAGATTATTGATGTTTACCAGAACGCAGAGCTTGCAAAAGGCGAAGAAATAATTGCAACGCCTACTCTGATCAAAAAATCTCCGGGCATACAAAGCCGGCTGGTAGGCGATCTTTCTGACGAGAAAAAAGTATTGAGAATTTTATCTTTAACTGAAATATAACACAAACAACAGGAATACAATATTAAACGCAAATGAGCAACAATGCACTGGAAAAAGAAATAGCGATGCTGAAATACCGCCTTATGGAGGCGGAAGATACGCTTGAAGCTATACGCACAGGTGCGGCTGATGCTTTACTGATAGAAGGTAAAAACGGCCTGCAGGTGTTTACCTTAAAAACTGCCGACCATACTTACAGGGTTCTTATTGAGGAAATGAGCGAAGGCGCTTTGATCCTCTCTTCAGATACTACCATACTTTACAGCAATAAAAGCTTTGCAACCATGCTTACGTTGCCATTGGAAAAAGTAATCGGTAAAACATTTACAAATTTTGTAAGTGCTGCAGACAAAAAAAAGGTAGATGCACTTGTTAAAAATGCAACTTCGGGCATTACTAAGCTGGATTGTGCCTTAAAACTGCCTAAAGGCCGCCTGCCCGTTAAAATTACACTGAACGTGCTTTATGAAGATAACCAGACCATTCTGAACATGACGGTTGCTGATGTTTCGGAACAGGTACAATCGGAAAAAAGAATAAAAGCCTACCAGCGTGAGCTCGAAAAGAAAATAACTGAATTAAAACGGTCCAATAACGACCTGGAACAATTCGCTTATGTAGCAAGCCATGACCTTATGGAGCCGCTGCGGATGATCAATAACTTTACGCAACTGCTTTTACGCCATCTCGATGCGAAAGATGCCGACTCGCTTGAATTTCAGCATTATATAATTTCAGGCGTTTCCAGGATGGAACGCATGGTTAAGGATTTGCTGGAATATTCGCGCGTGGGACGAACAGAAACTGTTTTTGAAGAAGTTAACCTGAATGAAACGATTGAGAAGGTTAAAAGTAATTTACATGGTAAAATTGAGGAAACAAAGGCTGAAATAATGTACAGTAATCTTCCGGTTGTCAGGGCAGTGCCAAGCCTTATTACACAGGTATTTCAAAACCTTGTTGGCAACGCAATTAAATTTACCAAGCCCGGCGAACCTGCCAAAATAGAAATCAGTTCGCACAGGCACGATGGCCATTTCGAATTTTGTGTAAAGGACAATGGTATTGGTATTGATGAAAAATTCGCCGACAGGATATTTATAATCTTCCAGCGTTTACATACGCAGGAAAAATATACTGGCAGTGGTATTGGCCTTGCCATCACTAAAAAAATAATCGACTTCCATGGCGGCAAGGTATGGCTTAAATCCAAGCTCGATAAAGGCTGTACATTTCATTTTACTTTGCCTTTGGCTAATAATTAAATATTACATTTTAGCCTTCATTTTTACTGCATTGCTGTAAAGTTATATGTTTCACTATTCAACTGCAAAACTATTGCGCAATATTTTAACAACTGTTGTGGCCATTTTATTCTCTGTATCCAGCAAAGGATTTACTTCAGTTATTTCCAGCGCGCGGAAGTTTGGCATTTTGGTAAGTGCGGAAATAATCTTTTCAGCATCATCCTGGCTTAATCCATCGGCAACCGGTGTTCCTGTTCCTACCGAAATACTTGTGTCAAGGCTGTCAACATCGAAAGAAACATAAACTGCATCATATTCGCTGTAGTAGCTTATAATTTCTTTAATAATTGCGTTGAGGCTTTTTTCGCGGATTGTTTTTGGCGGATAGGCCTGTATATTCAATTTATCTATGGTTTCCCATTCCTGTTTCTCCAAATCTCTGATGGCAATATAACAGATATCTTCCGGGCTAAGCTTAGGTGTTATTTTCTGTTTACCGGTGCGTTTTACCTTTTCCCAGTTTTTTATTACTTCCGGCCTAAGCTTCTTAATCTGGTTCTCCATATTATCATAACCCAGCATAATTGCAACAGGCATTCCGTGCATATTTCCGCTTGGCGATGTATATGGTGAATGTATATCGCCGTGAGCATCAATCCATATTAAACCTATTTTTTTATCGGGATAAGCTTCGCGCATGCCGGCAATAAATCCGGCAGAGTTCGAATGGTCGCCGGAAAGTATTAAAGTATTGTAACCTTCCAGCATGGTTTCTGCCATCTTGCGGCAAATTTTCTGATGCGTCTGGCTAATCAGCTTTATATATTTGGCGGATTTATGTTCCGGGCTGAATTTGTTGATCTTCTTGGTTTTGATCTCTTCTGAAGGCAGTTTATCGAATATATTATAGAATAAATTAACCGCACTGATTCGAATAGCATCCGGCCCTAAACTCGCGCCACGTTTTCCTGCGCCCACTTCGGAACTACATATTAAAATTTTTGTTTTAGGCATACAGTATTATTCTTTAACTTCGACCTCTTAAATTAGCCTACTGCAAAAATAGGCCAACACGAATGAAAAACAGGTATCTCGATCTTATAGACCAAACATTTTATTTCCCTTCTTTCGGCTTCCAACTGCAAGATAATAACCTGAATTTTTATGGTATTCCGTTAATGGAAGTAATTGAAAAGTTTGGTACGCCGCTGAAAATTACCTATTTACCTAAAATTGGCGAACAGATACAAAAAGCGCGCAAGCATTTTGCCGGCGCCATGAAAAAAGTAAATTATAAGGGTAAATACCATTATTGCTATTGCACAAAAAGCTCGCATTTTTCTTTCGTGATGAATGAGGTTTTGAAAAACAAAGGTCACCTGGAAACTTCTTCCGCTTTTGATATGGACCTTGCCTGGCATTTATACGAGCAGAAACTCATTAACAAGAAAACATACATCATCTGTAACGGCTATAAACTTCCTAATTATATTAAGAAAATTGCCGATTTTATAAATGAAGGTTTTGAAAATATTATCCCGATAATGGATAGTCTGGAAGAGCTGGATCATTACGAGAGATATGTTAAAAGGCCTTTCCAGCTTGGCATACGCATAGCCAGCGAGGAAGAACCGAATTTTGAGTTCTATACCAGCCGTTTAGGTGTAAGATATAAGGATATTGTGCCTTACTACGAGCGTAAAATTGCCGGTAACAGCCGCTACAAATTAAAAATGCTTCACTTTTTTATCAATACAGGTATAAAAGATGATGCTTATTACTGGACAGAGCTGAATAAATGTATTGGCGTTTATTGCGATCTGAAGAAAATATGCCCTGAGCTGGATTCTTTTGATATTGGTGGCGGTTTCCCTGTACCTAATTCATTATCATTCGATTATGATTATGAGTATATGACCAATGAAATTATTGCCAACATTAAAGCCGCATGTGATTCTGCAGGAGTTGACGAACCTAATATTTTTACTGAATTTGGTTCCTACACCGTTGCTGAAAGCGGCGCTGCGTTGTACTCGATTGTAAGCGAAAAGCAACAGAATGATGCGGAAAAATGGTTTATGATTGACAGCTCTTTCATTACAACCTTGCCTGATACCTGGGGAATTGGGCAGCGATTTATTTTACTGGCCATTAACAACTGGGATAAAGATTACCAAAAAGTAAACCTTGGCGGATTAACCTGCGACAGCCAGGATTATTACAACTCCGAAGTGCATGTAAACCAGGTTTATCTGCCGAAAGCCAGGGAAGGAGAGAAGCAGTATATCGGTTTCTTCCATACCGGCGCTTACCAGGAAAGCCTTGGTGGTTACGGGGGTATTCAGCATTGTTTAGTACCCGCGCCGAAGCATATTCTGGTAGATCTTAATAAGAAAGGCGAGTTTACCTACAAAGTATTTTCTGAAGAACAAACACCAGAAAGCATGATGCGCATTTTGGGTTACAGGCAAGATTAATATTTTGATCTGAAAAAGTACGACTAAAAGCATTTTTCAGCGATACTATATATGGAAAAGCTCAAACCATAAGGTTTATAAAACCTTACTGAAATAAAATCTTTTAAACAATTGGCTAAAGCCAAATGCATGTAAATTTATTTTAACAGATAAAATGCTTAAGGAGCTGCATTCACTTGCATTGGGTTTCAACCCATTGCGTTTTAAATGTATTTTTCCACATATGCTGGCGCTAATTTGAACGCAGTGGAAATTAATGCATTATTAGACTAACACTTTTTGAGTGTACAGTTTTAATAATTTACCGCTCTTTAGCGCTGCGATAAGGATTCTGTTGTGTTTATTGTGAGAATTACAATAAGGTGTACTTACAGAGTGCAATATCTGATTAGGCACTAATATCCGCTGTCGCTCAGATTAGCGCCAGCGTAAAGCGAAAATAATAACTCTCAAATATTTTAATTTAATTTTACACTTTGGGCTTAAGAATAGATTGAAAATATAGGTGGAATTTTAATGATTTCAATAATATGACACTGTGATAAAACTCTCCCAAATATCTACCTAATACAAAGTTACTGTTTTTTTTCGGCTCATGAAATGAAAGTATTTTTTAGCGGAATGAGATACGGAAATCTTAAATTTTGAAGGTTGAATTTTAAATTTTGAATGAGCCTTATAAGGTTTTTGGAGGCATTATTGATCCGGCATCTGGATTATTGAAATAACAACGGATTAAAATTCGTTGGTACAATATTGTCCGTTCCTACGGAACTTGGTTCGGATCGTTATTTAAGTCCCGGCGGGACGATCAAATTTTGTAGGGATGGAATTCATTCCATCCTCAAGTTCAAAGCATTTTTCAGCAAAATCATATATGCAAAAAAGCCGTTCAGCATAAACTAAACGGCTCTAACATTTTCAAATCTTCAAATTTTCAAATCTTCAAATTGAACTACCAATCCGCGCTTGGATCCATCTTGAAAACTTCTGTCATTTCATCTAAAAGCGGCTGCAGATATTCTGTATGGTAACCATTTCTGCCGCCAAAACCTGCTTTTTCATCTTCTACTTTCGGAACCTGTAAACCATAATCAGTCAATAATTTATCGACATGCTGTTTCCATTGGTTTTTCAAAGCTTCTTCGCCGGCAAAAATGTTTTCGCTGATCAAAGTATCTTCAAATGGGCTTGGTTCGAAAATGCCAAACGCTAAAGAATAAGCCTGGTTTAAAGCAGATTGCATGCGCGCTTTGCTTTCCTCATTTCCCTGCGCGAGTTGTTTTACCCAAGTATTTGCATGGAAAACGTGATATTTTATTTCGCTTTTATATTTTTTTGCCAGGTTCGCCAGTTCTTCGTGGCTTGAATTAGAAAGCATTTCGAAACGAAGCATTTCCGCATGATCGAAAAGGAAATGGCGCATCAAGCTAAAATCGTATTCACCAATGGGTAATTCCACCAAATGGCAGCTTTTGAATTCTTTTTCGGTGCGGTTGAAAGCGATCTGGTCAGGATCTTTTTCTCCCAAAGTATGCAGTAGCGAATAGAAATTAAAAGCATGGCCAATTTTATCCTGCGCCAAACTCCCGAAAGCGATATCTTCTTCCAGAACCGGGCCAATGCCTGTCCATTCGCTGTTCCTGTGGCCGATAATCAACTGGTCATCAGCCATTTTATAAAGCAACTCTTTGAGCGCCGTGGTATAATTTTCGTTACTCATGTTCGGCTCTGTATTTTTCTATTTTATCACGGGATTTATAAGCGGAAGCTTCGCGGTGAAGTTTCTCAGGAGTAGTTGCAAAAATCTCAGCATCTTCTTGCGTTGTAGAAAGTATTTCGCTTGATTTCACTACCCAAAGCCCGGATGTTTGTCCGCGGCGCGCAAATTGTTCTTTCGCGAAAACCATTGCCATTTCTGGATTTGGTGCGTGTACAATTCCAGCGTGTGTGTGTTGGGCTCCGGACTTTTTCTGGTGGAAAACTTCGTACGTGATCCAGCTGTCTTTTTCATCGAGAACCGTTTCGTGCGATGCAGATGGTAAATCGATCCGATTCATTCTCGGATCTAAACTAATTTCTTTCATTTAATTTATGGATTCTATTCTTTTTTACTCTTCTCTACTTTAATAAAAGATTTAGACATGCCGACATCTTTTAGTTTTTCATAAACTATTGGATATTTTTTACCTTCAAACCACGACTTTGGAAATTCTTCAAAAATAAATGTAACATCAAATAATGTGTCTGACTCACTTAAACCTAAATAAGTTCTATTTACAACGCTGTCTGCATAAATTCTTTTCATAGAATTCTGGGAAGCTAAAAAGTATTCGTTATCAATAACTTTTATAGTAATTTTTTCTCTTTGAGTTAATCTTAGTTCTGATGCAGGAATTGTATCAGGCATTTGTGCTTCAAGCGGTACTAAATTAAGTTTGAAAGTGCCAACTTTTTTTTGCTCATTGTCAGATTGGCCTTTACAGTTCTGAAAAGCAAATCCGCATATAAGCAATAATACAAAAATGCTTTTCTTCATAACTTCAAACCATTATTATGCGAAAGGAACTACGTATTTCTCTTTATTGGAATACAAAGCCTGGCGAACCCAGCGGCCTTTTTCTTCCGCCCATTTACGAACTGCGAGGCGTTCTTTGTTGCAAGGACCATCGCCATTTATTACGCGGAAAAACTCATCCCAATCCGGCTCAGTAAATTCCCATTTATTGGTTTCAGCGTTCTTTTTAAGGTTAGGGTCAGGCAATGTCAATCCAAGTTCCCATATCTTCGGAACGTAAGTATTTAAAAACGACTGGCGCATGTTGTCATTCGTGTCCATTTTCACTTTCCAGCGCATCAAACGCTCTGTGTGCACACTCATTTTATCGCTCGGGCCGAAGAAGTGCATAATTGGCTGCCACCAGCGGTTCAAAGCATCCTGCAACACGCTGCGCTGCTTCGGTGTACCTGTAGCCAAAGCTACAAATGCATCGTGGCCTTGTTTCAGGTGGAAAGCTTCTTCGTAACAAATTCTTTCCAGTGCGCGAACGTACGGGCCGTAAGAACCTTTTGAATTCAAAACCTGGTTTACGATTGCGGCCGCATCAATAAGGAAACCGATTACGGTAACATCTGCCCAAGTTTCTGCCGGATAATTAAAAACATTGCTGTATTTCGATTTTCCGTTCATCAAATCATTGAACATCTGCTCGCGTGGTTTTCCCAAAGTTTCCGCAGCGCTGTACAGTAATTGTCCGTGGCCGATTTCATCCTGAACCTTCGCCATAATAGCCATTTTACGCTTGAAACCCGGCGCACGTGTGATCCATGTTCCTTCTGGTAAAGCACCAATAATTTCAGAATGCGCGTGCTGCTCGATCATACGAATAAGCTGCTTGCGATAATCTGCCGGCATCCAATCGCGAGGTTCAATTTTTTCGCCACGCTGAATCCGCGCTTCGAATTCCGCTAATTTTACAGGATCGTCCTGTACAACTTCCTGTTTTTTAGTATCTTCTGGTCCCTGGTATCCGCCTCCGTACATATTTTTTTTTTTTGAATGAGTTATGAATTCAATTAAAAATTAAGAATTAAAAATGAAGAATTATTTCCCATATATGGCATTGCTGGAAAATGCTTCAAGTTAATAAGTTGCTGTTCTTTTGTAGAAACGTGGCAATGCTACGTCTCTACACCGCGAAGAAGCATTTTTAATTCTTCATTTTTAATTTTTAATTATCTATTAAGTCCGTTTAATAAAATATTCGATATCTGTTTTCCTATTTCTTCTGCTTTCATGCCGCTTTCCGGTTTGTACCAGTCGTAAGTCCAGTTCATGGCAGAGAATATGGTTAGTACTGTAAAGTTAACATCTACCATTCTGAAAACGCCTTCTTCCATACCTTTATTTATAATTTTCCGGAAAATGTTCTCATAATCGTGGCGAAGCTTTTTGAATTCCTTCAAAGCAGGTTCGCTTAAATGTCTCCAGTCATGGAAAAAAACCGCTGCCGCATCTATATTAGAAGTAATAATTTCAATGTGCGCAACAATGGCTTTTTCCAGCTTTTCTTTGGCCGATAAATTTTCTTCAATTGCATATCGCTGTGCATCGAAAAATGCTTTAGCCATATCAAAGCAGATGCTTTGAAGTATTTCTTCCTTACCTTTTATATGGCTGTAAATGCTGGCCGGCTCTATACCAACTTCACTCGCAAGATTACGCATACTTGTAGCGCTGTAGCCCTTCTGCCTGAATAAGCTTTGCGCTGTTTTCTGGATGTGTTCCCTGCGGTTTTGGTAAAGTGTTTCAGCCATTTCAAATATAGAACCTAACGTTCGTTAGCAAAATTAAAAAGAGTAATGCGTATTTCCAAATTTTAGTTCAAAAGATTAATTTATGTATGCGTAGGAGAGTGGTTTACATATATGCAATACTCGAAAAATGATTTAGGTTTTTAACATGATAAATTGATTCCCTGGATAATCAGGATATTATGATCTAGTAAAATCATAAAGATCACAATTAATCAGCGGTTCTGTTTTGCTCGCAAAGGACGCAAAGATTTCGCGGAGTACGCAAAGTTTTGTTGGTCGATTATTGAAGCATTTTTCAGGGAGCTTATATATATGAAAATCAGGAACTTCCTTCGTATCTGGGTGAGGATTTAACTTGACATTTCTAAAGTTGTAATTTTGGGAGCCTTGAAAACATTTTCTGGTAATATAAATAAGGTAAAAATTAAACTCTGATACCGAAATCAGCTGATCACAATAATTAAAATCAAATTGTTATTCAGCTTAAAAAAGTTGAGTACAAAAAAAATGAGCGTTCAAACGAACGCTCATTTTTAATTCTTCATTTTTAATTTTTAACTGAAATCTCATTCCTGTTCCTGGTTCAGCTCTATACCAGGATGAATAGTAAGTTTATCGAGTTCTTCGTAAACAGAGTTGTTACTGAGGAATTCCGGAACAATGGTTTTAATTTTCGCTACCAGGCTTTTATCCGGCTTGTTACCAATCATGGCAATAAGTTCACTAATTTCTTTGGCAACTAAAGGGAATGGATATTCACGCACTTTACCAATCATTATCTTTTCGTGGTGCGTAGGCAATGTTTTTTCTTTGGAATTCAACAGCTCTTCCTTAATTTTCTCGCCAGGGCGCAAACCGGTGTAAATGATCTGGATATCTTTTCCCGGTCGTAAACCTGAAAGTACGATCATTTTCTTGGCCAGATCAACAATTTTAACAGGTTCACCCATATCAAAAACAAATATCTCACCGCCTTTTCCCATCATACCGGCTTCAAGTATCAGCTGGCAGGCTTCAGGAATGGTCATGAAATATCGGCAAATTTCCGGATGTGTAACAGTTATCGGTCCGCCGGCAGTTAACTGTTTACGGAAACGTGGAATTACAGAGCCATTCGAACCAAGTACGTTACCAAAACGGGTTGTGATGAATTTCGTACCGTTAGAGTTCTGATTCTGGATCTGCGCGTTTAATGATTGTACATAAATTTCGGCAACACGTTTGGTTGCGCCCATTACGTTTGTTGGATTTACAGCTTTATCTGTAGAGATGAAAACAAATTCCTTAACTCCGTACGCAACAGCCAGATCGGCAAGATTTTTTGTTCCGGCAACGTTCGTCATTACGCCTTCCGATGGATTTTCTTCCATTAACGGAACGTGCTTATACGCAGCCGCGTGATATATAATATCCGGCGTATAAGATGACATGATATGCTCAAGCTTACTTTTATTGTAAACATCGGCTAAAACAGTACGGAAGTTCACATAATTGCTCTGCTCACGTAATTCGAGCTCAAGCTCATAAAGCGGCGTTTCGGCCTGGTCGAGCAATATAATTTCTCTCGGGTAAAATCTTATAATCTGCCTTACCAGCTCACTTCCGATTGAACCGCATGCACCAGTTACCAGAACACGTTTATCACTTATTTGCGAGCGTATCTGTTCTTGGTCAAGCCTTATTGGCTCACGCTCAAGCAAGTGCTCAATTTTAACATCACTAATCTGCTGTGAGCTCAACTCACCGTTTATCCAGTGTGTTGCCGGTGGAATTGCTTTTACATTAATTTTATGTTTCAGGCAGAAATCTACAATTTCTTCTTTTCTTTTGCGGCTAAGCTCTTGTACAGAAATTACAACTTCATCGAGTTTATATTTACTTACAAGTTCTTCAAAATTGTGTTCGAGGTGATAAATTTTTACACCTTCAAGGAATTTGCCTCTCTTAGACAGATCATCATCCAGGAAGCCAACAACTTTACGGTCGCTGTCCTTATCATGATCTATTGTACGTTTTGTTATTAATCCGGATTCTCCGGCACCAAAAATCAGTACATTCTTTTTCTCTATTTCCGAGCTCTTTATTTCCGAATAAATAATTTTAACAAATATGCGGAAAGAAGTCATCATTAATGCGGTAGCAAAATATTCGATAACCACAAATGAAAAAGGCACATAAGCATTACCGCCTGTAAACGAGCTTATAATATTAAAAACAACAATAATGGCCGAACCGGTGGTTAAAGCCATAAAAATGCGTTTTGCATCTTCGGTACTGGTGTATCTTACAACGCCATGGTACGTTTTAAAAACATAAAATGATATACCTCTTAATAATAAGAAAGCACCCATGCTAAAAGGTAATGCCTCCCTAAGGTTATTATCATAAAAATCGAAGTTAGATCTGATCAGGAATGCAAGGATAACCGAGAAAGCACAAAAAAGCAAATCTATCTGTAAAATAAGCCAGCGCGGAGCATAATGCTTACTTAAAAGGATTTTGATAAATTTCATGAGTATAAAGCTTTATTTTTCTGAAAAAATATTTCGTTGTACACATTCAATGATATTTCATACATGTACAATTCAACAGAAAAAAAATGGGATGCCGATTTTTTCAGGGTGATTATTGTTTATTGCTCCAACTAACAGTACCTAACCTTTAAATGTTCGTTAATTTAGGTGGTTTTAACCGGGCCAAAATTACAGTTTTTTTTGCCAATTACAGAAATTTATTTTCGTTGTATATTACGCTTTTAACTGGCATTTAAGTGTTTAAACACCGGTGCATATTTTTTG
>DAIUCM010000080.1:0-18267 GCA_036846145.1 Bacteroidota bacterium
AGATATATGAGTAAAAAATCAAGGCTGTAAATTATTGCGCTAAAAACAGCTTTAAATCATTTCCCACCTGCAGCCCGAACCGCCAGTCCTTTTTGTGTTTGTTGTTCTATTGCGTTGGCTCTGCGGGTTGCTCCGTAAGTTAACTCAACATTAATTCTCAATTTACCATTCTCAATTTACCATTTGCATTTATGCTTTAAAACTGTTTTCTTAACGTTTATAATTTAAGGCCGTTCCAGCGCTTTGCAGTTCTGTTTAATTTTAACAAGACATTATTGTACAGAAAATTAATATTTAGTTCTGTTCATTTACGCTGGACCAAGCCCTGCGTGGGCGAACTGTATCAGCATTGGGCAAAGCCCTATGTTTAAAAAATACTTAACTAAACTTCATTGATTTACAATTCGTAATTTAATAATGCGTTGCGGCATTTATAATTATTAATTCAATATGGTTTAGTTAAGAAAATTCTTGCCTTGTAATGAGCTGAAATTCGCTTCTGAAGTTTTTATCATTATAGGTAACTTTATTCAGAGCGTTAATCAAGTCCCGGCGGAGGACGATCAAATATTGCAGGAATGGAATTTATTCCATCATTATCCTACGCAAAACACATTGCGTAAAAGGCTGCATATAAATAAAACGAAAAAAATGCTTTAATTTCGCTAAAAATTAACCTAGTAAAAAAATGTCAAATTTCCCTGAAGAATTAAAATATACCAAAGACCATGAGTGGGTGCGCATAGTGGGTGATGTAGCAACTGTTGGCGTTACCGATTTTGCGCAGGGCGAGCTGGGCGATATTGTATATGTAGAGATAGAAACTGTTGGCGATACGCTTTCGCAGGGCGATGTATTTGGTACTGTTGAAGCGGTAAAAACCGTATCGGACCTGTATATGCCTGTAAGCGGCGAAGTTCTTGAAATAAATGAGAAATTAGAAAGCGAACCTGAGCTTGTAAACAAAGATGCTTACGGTGATGGCTGGATGGTGAAAATTCGCCTTAGTAACCCGGAAGAAGCCAGCGCATTGCTATCAGCTGATGATTACCGCAGCCTGGTTGGCCAGTAAAAAGTAAAAATTGCTGCTGTGCTGAAGCATTCCGTTTTCGCCATTTTATGGACCATTGTGCTCAGTACGTTATGCGGTTTGCCGGGTAACAGTTTTCCCGATTTATCTTTATGGGCGCTGCTTCGATTCGATAGTTTTGCACATGCCTTTGTATTTGCTGTTTTTTCATTTTTATGGGCGGTTGCATTCCGTAAGCAGCAGCAGATTAAGATTTTATACCGTCACAGTATTTCTGCGGCATTATTATTCAGTGTTATATATGGCGTACTCATAGAAATTATGCAGTACGCCATTTTTTTTCGCCGCAGTGCCGATTGGCTCGATATGGTTTCCGATGCGTTTGGCGGCTTGCTGGGCGTTATTATCTTTTGGTTTATATACCGGCCGGTGCTGCAAAAGCAACAACAATCTGTTTAAGCTGGCTTTTATCAATTTATTTTTTTGCCTTTTTGAACCATAACAGCCCGTAAAATTTTAAATGGGTTGAAAATTGTGGAATAAAAATTGTGCTATAAATCAAAATCAAACGTTTAATAGCAAACTGCATATAAGCACCGGCTAAAAAATACCTTAACATTGTACGCACCAAACGAAACAGATAAAAGAAGCTTCACTGAAATACTCTTTGAAAACCGCAACAAAACCTATGGTGCTTATTTGTTGCGCATGGAGTACTACAGGCATGTTTTTATTGGCCTGATGTTTTCGGTTGGCATTATGCTGGCCGGGCTGCTGTTA
The DNA here is from genome assembly GCA_036846145.1 of Bacteroidota bacterium. Classification (GTDB taxonomy): domain Bacteria; phylum Bacteroidota; class Bacteroidia; order CAILMK01; family CAILMK01; genus DAIUCM01. The sequence goes on from DAIUCM010000080.1 coordinate 1,811, forward strand.
CCGTATGTTATTGGTCTGCTAAAGCCGGGCCCGGTTTTGTTAGATAACAGTACCCTTGTAGATCTGCATCAGCTTCCGCCACCGCCAGGGCCCATAGAGCTTGAGTATATAAAGCCCGTCGTTCAGGCCCCGGTTGAAGAAGTAGCGCCGGTAGTTATAAAAGATACCATAGTTGAGAAAAAACGCCAGCCAAAGGTTGAGAAAACCGATAAAAATATTGATGTTACCGATACAAGCGGCAAAGCCAGCGCCGACACCGGTGGCGGCGGCGAAGGAACTGGAAGTGAAGATGAGATTTTCAGAATTGTTGACCAGTTACCGATACCGCCGGGCGGGAACCTGAGCGAATATATTTCGAAGCACCTGAGATACCCCGAGCAGGAAAAACTAATGAATGTACAAGGCAGAGTTTATATTAGCGTAATCATTAATAAAGATGGAACTTTAAAGGATGTAAAAGTAGCCCAGGGCGTTTCACCCGGGCTTAACGAAGAAGCGCTGAGAATTATTAAAGGCATGCCTGCCTGGCAGCCGGCAAAACGCCAGGGTGCGCCGGTAGCTATGATTATGAAGATCCCGATAAATTTTTCACTTAAGCGCCAGTAAGCATTATTCTGCGCATTAATGCAATATAAAATTCATATTTTGTATGTCTGTAAAATGCTTCCAGTCTGGGCAAAATATCCTTAGGCTCATACTAATAAATTTTGCGTATTTGAATAGTTTTTTGTGAGCAAAGGCCACGTACCTTCGAAGCATTACTCACTGGTTTTGTGGCACACAAACTTCAATTATTTACGCATTTTTCATTCTGTTTTGGTATTAACGTGAACTCGGGAATTTGTTGACAAGGGCACGCGTAAATACGCGCGCCAGCAACGTATTTCAGCCAATTTTTCTATCAACAGAAATAAAGCGCGCAGCTGATGCGCTTATTTACGCTTGCCTATAATTTCTTTTAGCCTATAATTGCATTAATATACTTGTAAAATGCTGAAATACACAGAAATAATTACCGTGTTCGCGTTGTTATATTTCCATATAAGCAAAAAGTTAAAAATGGTTTTAATTTTAGTTTGGCTGAAATATAAGCAAAATAGAAAGTATATAAATCAATGTTAATTAGGTAAGCATTTTAAAGCGCCGGTTTGTGGGCCTCGCCAGGCACGCGCAGTAACAGCCTGAAAAACAGAAATAACCCAGCCATGGGCCAGGCTCCGGGTAAACTTTCCATATATGCAAGTATAAAAAAATGCTTTGCAGCTGATGCAAAGCATTTTTTTATACTTGTATATATGAAGTTCGCATAACTTTTTAGCGCAACAGGTTGAAAGTGCCGTTCAGGTAGAACCTTGAGCCTTCCAGTCCGTGCCCTTCAATGGTGTAAACATATACGCCCAAAGGTGCTTCTTTGCCATTATATGTTCCATCCCAGCCTGCGTTTACATCATGTGTTTCAAAAAGCAGCTGGCCCCACCTGTTAAATATCCGGAAGGTAAACTGCAGATCTTTATTATCGGAAAGCTTATATAATGATAAAGATTCTGCTTTAAACACTTCGTTATGGCCATCGGCATTTGGTGTAAACGCATTCGGAACAAAAATACGTGCCGGTAAAATTGCACACCTTATATTAGAAACGCTTGAATCTCTGGAATGTAATGCAGCGTTTTCAACTGCTATTACCCTGTAACAAGTCGCCGCATCAATATCATAGTACACCGAGTCGTCAACATATTGAGAATCGGCTGCCGGAACATACGCCACCGTGCGAAACTGTTTGTTATCATCCTGCAGCTGAACAGCATATTCCTTTTCACCGGCATCCCACAAATTGTACTTGTTCCAGCTAAGGTAGCGCTTATCGTTCTTAACCGTTGCATTCAGTAAAATAGATGTGCCTTTATTGCTCCAAGGGCTTATATTTCCGCAATCATCAATTACGCGCACCCGGTAAAAGTAACTTGTGTTGTTTACATCAACGCTGCTGTCAATAATAAAATTATTTCTTGTAATTCTGTAAGAGGGCTGCAGGCCTACGCCAACTGTATATTTATCAATTACATACATGCGTACATTCATCTGCTCGCTGGGTTGCCATGCCGTATAGGTATATTTATTATCTACAACAGTGGTACGATACATCTCCAGCGGCGCATGCTGGTATATATAGTCGGGCCGCAAAGAATCGAGGTTGCTAAACGAGTAAAATTTACCGTTAGGGTGATTGGCCTTAATGTAATACGTGTACATTTTGTCGCAAAGCTGCGAATCTATATACATAGAATCGCGGGCACCTAAAGTGGCATGCAGTGAAAAGGCGCCTTTATCAACCTTACGATATATTTCGTAATTCGCCACATTGGCCCAGCCGTTGTACAAGTTCCATTTCAGCTTATTAGAGATGCCATTATTCGCAGTAACATCAAGATGTATAGTACAATGCGTAGTGCTTGGTAATGATTTTAGCCCGCAATCATCCTCTACAGCCACATTATAGCAATAGGAGCGTGCAAAAACATTAACCAGGTTGCTTTTAACCATAGTATCTTCCAGCGAGGTCCTTGTGAAAACCTGTGCCGGTGTCAGGTAATTCGACTGGGTAAGCAGGTATTTGGCGAAATTTTCCGGCTCCTCCGCTTTGTTATAATAAATCTCTACGTTATTATCCGGTGTTACAGTTACAAAATATATTTCAGGCGTAACCGGCGGAATATCATCAGGTGTTTCAATTATACTGCTGAAGGTATCTTTACATCCGTTCTGGTTATAAACTGTTAATACAACCTTATGCTTGCCTGGCGTTTTGAAGTGGTAAGCCGGGTTTTTTAAGTTTGATGTATCTTTTAACGTATTGCCATCATCGAACTTCCAGTGGTAACGTACAATTGGCACGTCGGATGTGCCTGTGTAGGTAAAGCTTATGGTATCATTCGCACATGCTCTTTTGTGCGATGCGGTAAACTTGCTGTCTGGCTTTTTATTTACATAAAATGCGCTGTCTTTTACAAGTTGTACCAAACAACCGGTTTTGGTTCTAACGGTAAGGGTAATCTTTTTCCAGCCGGTTTCATTAAAAATATATACCGGGTTTTTATTTGTATCATCAACAATGCCGTCATTATTAAAATCCCACTCGTAGGTATCGGCAAACTTGGTGTTATTTACCATTTGTACGGGTTGCTCAGTACAAACAGTTTTTGCCTGGGTGGTAAAGCTGATAACCGGTTTACGATAAAGTATTATACTATCCCGGAAAACCGAAATACAGCCTGTAGTATCTCTGCTGTAAAGTGTTGGGTAAAATACATTTTTTTCTAAGCTGTAATCAAAGAATTTGTAAGTGTGCGGCCGCATAACGTTGGAGTCTATATCGCTGTTATCGCCATACACCATATAATAATCGTTAATAAACTGGCTTTTGTTGGTGAAATTAACCGTTACACTTTCGCAACCTTGCTTTTTATCGGCCTCAAACAATGGTACCGGGCCATAAACCTTTATAAAGTTCCTGATTGTTATACTATCAGTACAGCCATATTTACGTATAGCTGTAAGTTTTACATCGAAACCTGCCGGGTTATTGTTTTCGTAAGTATGCATTGGTGTGGAGTCGGCAGTAAGAATGGTTTTGCCATCGCCAAAATCCCAAAAGTACATATCGGCATTTTTAGAGGTGCTTTTGAACTGAACAAGAACCGGCGCGCAGTTAAATGAAGTGTCATCGGCTGTAAAATCTGCCACCGGCGCTTTAATGCAGATGGTTTTAATAATACTATCCTCACAGTTTATATCGGCCCTTTTACCTGTAATGAGCTTTACCTGGTAACAACCGTTCTCTGTAAACCTGAAGGTAGGGTTCCTGTCAGTAGCGGAGGGTGTAATAATTACATTTGCTGCAGGCTCAACTGTCCATTTAAAGTAGTTCGGGCTTAGCGTGCTGGTATTAGTAACCTTTATATCCTGATCCTTGCAGCCATCATCCTGCATCGTAAAATTCGCTTTGGTTCCGTTGCAGATGAAGTTTCGTTTGGTTACTACAGTGGAGCAACCCAGGGCATTGGTAACCGTTAATGTAATGGTATAGCAGCCGTTTTTAGTTACTGATGCTGTTGGCGCAGCCGCCGTTGAATCGGAAAAAACAACACCATCTGCAGGTACGGAACGCCAGAGATAAGTTAAAGCGCTGCCTGTAGGTTTATTAACCCTGATAACTGACGAAAGGCTAACAGTAAGCGGTAAGCATCCACTACGTTTTGGCGAAATAAAATCGGCAAGTATGCCGTTTACTGTAAATGCTTTTTCGTAGGTTTTTGATACGGTACAATTGGGGTCCGTACCACCGGATATTGTGTATTCAACATCGTAAACGCCCGGAATTCTGAATAAAACATTCGGTGTTCTTCCGGTAGCCCGTACAATTATGTTTGCGCTATCGCGGTTTTTAAATACCCAGGTATGCGTAAAGCCGGCAATTCCGGTTTTTGGCGATGAATGATTGGTTGGCCTTATTCTCTGACCAATGCAGATTTCGGTAACCGGGAAAATTATATTCGGCTCAGGCACCAATACTCTTATAGATGCGTTTCTGGTTACTACCGCGGTACATCCTCCGGAATTAATAGTAGTTAGCTTTACATTATAAACGCCTTCGCTATAAAAGGTATAATTTAAATTTGGCTTTGTGCTTGGTGTAAACGGGCTGCCGAAAACATGCTGCTTTAAAGTGTCGGTAATTTCCCAGGTATAAGTATTGGTGCCGCTAATTGGCGCTGAATTTAAGGCAAGTAAATTAACAACTGCCGGCAGCTGGCATTGTGTCGGATTATCAATAGAAAAATCGGCCCTTGCCGGCCCTACGATAAATAATTCACTTAAAACTACTGTATCATTACAAGGCGAGCCTGCATAATTCAGCCCGATTTTAATATCGAAATTGCCTGCTTCACCAAAAGTAATATTGTAATTGTTATTTGCCGCCGCCCTGGAAGTTAAAAGCTTGTTAGATTTAATACCCTTAAAAGTGTACAGCTGGTGAGGCGGTATATTAATTGCAGCTCTTTGTGTTTCGCAATAATTATTCTGTGTAACCGAGTAATAACGCCTTATTAAATCTACTTTTGTATATTTTACAATACAGCCGTTCTTCATTTTAATTGAAAAGGTAACACTTAAAGGCGTATTGTAGCTGGTGTAAGTAACCGCAGGTGGTGTTAAGCCTTTAAATGCTGACGGGCTGCCGCCAGGGAATTCCCAAAGATATTCGGTAATATTGGTTGCTTTAGGATCTACAAACGGGTCGAACGTGGCCCTTATGGTGTTCCTGTTTTTGTCCTCAACAAGCCTTGCGCAGAAGTTCAGCGCATATTCGTCATGCACGAAAATATAATTGGTTTTTGTTAAAACCTTTGAGCAGCCCTGGTTATCAAATACTTTTAAGGTTACCGACTTATAGCCTGGTGAAGTAAATGTGTGTGAAATAACTTTGCCGGTATCTGCCAGTAAACTGCCATCTATATACCATTCGCGGCGGCTTACATTTTTGGTACTGTCGGTAAGTGTGGCAATGGCAGGTTTTGAGCATACCTGGGTATCGGCAGTGCCAAAGCTTGGGGTTGAAACAGTTGTAAAATTAAGATAGGCGTTTTTTACTTTGGTACATACCGTTCCATTGGGTGTACGTACCTCAAGTGTTACATTATATATGCCGGGATTGGTAAAGGTTTCTAACATGGTTTGGCCGCCGGAAACGTTTCCATTGCCGAAGTTCCAGTATAAGGTACTACCAGTTGGCACGCCGGTGGCAGTAAATTTTACAAGTATTGGTAAACAGCCTTTGTTATAGCTCGAAGTAAAATCAATATTACACTGCGCGGAAAGCTTACCTGTAGAAAATAGGGCAGTAACCGTTGTTGTAAACAGGATTAAAAATGATTTTATTTTTGTGGAAATAAGCCTCATATACTATATAACGTAAACTCAACCAATTTAGATTAGTATATACCAAAAGAAGTTGGGTTTAGTGCCACAAAAATACGGAAAAAGCTGAAAATTATTCCTTTACAATTTCAAATTGCTATTTTACCAATGTAAGATTACCTTTTAAATTGATGAAATTGCCATTCAATCCTTCAGCTCTGATAAGATAAATATAAACACCTACAGGTAATGGGCTGCCATATCTTGTTCCATCCCAGCCTTTAAGCACATTATCCGTTTCAAATACCTGCGCGCCCCATCTGTCGAAAATCTGCAGCTTGAAATTACGGATTTCACTGCCAACCTGGTTGTAAATTGACAGGGATGAAACTTTCCACTCATCGTTTAAGCCATCGGCATTAGGTGAAAAAGCGTTAGGCGCGTAGATCCTCGGTGGTAGTGTGGCACAAGCTATATTTGATACACTTGTATTCGGATAGAGGCCTTCTTCGTGCGCGATAATCCTGTAACAGTACGTAGTATCTATATCTATATAAACCGAATCATCGATATAAACCGAGTCTCCGGCAGGCAGGTATGCAATAGATTCAAATTGCCCTTTGCGGTTGCGTACCTGAAGCTCGTATTTACTTACACCTTTTTGCCATTTGTAATATTTATTCCAATTAAGTACTATTTTATCTTTTTCGGGTTTGGCGCTAAGATATATACTTGCGGCGGTATTACTGTATGGGCCAAGGTAACCGCAGGCATCCTGCGTGCGCAAACGGTACGCATAACTTTGTTCATTTACATTGGTTTGCCTGTCGGTAAACGTAGTATCGTAGCTTAGGCCGTAGCTTAGCTGCCAGCCGCGTTTGGTTGTATATTTATCGATTATAAAAGCTGCCGGATTTTTCGGGCTGCTGCTGTTCCATTTTATTTTTACAGCTTCGTTACCGGTTACAGTGGCGTATAGCAGTTGCGGTGCTTCAAGGGCATGTATATATTGTGCCTGTATGCAGCTTAGGTTGCTTTTAGAGAAATACCTGCCGTTTGTATGGGCGGCTTCAACATAATAACAGTAATTTTCATCGCAAAGGTTACTGTCATTATAAATTAATACGTTACCGCTTACAGTTGCAATTTGCTTATAAACCCGGTTTCCGCCGGCACGGTAAATACGGTATTCTTTCACTATTGGCCAGCCGGTATAGCTGTTCCATGTAAGCCTTGTATTACCCGGCCCTGTATTTACAGTTTGCAGTAAAATTGTGCAATGCGCTTCACTTGGTGAAGAGTGATTCCCGCAGGCATCGCTCGTTGAAACGGCGTAGCAATAGCTTTTTGCAGAAGTGGTCAGTACAGCGTCATTATCCATATATACAGTATCGGAAAAATGCTTTGTGGTGCTTACAATTGCCTGTACATCGCCACTGCGGTGCAAATGGTACGAGGCAAAATCATAAACTGTATTTTTATTCCAGGCTACATCTATACTGCCATCGGGCCGCACGCTTACAAACAAAATCTGGCTGTTTACCGGCTCTAATGTATCTTCTACAAAAACAGCTTTTCTTATAACGGAATCCCAGCAGCCTTCATCGTCCTGTACTTTTAGTTTTATGTTATGATAGCCTGCCGTATAAAAGGTGAACTGTGGGTTCTGCAGGTTGCTGGTATCTGGCTTAACTTCTTTTTCATCGAAATACCATTGCCATTTGCGGAGGTTTGCTTTTGGCGTGCTGAGATCGGTAAACTGAACAGTTTCTCCATAGCAGATTATAGAATCTAATACCGAGAATATTGCTTTTGGTGGTTCGTTAACTTTTATGAGGTTTATTTTAATGGCGGAATCGGTACAGCCAAAACCCGAAGTATTTTTTTGCTTAACCGTATATAGGCCGCTGTGGAAAGTATAGGTTACTGTTTTACCGCTTGCTTCATATTTGCCGTCATTGTCAAAATCCCACTGAGTTAACACACTGTGGCGGCTGGTATCGGTAAACTCAACTGTTAAAGGTGCGCAGCCGCTTAGTATATTTTGTTTGTAACCGGCAACCGGGTTTGCGTAAATAACTATTGTGTCGGTAAAAGTATCGGTACAGCCTGCACTGTTATAAGCAATTTGTTTCGGGTAATAAATTACTGAATCCCCTGCATCTATGCCCTCGCGGAAAGCGTATTTATGCGGGGGAATTGTGCTGGTTTCCAGCGGGCTTCCATCGCCATAATCAAAAATGTAATAACTGATATTTTTGCTGCTATCGGTAAAAACTATATCGGCGCTGTTGCAGAACCTGTTTTTGCTGGTTGAAAATTTAGCGCCTGGTATAGGATCAACATTGATATAATTCTGCATAATTACCGAATCAAAACAGCCGCCATTATTTCTTATTTTTAACTTAACACTATACATGCCTGGCTTTGTATAAACATGCCTTGGGTTTTCGGTAGAATCATCATAAATACCATCGTTCTCAAAATCCCACCACCATGCTTTTGCGCGTAACGAAGTATTTTTGAAGCCGGCGTTATATGGAACGCAGGCATTTAAAGTGTCGGAATAGAATGATGCTACAGGTGAGCGGTAAATTGTTATGGTATCTTTATGATACGCCTTGCAATTTGTATTATCGGTGGCCATTAAAATGGGATAATATACCATTGAGTCCTTGCCATTGTCTTCAATTGTATATATATGGTCTTCAACCACGTTACTGTCCAGGGTTGTGCCGTCATCATAAATCAGTATAAAATTTTTGATGTTGGAGCTAAGGTTAGTAAACTTTATAAGGCTGTTATCGCAGCCGCTTTTTTTATCAATTGTAAACTTTGGCTCCGGGCCGGTAATTTTTACAAGGTTCTGTTTTAAATAAGTATCTGTACAACCGTTGGAATCTATTGCGGTAAGTTTTACTGTAAAGCCACTCATGCTGTTTTGCAGGTACACGTGCGATATTTTACTGCTTTCATTCAGTACAGTTTTTCCATCGCCAAATTCCCATAAAAACCTTTTTGCATTAGCCGATTCGGAAGTAAAACCTGCTACAACGGGCGCACAATACAGGGCGGTATCTGTAGTGGTGAAACCGGCTTTGGGCAGCACAATACACCTTACTTTTGTAACAGTATCAATGCATTGCCTGTTTAAAAGTGTTTTGGTTGCAATTAGCTTTACGGTAACACAGGTATCGCGCTTATAAATTATTTTAACGTTTCGTACGGTATCCGATGGGTAAATAACGGCAGCATTTGGCGGTGATACAAGCCATTTATAGCTTTCGGCATCTCTGGATGCATATACGCTTACATCTTGTGTATCGCCAAGGCATTTGTTATATGGCAGCTCAAAGCTGGCATTAACGCCAATTTTTACAGTATCGTAAAAAAACATTTGCGTAGTACAGTTCTCCATGTCAATTACATTAAGTATTGGCACAAACTGGCCGCTTTGCCAAAACTGGAAGTACGCAACCTGAGATTTGTCGTTGATTATATTGACACCATCGCTCGGGTAACAATCCCACTGGTATTTTAATGTATTGCCAAATGTATTGGGGTACTTGTCCGTAATTCTTCCAACTGCTCTTATCGCCGTTCCTGTGCATGCCTTCGTTTCATCCATGGCTATGCTGCCGGTTACACCCATTACTTTAAACATGCCTTTCTTGATTATGGTATCACCGCAGCCGTTGCCATTTTCAATAATGTGCGTTACATGATATTCGCCAGGGTATGATGCCAGCCAGGTGCTTGTTGCGCCCAGCACAGAGAAAAAAATGTGTGAAACTTTGGAATGCTGTATATTCCATATATATTTATAAGCGTCGCCTTTTTCGTCGTAAGGGTTGGTTTTACTTGTAAAAGTTACCATTTTGTTAAGGCAATAGGCTGGGGTATCGGTTTCAACAGATACTATTTGCGGATTGCTTATGTTTAGAAATTTGCTTTTGAAGATTGAATCGGAGCAGCCGTTGGAGCTTTTTGCGGTGAGGCTTACACCAAACCTTCCAAAATCATTAATATAAAAATATGCATCTTTTGCTTTTGTCGGGCCAAATACTTTCCCGGGTATCGGCTTATCGAGTGAATCATAAAGGCGCCAGGTATATGTCATATCAGGCGCGCCAAAAGCATCGGTTCTGTTCTCGAGTGTTATTTTGGCATTTGGGTCGCAGCTTGCTGCATCCGGCGAGTCGAAATTAACCTTTGGGCCAAGTACATTTACATAGTCAACTGTTTTAGCTATATGCTGGCAGCCGGTAAGTGTGTACTTGAATTTTACGGCCATGTTGTACTTGCCCGCATTATCATATTTAACGCTTATACCATTATCCGAGGGCCTGCCTTCTATAGATCCGCCAATTAAAGCCCACTCCCAGAAACCGCGGCCATTATTATTGGCGAGGTTTTTTATACTCAATATTTTGCCCATACAAAGGCTGTCGGTACTTGGTTCTATGTACTTCTGAATATAGTTTTTCCGAAGAACAGTGTAGGTGCAGCCCTCATTTGTTGTAACTACCAGCTTTACATCTTTGGGGAGGTTATTTAAGCTGTATTTTATAGTTGGCGGTGTTTGGCCGGTATGGCTGCTTGGCGAGCCACCCGGGAATGACCACACATAGCTTCTTACAGTACGGGGCGATGCAATACTTACTACAGGCTTAAAATCTGCCAGTATTTCTTTATCGGTAATGGTTAGCTCGCCGCAAAAATCTGTTTGTATGGTATCGGTTATGTTAATATAACGGTTTTCTGACAGCAATCCTACACAGCCTACACTGTTTTTAACTTTAAGGCTAACACTTTTAAAGCCAGTGCTGGTAAACTTGTGTTTAACTTTGGCTGCATCCTTATAGCTTACCCCATCTATAATCCACTCACGCTCAATAATATCCGGTGTATTATCAGTAAAAGTTACTTCTGTTGGGCCATTGCATATCAATCGTCCCGGCTCAACCTTAACATCGGGCGCAGGTGTCGCCAAAACGGTTACCGAATCTGTTTTAACAATTGTACAGGTTGTGCCACCGGGTGTTGTAACTTTTAATGTAATGGTATATTTGCCTGGTACGGTAAATGCCTTAAAAGTAGTATCAGCTCCTGTTACTGCGCCGCCGCCGTAATCCCATGAATAGGTGCTGCCGGTTGGCGCGCCTTTGGCCGTAAACTTAACTACAAGCGGGCTGCAGCCAATTTTGGTACCGATGGAAAAACTTATAGATGCGCAGGTTTGTGCTGCGGACTGTGCGTAGCAGAGTATTAACGCCAGAATAAACGGCAGTTTGGCAATTTTTAACATTCTGTTTATCAACCTCGAACCTTATAAAACGGTAAATATACGCATTTTTATTTACTTTCCAAATGGTTTTTAAAATATGGGAAATATTTCTTTCCCGGCGCTGTTTGTAATTTCTAAAAGCGTAATTTCGTATTTAGATTTATTCTAAATAGTAACATTGTCTTAATGTACCTGCATGAACTTAAGCCTGGCGTTTGGGCAGAAATTGAAGAGATTTGCGATGGCGATACCTGTATAAAGCTTATTGAAATGGGCTGCCTGCCCGGCGAAAAAGTTTGTGTGCGTATGCTTGCTCCTTTTAATGGCCCTATTGCTATTGAAGTGGCAGGTAATTTAATTTCATTGCGTATAGCAGAAGCAAAAAATATCCGTTTAAAGGAGCCAGTTTAGTTTGAGCCAGATTGTTAAAGTAGCCTTAATCGGCAATCCCAATACAGGTAAATCCTCACTTTTTAACGCATTAACGGGCCTGCGCCAGAAAGTTGGCAATTTCCCCGGCATTACTGTAGATAAAAGCACAGGTTACTTCCCGCTTCCCGATGGCCGATTGGCCGAACTGACGGATCTGCCGGGCACTTACAGCCTCTTCCCCAAATCGTTAGATGAAGCAGTGCCGCTTGATGTGTTGCTTAGGGAGGAGCATCCGCAGCATCCTGATCTGATATTATATATTGCCGATGCATCAAATCTTAAAAGAAATCTCGTACTGCTTACACAGGTTATAGATCTTAAAATACCGGTAATACTGGTACTGAATATGATAGACCAGGCTGCAGCCAAAGGTATAAATATACATATACCTGCCATGCAAAAAATGCTTGGTGTGCCGGTAGTTACTGTAAATGCACGTAAGAGAAAAGGAATTGCCGATGTGGTTGCTGCTGTAGTAAATGGTGGTAAAATATCGAAAAACAGCTACCTGGATGTTGAACTTTTGAACCGGGTATTAAAAAAAGAAACTGTTGCAGCCAGTTTTGCTGAACCCGAAAATGAAATTTCATTAAGAGACTTACTGGCTGTTCAGCAATCAAGTTTATTAAGAACCACGCAAAACAAGCATTCTTTAACTGTAAATACTGCCGGTAATTTTACTTTTGATAGTGGAGAATACCAGCGTGGTGATTTGCTGAATCGTTACAGGGTTGTAAATAAAGTACTTGCGGCTTGCGTTAATGAAGAAGAAAGCAATGCGTTTAAAAAGCGACAGCAACTTATAGATAATTTACTTACGCATAAAATTGGAGGCTATTTAATTTTCTTCCTCGTACTTTTTCTTGTTTTCCAGGCTATTTTTCATTGGGCAACCATTCCAATGGATCTTATTGAGCAAGGATTTTCTGCCTTAAGTACCTGGGTTGGCAATGTACTGCCCGAAGGAATACTGAACGATCTTGTTACCAACGGTATTTTGGCTGGTTTAAGTGGTGTAGTTATTTTTATTCCTCAAATTGCTTTTCTGTTCTTTTTCATTTCTTTAATGGAAGATACCGGCTACCTGGCAAGAGTGGCCTTCCTGATGGATAGAACCATGAGGCGTTTTGGCCTCAACGGCAAATCTGTTATTCCGCTTATAAGTGGTACGGCATGCGCTGTTCCGGCAATTATGTCGGCCAGGAATATAGAAAACGCCAATGCACGGTTAATTACCATTCTTGTAACGCCATTAATGAGCTGCTCGGCGCGTTTGCCGGTTTATATTCTGCTTATAGGCATGGCAGTACCTAATGAAAGTGTACTTGGGTTTTTAAACCTACAGGGTTTGGCGCTTATGGGTATGTACCTGCTTGGCTTTATGGCTGTAATTGGCGGCGCGGCATTTTTCAGGCTCTTTATTAAAAGCAATGTAAAGCAATATTTTATACTCGAGCTGCCTGTTTACCGCCTGCCTAACTGGCAAAACGTAGGCTTTACAGTATATAATAAGGTAAGAACTTTTATAACTGAAGCCGGTAAAATTATAATAGCCATTGCCATTATTTTGTGGTTCCTGGCATCTTACGGCCCGCCCGGCCATATGCAAAAGGTTAGTGATGAGTATGATGCGAAAATCAGCCAAAGCATTTCCGAGGACAAGCATATATGGGAACAGCAAAAACGCACCGCCCAGCTGGAGAATTCTTTTGCAGGAATCATAGGCAAATCCATTGAGCCAGCCATACGGCCTTTGGGTTTCGACTGGAAAATTGGCATTGCTCTAATAACTTCTTTTGCGGCGCGGGAGGTTTTTGTAGGAACCATGTCAACACTTTACGGCCTGGAAGATGTTGGCGATGAAACCGATACGCTAAAGGAAAACATGCTGAAATCGGTAGATGCCGAAACCGGGCGGAAAATTTATACAACGGCAACTGTGGTTGCGCTAATGCTTTTCTATGCTTTCGCGCTGCAATGCATGAGTACGCTGGCCATTACTTATAAGGAAACCGCTTCTTTAAAATGGACAATGGTACAGTTTACTTTTATGGGCGCGCTGGCATATTTTTCCAGCCTTATTGCCTACCAGTTGCTTAGCTAGAGATGTAACGTTCCGGAATTTGAAATGTAATTTGTATATTGTACCTCCGGCGGAAAACATCAAGCCTTTAGGCATCTTTTTTAACAGCTATTTTGTTTTTAGTGTACAAACAGATTGAGAATGACGACAGAGACGAAGATAACTACAGAGAAAATAAAGAATATAGATTTTTTGAATGATTATGTTCCGGCAGGCTGCATGCTACTGTTAAAACCATTGCTGGCCGGCTACTCCGTAATTATAAAGGTAAAAGCACCCAGAAAGAGCAAGTTTGGCGATTACAGGCCATTGCGCAATCAGAAATACGATCACCAGATTACCCTGAACAACGATCTTAATCCTTACGCTTTCATAGTAACTTTACTGCATGAAATTGCGCATATGTACACCTTCGCGCAGCACAAAGGCAAAGTAAAACCACATGGCGATGTATGGAAAAATCATTATTCGCTTATTTTATATCATTTTCTGCAGGCAGGTGTTTTCCCTACCGATATTGAAGAAAGCATTATCGCACATTTAAAAGGCCCTACTGCATCCAGCTGCTCAGATCTTTCGCTGTTCCAGTCGCTTAAAAAGTACGATTTATTAGATACGCATCTTGTATTGCTGCAAAGCCTGGGCGATGGCGAACATTTTAAATGGCGAAACGGTATGATATTTAAAAAAGCTGAGAAATTGCGTAAGCGTTATCGTTGTATAGATGTGCATTCAAAACGCATATGGCTGTTTCACCCGATGGCCGAAGTGGAAAGGCTCGATTTTTGATGATCCGGTTTCTCGGTTTACATGTAAAAGAACGTACTTTTCAGCCGGCAATGAAACAGGCTCCATTAAATATCCCGAAATTGCAGCTGCAAAAGCATTTTTTAGCATACTCATATATGGAAGCATCGTCGAAATTAATTACGAATTACAAATTACAAATTGCAAATGCATCGGCGAGTAACTATTTTCCAGTTTTCCAATTTTCCAATTTTTTAGTATCATACATATATATAATTGTAAAAAAATACCTTGTGCTGTTGCTTTTGTTAAAGGCAGTACAAGTTTCGGCCCAGAAGGGCAGCCAGGTTACGGTTAAAAAAACCAAGATAGAAATAGTAAACTCCGATGTGTTAACTGCCGAAACCGTAAAAGGGCAGGAGCTGCGCAAACTGAAAGGAAATGTACAGCTTAAGCAAGATGATGTATTGATGTTTTGCGACAGCGCATATCTGCATACAGCAAAAAATAGTTTAACGGCCTATAGTAATGTACGTATTACACAAGGCGATTCGCTGACATTAACAGGTAACCGGCTGGATTATGATGGCAATAAAAAATACGCCATTGTAAGAGAAAATGTTATGCTGCAGGACAGGCAGATGACGCTTACTACGGATAGGCTGGATTATGATCTTAATAAAAAAGTAGCTTTTTACCTCAATGGCGGCACCATGACCGATGCCGAAAACCGCCTGTACAGCAAACGAGGCTATTATCATTCCAAAACGCGCGACTTGTTTTTTCGTAAAGAAGTTGAGCTGATAAACCCGCAGTACACTATGAATTGCGATACTTTACAATATAATATAGTATCGCGCAGGGCATTTTTCCATGGGCCAACAACCATACGCAGCCAGGACGATTTTATTTATTGCGAAACAGGCTGGTACCATACCGAAAAAAACCTGGCGCAATTCGGTAAAAACGCGTTCCTTAACTCCGGCAGCCAGTACCTTTACGGAGATAGTTTGTATTACAATCGTGGAAAAAGTTTTGGGAAAGCTGTAGGAAACATAAGAGTGATAGATACAACAGAAAACCTGCTGATTGAAGGCCAGTATGCCGAACATTTTACCGATTCCAGAAAAACCTTCATTACAAAAAAGGTACTTGTAACCAAAGGCTTCGAGAAAGACTCTTTATACATGACCGGCGATACCATCCGCTCAGCTTATGATTCAACCGGCAAATACCGCATTTTGCGCGGGTACTATAAGGTTAAAGTTTATAATAAAGATTTCCAGGCGGCATGCGATTCCATTATTTACTCGTTTGTAGATTCAACAATGGATCTGCGCATAGATCCTGTTTTCTGGTTCGGGGTTTACCAGGGCACGGCAGAAAACATATTGGTGCATACATCGAGAAATAACGTTACCAGGGTTGATCTTAACCAGAAATCGTTTATTTTAAACCGCGAAGACTCTGTACGTTACGGCCAGGTTAAAGGCCGTAACATGGTTGGGCATTTCCGCGATAACGAGTTGTTCCAGATAGATGTTGACGGCAACGGCGAAAGTATTTATTATGTGCGCGATGATGATTCCGCATATATAGGAATGAATAAAATTGCTTCGAGCAATATTAAAATAGGGGTGAAGGAGCAAAAAGTTACCCGTATAAATTTTATTCAGGACCCGGATGCCATTCTTCACCCGATAAAAGAAGCTGATCCCGCTGAATTCCGGCTGCAGGGTTTCCGCTGGCGCGCTGCAGAGCGCCCTTTAAATGTAGAAGCGCTTAAGCCTAAGAGCTAAGTTTTATATCTTCAATCAATCAGTTATTAATGCCCGGTAAATTGCAATAGCATTATTTATAATTGTACACATCTAATAGTTCATTATATTAAATTACCCAAGCAACATGCATGTTAAGCATGTTTTATATAAACATTATCAGGGCTAAGTTCTACTTATAACAGCGAAAAAAGCTGTATCTTAGCATCAT
>DAIUCM010000081.1:0-17796 GCA_036846145.1 Bacteroidota bacterium
TTGTAACACTGTTTAAAATCTATCATAAATTTTATTACAACTATGCGTAAAAAAATTTCATCTGCCTTGTTTGTTTTCGTAGTTTTGTTAGCAGCGGCATGCAACCAGCCAAACGGGCCAGATACAAAAACAGGCCAAGACTCATCACAGCCCAATTCCGAAAATGGTTTTAATGGGATAATTGACAGTATGCCCTATTATAAACCGTTTGTATTTTTAGACTCGGATAATGATAGCGCACCATTAGAAGAAGTAAAATTGCTTGTGCGGCTGCCAAACAATATTCAAATAAATCCGGACTCGGTTATAATTGGTATTCCAACACAGCACCCAACTTGCAGCACCTATAAATATATTACCTGTTTTGTCGATTTAAAACATGTTCCCAACTCGCCCAATACGCAGCCTGCTTTTTATAATATTAAAATTCCTTCTGCACAGCTCAACGGCGTTCACCTAATTAGTGTTGCGGTAGGCGATATTCAGCTGCCGGATGGTAACCCTGACAGAATTAAAGGCCGCATGGCCGCGCACAGGGCAAAATCCAGCCTGTTCCTGAAATAGCAATCTGTACACCATATGCACTATTCCTTAAAAATACTTTGCTTTTTAATTTGCCTGCTGGCGCACGTACATACAAATGGCCAAAGTTTGAAAAACCTGGGCGATTCGGTAAACAATAACATACATACCAACATAGCAAAAGCAGGCAGCTTTATTACTGAAGGTTTGAGCCTTGCCCGGAAACTAAAAAGCGATAGCGCATTAGCCTGGTTTGCCGATAAGGCCGGTATAATAGATTATAAAAATGGAAATTATAATGCGGCTATCAACCATTATAAGTCGGCGCTCAGCATATGGCAACGTTTAAAGCTACATCATCAAACTATTTCAACACTATGCAATATAGGCAATGCGCAGGAAGCAAAAAGTGCATTTACAGATGCTCAGCAGACCTATTTATGGGCGCTGGCGCTGGCTGACAGCACAAAAAACCACACACAACTGGCAAGTATTTATAACAATCTTGGCAGTATTTACCAGGTTATCGGGCATTATACCTCCGCTGAAAGCTACCTGAAAAAAAGTATTGCCCTGCATACAAAACTTAAAAACAACAGCGGCCTGGGTTATGCGTACTCCAATTTAGGCACTTTTTACCAGGCGCAGCAGAATTACGATAGCGCTGAAAATTATTTTAACCAGGCGGTAAAGCTATTCACACAAACCAGCAATTTAACCGAGCTGGCCGGTGCATACACAAATTTAGGCATGCTTTTTACGCACGCATTACAATACAATAAAGCTTTAGATTTTTTAAAGCAAAGCCTTGAACTGAACAGGCAACTAAAGAATGTAGCGGATGAAGCCGCAGTTTTAACAAATATTGGCGTTTGCCTGCACGATCAGAAGAAATACAGGCAGGCACTTACTTATTTTTTACAAGCAGAGAAAATTACGGAGAAACTGGAAGCACCAAATTTGCTGGCCGATATTTATTACAATATTTCATCGGCTTATGAAGAAACAGGCAACATGCGGCTTGCGCTAACTTATTCACAACAATATGCCGATTTAAAAGATACTTTATTTACAAGAGAAAGCAACAGGCTGATAAGTGAAATGCGGCAGAAATATGAAGCCGAGCAAAGTGAAAAACAAATAAGCCAGCTGCAAACAGAACGCGCCTTACAGCAAAGCGAAATTACCGTAAAAACCCAGCAGCGAAATATTATTTTACTAAGCGCTACCTTAATTTTAATTCTACTCGGGCTTGCCGCTTACAGCTACAGGCAAAAGCTTCTGCAAAACAAAGCCGCCGCGCTAAAAGCCGAGCAGGAAAACCGGCAGGCTATTGAAAAGCTGCTGAAGGAGCAGGAAATAAAATCTATAAACGCCATGATACAAGGGCAGGAGCAGGAACGCCAGCGAGTGGCAGAGGACTTGCATGACAGGCTAGGCAGCCTGTTATCGACCGTAAAGCTTAACTTTAGCGGGCTTGAGAGGAAAATGGAACCTGTTTTACAAGGCTCGGAACAATATAAAAAAGGCATAAACCTGCTTGATGAAGCCTGCAGCGAAGTACGTAAAATCGCTTATAACATGGCATCGGGCGTATTACAGAAATATGGCTTTATTACATCGGTTGAAGAGCTTGCGAAAAGTATTGAAAGCAGCGGGAATGTAAAGATGAACCTGTTTGCGCACAACACCGAAATTCCGCTGGATAAGGAAAGCGAGATAAACCTGTACAGGATTACGCAGGAACTCATCAGCAACATATTAAGGCATGCCGGCGCAACCGAAATAAACCTGCATTTTAATGTGCTGGATGATATGGCCACACTAATAGTGGAAGATAATGGTATAGGCTTCAACACTTCCGCAAAAAGCAAAGGCATGGGCATACGCAATATGCAGGCAAGGGTAAATAAGCTGGATGGAACCATTGATTTCGATTCGGCACCGGGCCGCGGTACAACGGTAGTTATTTGTGTACCCGTAAAAGAAAAAGCATTTTTACAGACAAACACAGAAACCCTATGATTGATGTTTTTATAGCCGATGACCACCAGATGATCATAGACGGGCTGAAATCGCTGCTGGAGGATGAAGAAGATGTACGTGTTACCGGTCAGGCGCTGAACGGGCTTGGCGTGCTTGCGTATCTTAAGCATAGCCCTTGCCATATATTACTGCTGGATATTAACATGCCGCAAATGGATGGTATTTCTACTACAAAAGAAGTTAAGAAAAAGCATCCTGAAGTAAAAGTACTTATACTCAGCATGCACAATACAAAAGATTTTGTGGAGAGTGTAATGAACGCAGGCGCCGAAGGTTATATACTTAAAAATGCCGGGCGTGATGAACTGCTGAATGCCATAAAAACAATACACAAGGGCGGCTATTTTTATGGTAATGATATTATGCAGAGCCTTATTAATAAAAGCGCCGGCAAACAGCCGCTGGCGGCATTATCTAAAAGAGAAATTGAGATTATACAGCTTTTGGTACAGGAATATACAACATCAGAAATTGCTGAAAAGCTTTGCCTCAGTACGCATACTGTAGATACGCACCGCAAAAACCTGTTATCGAAATTAAGCGTGCGCAACATCGCAGGGCTGGTGAAATATGCGCTGCAAAATAATATTTCATAAAGAGAAATTTTTTTGACTGGCAGTATAAAAACACCTTAATAAAGCATTTTTGGTGCATTATATATATGAAGTAACACTAAATACCCAAAAGTAGTGAGTGCATTTTAACCAGAAACAGTGAAGCAGAAGTGCTTTAATAGCAACAACTTTGGAATATAAATCCATAAAAAATTATTGCCATGAAAAAGCTGTTGATTTTATTTATCGCTACCATAAATTTTATTTTAACGCAAGCTCACGTCAGTTTTTGCCAGGAAATAGCGACTGACAGTAAAGGGAGAGGTGTATTTACATATTACAGTACACAAAAAAATAGGATAGACTTCAGTTCAAAGGATTTTTCATTAACTATATCAACCCGTCCTATAAAATCAATCTTCCATTTTGCAGAAAAAGTAAATGATACGAATGTAATTAAACTTAGCAACTACTTTATCCAGCCTTCCCTCTTAAATGCTTCCGATTTAATTACACTTAGCAATGTTAAAACCTTTAGGCCTGGCGGGAAAGTGAGAATAGGTTATCAGAGGACAATTGAAAAAATTAATGAAGGTTATAATAGGTTCTCTTATGCACTAGGTGGAAATATATTCTATTCATTTGACAATATCGGCCTCTATAACCCTGGAACAAATAAACCCGAAAAAGAATATCCAAAAAGTTTCGGATTAGAATTAAATTATACACAATTTACGCCAAAAAGGTGGATGGTTTTAACCTTTACAGGATCGTTGTTTAAGGGTTGGAATAATGATGAATTAATAGATTTTAAATACCTTGATGGCTCAATTACTAACGACAAAATTGTCGCTTTCTCTAAATTAGATGGAAAATATGGAGAATTAAAGGAAAATCTTAATAAGATACGGCTAACAAGTTCAGTACCAATTGTGCTATTCAAATATTACAACCCAATTCCTTATACTGTGCTGTTAATTTCAGATAAGCAATTGCCAAAATCCATATTTGGTGTATATAATAATATTCTATTAAAGGAAGTAAATTTTAAAAGATTCACAATGCCGTCATCATTTGGCCTAGGTATAGATTGGGTTAAAACTGGTAACAAATGGTCATCTCCAAATATATTTTTACGTGGCAATTTTTCATTTGGAAGTTTCTAATTCTTAGTTATAAATAAAGCATTAAGCTTATTTGAAGCTAAAAACTACTATTTCTAATTATATAATTGATTAAATTAAACCAAATATGAAAAAACTAATTTCCATTGCAATTATCGCAATATTAACGTATGCCTGCGAAACAACTAAAACTACGCCCGATAATACCATTATTTTAGATCAGAATTATGATATTAGCCAGGTAGAAACAAAGCTTCAAAACGCAACTGAAAAAAAATCAAGCAAAGAATTTCATTTCGAAAACGGCACTACTGTAGAAGTACAGCCTACTGTTTTAATTTCAGATGCAGAAAACTCAGTAATTAAAAATCTGCAGATCAAATTAATAAAAGGTTGCGCCAATTGCGAATTTACTGCTTCTGCAAGTAGCAATCAGAGCTTCCGTAAAACTTATGACAATGTAAGAACCTCTGTAAAAGCTTCCGTAATGTCTCATAAGAAAAAAATTGGCTCACAATCTATTGTAAAATATTTCACAATCTCATCTGATGGAAGCATAAATGAAATGTAAATATTTCCATATTATTTTAAATTAATTTAACAAAAACCCGGGCTGCCTTCCGGGTTTTGTTTTTTTATTTGACCAAAGCAATTTGCCGCAACTGTATATATGCGAAAACAGAATCTTTCCACATCTATAAATAAGCTTTCAGCAAACTGTAACTTTGCTTTCGAAAATTATACAAAATGTTCGATTACAGCCAGACTTTAATTTCACAGGTTTCCGTACACCAGGTAGGCAATAAAAATAACGATGAAAATATAAACATCTCCAGGGCGCCGCTAAATATTGATGATACCGTGCTGGAAGATCTGCTACGTAAATATTTTCTCAACAGCTTTACAACACCCGAGCTTTACAGCTTTACTTCATCTACCAATGATCATCGGCTGAACGATGTTTATACCTTCGCCCGCAATATTTTTAGCGACCCGCAATCGTTTCATATTCAAACCATAAACCTGGCAAAGCACCTGTACGAAAGCTCCTACCACCCGAATATCAAAGCCGGCGATTTTTATATTGCCCTGTTTACCAATGTGCGTTTACATAATGAAATTACAGATGTAGTTGGCCTTTTTAAATCGGAAACCAAAGATACTTTTTTAAAGCTGCTGCAGGCGAAAGAGGGTTTTGAAATGCAGCACGAAGAAGGAATTGATATTAAAAAGCTGGATAAAGGCTGCCTGATATTTAATGCCGCCGAGGATGAAGGCTTTAAGGTTTGTATTATTGATAAAGCGAATAAAGGCGGCGAGGCGCAGTTCTGGAAAGACCAGTTCCTGAACCTGAAGCCTGTTGAGGATGATTTCCATCACACCAAAAACTTTATGAGCTTTACCAAAAGCTTTGTAGCCGACCGCCTGCACGAAGAGTTTGAAGTTAGCAAGGCAGAGAAGGTAGATTTCCTTAACCGCTCCATGGATTATTTTAAACATAAGGAGAATTTTGATGAGCAGGAATTCGCCACCGAAGTATTTCACGATGAAAATGTTATCAAATCATTTTTAAGATACAAGGATGATTTTCAACAGGAAAAAGATATAGCGCTTGAAGGTGAGTTCGGCATATCGGCGCCGGCGGTAAAAAAGCAGCAGCGCGTATTTAAAAGCGTTTTAAAGCTCGATAAGAATTTCCACATTTACATACATGGCGATAAGCAGCTGATTGAAAAAGGCACGGAGCCCGATGGCCGAAAGTTTTACAAGATCTATTATACCGAGGAGCAATAAGCATAACCGGCAGGAAATATATGGGCTTCCGCGGTAGCGGAAAGATACAATCTGCATATATTATGGCCATAAAATGCTTTAAACCTTAAAGTTTTTAAGCCGTTAAGTTAAACTTAACAACTGCTGCATGCAAAAATATCTGCCTTTAAGCTTTGTTTTCCTGTTGTTCACGTATTTTGCAAACGCCCAGTATAAAGGTATTCTGGTTGACGGGCTTTTTAACGACTGGCCCGCTGAAGCAATAAGATTCAACGACCCGAAAAATGATGCGCAGCTTGCCGATATAGAGCATTTAAGCGTATGGAATGATAGTTTAAACCTCTACCTCAGGCTAAAGCTGGGCAAGGAACTAAACCTGCAGGAAACGCCCATAAATATTTATATAGATACGGATAACAACCCTGCAACCGGGCTTAGCTTCCAGGGCTTGGGTATAGATTTTTCGTACTTTTTCGGCAGCCGCAGAGGTATTTTCCAGGGCAAAACGGTATTTCATAATCACGTAGGCCACATCAGCGCGCCAACCCATACCTCAAACGAGTTCGAGATCGTTTTCAGCCGCCATGCAATTCCCGATAATATCAATAAGCTATTCCCTGGCAATACCATAAAGTTTATCCTGCGGGAAGAAGTTGAACTGGGCGATGTTATACCAGACAACGGCGCTATTACCTATACTTTTAACAGCAACCCGCAGCCCGTTTATACACCTGTGGAAATTACCCGTGAAGACACAAGCCTGCTGCGGCTGATGAGCTATAATGTTTTGCGCGACCGGCCGATGAGCAGCCTGTTCCAGATACGTTTCCAGCGGATAATAAAAACCATACAGCCGGATATTATTGCCTTCAACGAGTTTTATAATTCATCGGCCAATGAGGTAAAACAGCTGATGGACAACACCTTGCCTTTGGGCAATACAGATGGCTGGTATGCAGTAAAACAGGGGCTGGACCTGGTAACCCTTTCGAAATACCCGGTAAAGCAAAGCTGGCAGGTTTTACCCGGCCACAATATTTCCGCAACATTAATTGATCTGCCTGCGCATTTCGCTAAAGATCTGCTGGTGATAAACGCGCATTTCCGCTGTTGTGCCGGCGGCAGCCAAGCAAGGCAGCAGGAGGCCGATGCCGTAATTGCTTTTATTCGGGATGCGCGCACGCCTGGCGGCAATATAGATCTTCCTAAAAATACGCCGTTTATACTCATGGGCGATCTTAATCTTGTAACGCAAAAACAGCAGCTTTTAACCTTGTTAAATGGCGATATTCAGGACAGTGTAAATTTCGGCAAAAGTTTTAAACCCGACTGGGATACTACAGATTTAGCTGACCTGATAAGCTACCACTCCGATGCGCCGATGAGCTATACCTGGTATGATGACAGATCTGATTTCGCACCGGGACGACTGGATTACATGATCTACAGCAACAGCGTGATGCAGCCAGAAAAAGCGTTTACACTGGAAACAGCAAATATGTCGCCCGCCAGGCTGAAAAAATATGAATTGCTTGCCGATGACGCCCGCATTTCGGATCATTTACCCAAGGCTGCAGATTTCCGGCTCGAGAAAAAAATAACTATTGGCTTGCAGGAAAAATCATCGACGGGCAATATAAAAGTCTATCCTAACCCGGTTTTACAAAACCTATATATTAACCTGCCGGAAAATACTTCGTCAGCGCAAATAAAAATAACTGATGCTGCCGGAAGAACAATGCGTACACTTCATAGCAAAAACACCGAAATCACCTTACAAACAGGAGATCTGAAACCCGGCCTGTATTTCATTCAAATTATTACCGGTGATAATATTTATTCCCGTAAAATTGTTAAGGAATAGTAATGCGCAAGGTATTGATCATAGGTTGTTGCGCCTTGTATTAATCAGTTAAACTGTTGATATGGAATTTGGCGTTAGCTGCGTTTCAGTGGCTACGGTTTTCAACCCATAATGTAAATAAAAGCATAATGACTATCCGCATACCAGGCTAAAATAGAAGTAAATTAAGATAAAACAACAGTCGGACCTGCACTCCTCTCTTTGGATAAGGAGAGGTGGCTGAAAGCCGGAGTGGTTTGATTTACATATTTTCCTGACAAACGGATAGTCATTAAAAGCATTTTTTAGCTTTAGCGTATATGGAAATATAATGCTGAAAAACCAGATGGTTGATTCCGGCATTGAGGTTATTTAATAATTAAAGATATAAATACTGAATTTGAGGTAAAGCTGATATATGTATGTGCTTTAAAGTTCTCGAGGCACACGTTTTACAATCAAAGCGCCGGTAAATAAGCTTCGAAAATAAATTGCAACCGATTGTTAGACAATAAGTAATACCGGAAACGGCTATGCGTTCAACACATAGAGCACCAGATAAAATTAATCATATCGAAGGCAGTCATGTTTTTCATTATGCCATATATGGGTATTGTGAAAAATGCTTAAAACTGTCAATCATTAAGAAATCCAAATCATTTTAATAAAATAAAACTTCAATTTTCTGCCGAAAAATAATCTGGAATGCATAATTTTTCTAATTTAGTGATTATTAATCAGAAGAAATGCCAGTAAATAATCTTGCTTTTAAAAAGCAGCTCCCGTTTATAATTCCCACGGCACTATTTTTTTTACTTTCATTTGTAGGGATTTTGCATCATGAAATGTGGCGGGATGAATACCAGGCGAGGTTAATTACCTTAAACAGCCATTCTCTTTCAGAAATATTTCACAACATACGTTACGAAGGCCATCCCGTACTTTGGTTTTTGCTGCTATATGTGCTCAAATTTATTTCAACCAGCGAGTTTGCCATGCAAATTCTGCACATAATTATTGCTACTGCTTCGGTTTTAATAATTTTCCGGTATTCACCTTTCAGCCTGCTCCAAAAAAGCCTTATGGTGTGCGGTTATTTTTTGCTGTATGAGTATAACATAATAAGCCGTAATTACGCCCTTGGCGTATTATTATTTTTCAGTTTCGTTGCGCTGTACCCCAACTGGCGAAAGAGAATAATTTTAACGGCTATAACCATTGCCTTACTTGCCAACACCAATGTTTACGCATTTATAATTGCCTGCACCTGTTGCCTTTTGCTGCTGCTGGATGCCTGGTATAAGAAAGATTACAAAATAAATTTACAATGGTTTACCGCCGGTATTATAGTTTTAGGCGGGCTTATAATTTCTGCATTGGTTATGAAACCGGCACCGGATGCAGCAGGCGATATTGGTTTAGATCTGAGCCTGTCATCTTCTAGAATAAGCGATAGTTTAAGAAGTGTTTTTATAGCATTCTTTCCAATTCCTAACCTAATTTCCAAACATAGCTGGAATACAAATTTCGCCGGCAATAGTGCCGGGCCACAGGTTATAATAAGTTTAATTATTTTTTTTACAACCGCTTACCATTTCAGGAAAAACACAAGGCATTTGATTTTTTATACAACAGGCATGCTTATACTGCTTTTTTTCAGCTATGTAACCGGTTTATCTTTTTTACGGCATGTTGGCCATTTCTATATTTTCTGGCTTGGCTGTACCTGGCTATATTTTAAAGAAACTACCAAGCCTGCAGTAGCGCTGCAAGCCATGTTGTACTTAATTTTAGCGGTTCAAAGCACTGCTGCTTTCGCCTTGTTTTATAATGATTATAAAAAACCATTTTCTGAAAGCGAATCGGCAACAAAATTTTTAAAAGATGATAAGCTGGATAGCTTGATTATTACCGGAATGCCCGATTATATAGTAACGCCGTTCAGCTCAAAATTAAATAAACCGGTTTATTATCTCGAAAGCGATTCATGGGGAACCTTTATCAAATGGGATTCGACCAGGCATAACGGCAGCCTGGAAAACGTACAACTTGCCAACCTGGTAAAACTAAGCAAAAATCATAAGCAGGACATTATTGCAGTGCTTAACCAGGAAATTACAGCAACTGTAAACGGGGAACAGAAGATATTACAGGAATTTTACCTGGACCAAGGCATAAAAATGAAAAAAATTGCTGAGTTTAAAAGATCAATTGTAGATGATGAAATTTACTTTTTATACAAGGTAATGAATGAAAAATGAGATTCCCGTAAAACATAAATTTATTTCTGCTCGTGATATTCTTCTTCCGTATTTATTGCCCATATATTTGATTTATCTTTTACGCCATTTATAATATTCTGCACAGCTTGCATGGCAGTTAATACGGAATGGTCCTGGTTATTATACTTATGCATTCCGTTGCGGCCAATTAAATACAGGTTTTCAAAACCATCAAAGTAATTTTGTATTTCATCAAAATACTTATAGCTTCCAAAATAAGATGGATAAGCTTTTGATGCCCTTATCACCGTAGCGTCCAGCACATCGTTTTGGTTAATAAACCTGCCCTGTTCAAGGTCCTTAACGGCCAAATCTATAAGCGCTGCATCAGGCATTTGCCAGGTTTTATCGTATTCATCGCAAAAATATTCTACCCCAATCCACACTTTATCCGCATCAGCCATTAAATGCCTGCTCATGTTATTGCAAAGTTGCAGCCTGCCTGCCTTAATATTATTATCCTGCAGATATATCCAGTTATCGCCCATTAAATTTGCCGGAGCATCTTTTCTATGGCCGGTTTTATCTTTAACCGCTAATTTCTCTAACAGCAAACATACCTGTATTACATTTCTATACATCAGCCCGTTACACCATTCTAAAACTTTGCCGGGTATTTCTGCTGGCGGCTTTATGGCATTTGCAAGCTCTTTAACCGGCATGGTCGAAAAGAAATAATCGCCTTCATAAGTTAATACATTATTACTCTCGCGCGTTACTGCATCTACCTTTGTAACTTTCGAATGGCCGATGTGCAGGCCTGTTACTTTTTGCCCGGTTATAATCTGTCCGCCAAGGGCTACAATTTTTTCGGCCACTGTTTCCCACATCTGGCCTGCGCCTAAAGCCGGATATAAAAATTGTTCGATTAAAGATGTTTCGGCTTTTTTTTGGGCGGGAAACAAAGCATGCTTAACAGATGCTAAAACCGATAAGCCTTTAATACGCTGTACGCCCCAATCTGCAGGAATTTCAGTGCAGGGCACACCCCATACTTTTTCAGTATAAGACTTAAAGAATGTATGATAAAGCTCCTTACCAAACCTGTTTATAAAAAACTGCTCAAGGTTTTTCTCAGGCTTTATTGGCATAACAAGGCTTTTAATATAGCTGAAAATTATACGCAGGCTCCTGTACAAGCCAAGTTGCTTTATGGTAAGAAAAGATAGTTTTATTGGATATGAGAAAAATTTACCAAGGAAAAAAATCCGCGTCTGCCGCTTTACCAAAAGCATTTGCTTTTTATCGTCAGCTGAATGATTTGCAGGCGCGGTATTCGTTTTTAATTGTACTTGTTTTTGGTGGTATGAAATTGTTTCTTGCGCATTGCCGGTTTTTTGCAATGGCAAAAACTGCAGCCACCATTCCATAACTTTTTCCTGCTTCGAGAAAAAACGGTGCGGCCCAATATCTATGCGGTTACCTTTATAGTTGATACTTGCAGATAAGCCCCCGATAATTTCAGACGCTTCTATAATAATGGGCTTTATACCGGTATTTTTCAACAGCTCATAAGCGGCGGTTAAACCTGCGGGGCCTGCGCCAATTATTATTGCATATTTTGTAGCTTTCTCCAAAAAAGTACTTTATAGTAGGCCCAAAAGTACAACTTTTCTGCAAGTTGAAAATTTTCCTCTTCAGTTCCACCGTTTAATTTTGAAGGCTTTTAGTAAATGCAGGTTTGTGTAGAGTTTAGGTATGGAATAGCTGCAAAAAATACGCAATCTAACAAAAATATACTGCGAAATAGGCGTAACGTAGCGTGCACTTTGCCTGTTACGGTACGCCAGGCTAAATATGCCGGGTTTTGTCCACAATATGCGTAAAGTAAGCCAGAATTTAGAATGCGCGTTCATGTTTTATCATTCAAATCAATAAGAAATCTGGCATTTAAATACACAATTTTAAATCCTTTAGTATTGGCTAATCGGGATATTTATTTACAATGTTACTTTCCGGGATTATGGATCTTATTATACGCTAATTTCCACTGCGTTCAACTTAGCGCGAGCGTTTTAGGCAATTTGCATATATGGGTTTGGTGGAAAATTGTTCAGGCTGATATGATGCGTAAAATCATCTTAAAAGAATGACAGAAAAATAGTTAAGAAATTTGGTGTATTAACAATTTGATTTATTTTTACCCAAAATTTAAAATCCTTAATTATAACATTATGAGCTTTGAAGAAGTGTTTAAATCTGCCCTTGGCAATAGCAGCCTTGGTTCGTTTTATGATTCCGGAGATATATCAGGCAATTATGCTGTATCTGGTGATGTATATGGCCACCTGGCCAATGTTTATGAAAAAGTTAGCGATGGTAACTGGAAACTGATTCAGCAAATTGTGCCAGATGATGTGCAGCCAGATACATTTTTTGGCGCTTCAGTTTCTATTTCCGGTAATTATATTATTGTAGGGGCTCCCAAAGGGTATGAGCATAATCTGGCCGGGTCAGTATATGTTTTCGAGCTGCAGGCCGATGGCTCCTGGATGCAGTATCAAAAAATAATGCCTGTAAAAGGCGACAGGTCATTTGGGTCTTCTGTTGCCATTTCAGGTGATTATATTATTGTAGGCGCCAGTGAAGATGGCCCAAGGGACCCCAACTCAACAGCACAAGAAGGTGCGGCCTATATTTATGAACGTATAGATGGGGGCGAATGGAAATTCGCACAAAAGCTTTCAGACCTTGATAGAATGAGCAGTGGCTATTTTGGTGTAGCAGTGGCTATTTCGAATAATTACGCCCTGGTTGGAGCACACTGGACTGACAAAGATTCCGGCGCAGCCTATATGTTTGAACGCAGTATGCGTGGTAACTGGTTACTGGTACAAAAACTTATTGCGGATGACAGAGAAGAATATGAATTGTTTGGCCGGTCAGTAAGTATTTCAGGTAAATATGCCATAATAGGAGCGCCTTTCGAATCTGAAAATATACCTTTAAATGATAATCAACATGGCCGCCAGATTTTGGCAGGTGCGGCATATATTTTTGAAAGGGGAAGAACCGGAAACTGGAAGCAGGTACAAAAGCTCGTTAGTTCGGACAGAAGTGGAGGTGACCTGTTCGGCAATGTTTCTATTTCCGGCGATTATGCTATTGTAAGCGCAACATTAGAAGATAAAGGTATTGGTAAAATGCCGGATAAGCCTGTGGCAGGCGCTGCATATATTTTCCAGCGTGGGGAAGACGGGTATTGGTCAGAAATACAAAAAATAGTGCCTTCTGACAGGAGCACTAATAATTCCACCGCATTTGGAACTAAGGTTGCCATATGGGGTAAAAATGCTTTGGTAATTAGTATGCATGGCAATTGCTACATTTATGAACAGCGCCCTAACCGCCTCAGGAATTTATGGCTTCCTGCTGCTTTTACTGTTCTTTTCGTAGCCATAGTTATCGGAACGCGTATCATCATCAATAAACGAACTATCTGGACCAATAAACCACCCAGGCCGCCCAAACCTACGGACATTAGAAGATAAAGCAGCAAAGTAAAAAATACTTCAGCAGTTTTGATAATAATTTGCCGGCACCGGTATATGTCGAGCCGGCAAATTATTATTGCCTTCCGCTTTTATTCTCTCGGCTTAATTATTTGGGGAAAGGCACCACATTTTACATATATGTTAAGTCCGAAAAATGCTTCACAGGTCGCGCCGATCTGAGCGATAACAGAGGTTATTGTTTGACTAAATTCCGAATTTTATGCGTGAAACTTTTATTATTTCAAATCAAATAGAATTCCGGCATTTCATTGGTTGCACCATTCTAAATCCTTAATATTTACTATATTGGTGAAACTTTAAAAAGGCATACTCTGAGAGTGTGATTCTAATGATGCGCTAATTTCCAACTGCGTTCAAATTAGCGCGAGCGTTGGGATCTGTAAATTTCCATCAAATTCTAATTTCAACTCCATATATAATAATGCGGAAAAATGCTTCGTGGCAGAGAAACCTGAAGCATTTTTTTAAGACCTCATATATGGGCTTTCAACAATTTTTTAAAGAAACAACCTGTACATAGGCTCATCATGAAGTTTGTAACCCATTTTACTAAACACAGCTTCACCTTGTTCTGTAGCGTGGAGCTCAAGCACGCCAATTCCCATTTCTGTAGCGGCTTTTTTTATCTCGTTTAAAATTCCGGTGCAAACTCCTCTTCTGCGATATTCCGGCACTGTATAAATATTCATTATATAACCCCATTTTCCACTTGGGTTTTTCAGATTTGCGGGAAGCTCACGTACATGTACAGTACCTATTCCCGCTGTTTTTTCTCCGCTCTTTGCAATGAATGAGATGCATTTATTTTCTGCTGTTGTTTTGCTGAAATAATTTGTCATCTGCTTCTTAAGATGCTCCAGGATATGCGGCGGCTGCGCACCTGCAAATTCAACTAAAAACCTTATTCTATATTCTACAAGTGTTGCTACATCCTCAACTTTAGCGCGATGAAAGGTAATGCTGCCCGAAGTATTTTTGAGCGGCATCTGATAAAGAAAATACTTTTTATTAAATATGGGATCTATTTCTCTGAGCATTTCAAAACCGAGGCTTTCATAAATATGCCTGGCCGCATTCTGAATTTCTGAAGTGTGAAGCGCAATAATTTCTTCACCGTTCTTTCGTGCATTTTCAATGCAGAGTTGTGTGAGCTTTCTTCCAATTCCTTTTCCTTCATAAGCAGGATCTACACCCAGCAACCGGATGTAACTCCAATCTGCAGTAAAAATATCTGTAGGGTTTCCAGAAGGCACCAGGAATGCCATTCCCACTATTTTCTTTCCCGCTTCGCATACAAAACATTGCGATGTATTGAGAAGCTTTTTATATGTATTTTCATCGCTTACACCGGCAGCCATCTGTTTCCACATTTCGTGGGTTAAAACATTTTCAAAACGCCCGTAAGAGCTAAGCCCTAATTGCTGAAGCTGTTCAATATCTGAAGTTTTTCCCAGCCTGTAAATGAAGTTATTTTCCATATAATACGTTTTGTAAAAATGCTTGGATTTACGATTTTCTGCTTTCAAGGTACTGTTGTAATTTTTCTTCTGCCGCCGGCCATTCGGAATTTAATATGCTGAAGTAGGCAGAGCTGCGTGGCGTGCCATTTTCCTGGATAAGGTCATTGCGCAAAACGCCTTCAAACTGCGCCCCGATTTTAACAATTGCCTTTTGTGAACGTATGTTTTTTTCGCTGGTTTTAAGCTGCACGCGTACTACCTTCAGCACATTAAAGCAATAGTTGAGGAGCAGCATTTTACATTCCGGGTTTATATGCGTGGCCCAGTACTGCGGCTGCAGCCAGGTCCAGCCAATTTCAAGTTTTTTATGCTGCGAAACAATTTCCATAAAGCGTGTGCTGCCAATTAACCGCTGTTCTTTTTTGTGATAGATAACAAAAGGGAATTGCGTCCCCTTTTCTCGTTCCAACAAAGCATCATTCATTAATTGAATACACCTGCCGGGCGTGCTGCCGTTCACCGACAAAAATTCCCATATACGTGCATCTGCAGAAATGCTTTCAAGTTCTTTGAAATGCTCGTTCTGCAGCGGGATCAACTCTATTGTTTCTCCTTTTAGTGTGGTTCCTGCTTCAATTGGCTTCATATAATTTATTTATTTGATGCCGCAAATATGAGCGGGAAAATTAAAATAGTGCAGATACAAAATTTTTTATTTTGTGCAGTACAGTTACATTTGTTGCATGAAAAACAGACAATTGCTCTACCTGCAAATAGCAGATAATTTCGAGCACCAGATAAAAAGTGAAGTGCTGAAAGTGGGCGATAAGCTGCCTTCGCTCCGCACTATTGCGCTGGAGAAAGGTGTTAGCCTCAGCACCGCATCTCAATCTTATTTTGAGCTTGAGTGCCGTGGTTTGGTTGAGTCGCGTCCGCAATCCGGCTACTATGTTTCTTATTCTCACAAATTTTTCAGGAATGTGCCACAAACAAGCAGGCCAATCATTGCAGACTCCGGAGCGGAAACTGAGGAAATTATTTCTGCTGTTACGCTCAACACCGGCAAAGCCGCCATAGAGTTATCTGCAGGCGTGCCGGGTATTGAATTGCTGCCTGTGGCCAAGCTGAACAAAGCCATTGTAAATGCAACGCGACAGCTAAATGGCAGCGGTGTGCCATATGATAAATCAGGTAACCAAAACCTGAAAAAACAAGTGGCATTACGCTCGCTTTTGTGGGGCGGAAAATTAAATGCGGAAGAAATCATTACTACTTCAGGAAGTATAGACGCTATTTCTTTCTGCATGATGAGCCTTACCGAAAAAGGTGATACAATAGCAGTAGAAAGCCCGGTGTTTTTCGGTATTCTTAGGCTGGCGAAAAATCTCGGTTTAAATGTGCTGGAACTACCTACAAACCCGGTAACCGGTATTGATGTAGATGCCTTGGAAAAAGCCTTCGTAACTCAAAAAATAAAGCTTTGCCTTTTGGTGAGCAATTTTAACAATCCGCTGGGGAGCTGCATGCCTGCCGAACACAAAAAAGCGGTAGTTAAGCTGTTGGAAAAATATAACATACCATTAATTGAAGATGATCTTTTTGGCGATCTTTACTTTGGCAGGCAACGCCCGGATTGCTGTAAAACTTACGACGAAAGCGGTATGGTGCTGCTTTGCAGTTCTTTCTCAAAAACTTTAGCACCGGGATACCGTGTGGGTTGGGTTGCGCCTGGCAGGTTTTTCGATAAAGTGCGCAGAACTAAATATTACCACTCCTTATACACCACCTCCATTACGCATGCGGCTATTGGCAGCTTCCTGGAAAACGACCGTTATGAAAATCATTTACGCAAGCTGAGGCAGGCGCTGCACAGAAATTCGCTGCAGTTTCAGCGCTGCATAAGCCAGTATTTTCCTGAAGATACCAAAGCAACAAAACCACAGGGCGGCTTACATTTATGGGTTGAGCTCAATAAAAATGCAGATACTGTATTGCTCTACAACAAAGCAATGGCAAAAGGCATAAGTGTGGCACCGGGCAGGATGTTCACCCTGCACAACCAGTACAACAATTGCCTGAAACTGAACTTCGGTATGTTGTGGAATGAGAAGGTGGAAAACGCTTTAAGGACAATTGGAGAAATAGCTGCGGAGGTGAGTTGATCTTGTAGGTTTCTATATATAATGTTCGCGGAAAATACTTTAGTTCCTCTTTTGATGGGTAGGAAATCTATACGTGCCTTTAGAACAATTGATTATAACCTACATTTAAACTTAAAAATATTGCAATGAGCCGGAAATACAAATTTCATAACCCTGAAGGACTGTATTTCATAAGTTTCGCCGTTGTGTACTGGATCGATTTTTGGTAAGAAATGAGTACAAAATTATTTTGTTGGATAGCTTGCGTTATTGTATGAATAGCAGGAATCTTGAAATTGCTGCATGGTGTATTATGCCGAGCCATGTACATATGATTATAAGAAATATTAAAGAAAAGCCACAGGATGTATTGCGCGATATGAAGAGATTTACATCCCGAAGTATTGTTAAAGCCATTGCAGAAAATCCGCAGGAAAGCAGGCGCGACTGGATGCTGTGGATGATGAAACGCGCGGCAGCAAAAAACGGCTAAGTTCTAATAATAACAGCGTTATTTTTAAAGAGTAAAAATAATT
>DAIUCM010000082.1:0-17532 GCA_036846145.1 Bacteroidota bacterium
AATACAATTTGTGCGACTATCTGCATATATAGATTTGGGTGGAAATGCTTTAGGTGAATAGATAAACAATGTTAGGGCAAATTTAGGTAATCGGGAAATTTTTAAAGAAAAAATTGGCAATTCTAAATAGAAGTTATACTTTTGCAGCACGATATGAGTTGGTGATGTAGCTCAGTCGGTAGAGCAAAGGATTGAAAATCCTTGTGTCGACGGTTCGATTCCGCCCATCACCACTTTTCTTAAAAGCCTCCTGAGAAATCAGGGGGCTTTTTTATTGGGATATAAATGAGTATTCCCCGCCAATTTTTTCATATTAAAATTTCTATTAGCTTAGTTTAAACAGCTGATGTTACCGGCATTACGGTAAAACCGTATGGCTGATTAATTCACTTTTATGTTCGGTTCATTACGTTTAAAAGCTATCATTCATTTTATTGTTAATAACTAAAGCTCGTTTTTATTCCTACAATCTTATTATGTTGATTTACAATATATTATCCTGTTGATTATTTAAAACAAATATGTAATCACAAAGTTTTGGCTCATTTACAGCTCAAATGCATACGAACAGTTTGTATAAAAAAATGCACTGAAGCATTTTTTTAAGCCAGTATATATGCAGAATCTTACAATAGCTTAAGGGCCTGCAAAACAATGTTCTGCAACATATTAAATGGTTTCTTATAGTTTTGGGGCACCATAAAAAAACAAATCCAAATGTTCAGACATTATTTACTATTCTTCATTTCAATCATTTCATGCGCTTTTTGCAACGCGCAGTTTTCCATCAGCAGCTTCAGCAGTACGTATTCGCAGAATTTTAATTCACTTGCAGCCAGTTCGTCCGCATCGTGGAGCAATAATTCAACTTTACCCAATTGGTACCTTGCCAGTAAAAAAAGAGCTTTAGGAACAATTACAGCCGATGACGGAAGCCTGGGCGACGGCGGTTTTTACAGCTTTGGCAGCAGCGGGTCAACTGACAGGGCATTAGGCACAATTAATACAAGCCCAATTGGCGAGTTAGCATTTGGCGTGCGGATGAAGAACAATACCGGCTCGGTAATAAGGGCGTTTGAGGTAACCTATACCGGCGAACAGTGGCGCAACAGCAATTACTCCAGCCAGAATCTCAGTTTCTCTTACCAGGTAAGCAACCAAAGCATCACTTCTGTTAGTTCGGCATCCGGAACCTGGACCGTGCTGGACCCGCTAAAATTTGTTAGTAAGGCAACCGGCGGTAACGGTATTGCGCTTAACGGTAACAGCACTGCGAACAGCGCAACAGTTACCTATTATATTACCGGCCTCAATATACCAAACGGCTCGGAAATTATGTTTCGCTGGGTAGATGTTAACCATACCAAAACCGACCATGCACTGGCTATTGATGATGTAATTATCTCACCTAAAAGTGTAACTAATTTTTATCTTAAAAGCAATTCAGATCCGAGTAATCTCGCCAGCTGGGGAACCTCATCAAGCGGAACAGGAACATCTCCCGGCAGCTTCAGTACCGATGCTCAGATATATAACCTGAACAACAGCACAAATTTTACTATTGCCAGCAACTGGATTGTTACGGGTACAGGATCTAAAATTATTGTTGGTGATGGCACCAATGCCACAAATTTTACAATACCGGCAAATTATGCAGTTTCCGGTACGGTAGAAGTACTGAATAACAGCACCTTAACAGTTAAAAATACAAATTTACCAGCACTGGGTATGCTGGCGGCAAACAGTACCGTGGTTTTTGATCTGGCTACGGAAATTGCAATACCGGGCAATGTATATGGCAACCTTACACTGCGCGGCGCATCTACAAAAACACTGGCTTCAAATACCGAGGTTAATGGTATCCTGAACATCTCTGCCGGCCACTTAAACCTTGGCACCTATAACCTGAATATGGGTAGTGGCAGCACAATAACCGGCGCCGATAGTACCAGGTTTATTATTACCGGCGGAAAAGGCAGCTTAACGCGGCCGGTGGCATCCAACAATACAAATGTAAGTTTCCCGGTGGGTAAAGCCGGTCATTATGCACCGGTTTTATTGAGGCTTACCAATTCAAGCACTGCCGATAATTTTTCGGTTCGGGTAGAAGATAAAGTGTATTACGCTTATGATTCTGTTTATAATCCCAAAGGGAAAGCCTTAACTACACATTTATTGAACAATACTTGGTTTATTGATGAGGAAGATGAAGGCGGATCGAACGCAACGATAACATTGCAGTGGAACAAAGCTTCGGAAGCAACGAGCTTTGACAGGAGCAGCTGTACAATAATACATTTTGATGATGTGAACGGATGGGAAACCAATACATACGCTGCAGCAAGCGGCAGCGGGCCATTTACCAGGACAATTACCGGCTTTACAGATTTCAGCCCGTTTAGCGTTTCCGGCTATAACGCACCTTTGCCTGTGGTGCTGGTTTCATTTAAAGGCGAATGGAAGAACAATAACGTACAACTGCAATGGAAAACTGCCAGTGAAATTAACAACAGCCATTTTGAGGTGGAAAAAAGTGAAGATGTTAACTACTGGCAGCTGGCTGGCATTGTTAATGGCAATGGCAGCAGCAATAAATTAAACACATACAACTTTACCGATAACAACCCCGGCTCACACCATAACAGCGTTTTATACTATCGTTTGCGCCAGGTAGATTTTAACGGCGCTTTTGAGTACTCGAATATTATTTCGTTACGTACAAACGGCTTGCATTGCAATGATATAAATATCTGGCACAATTCAGCCGAAAGATGTATATACCTGAACCGGAATTGCACCGGCTTAAGCTATTGTAATATAATGCTTGTAAATAGTTTCGGCAATGTAGTTTACAGTGCAGCCACCAGTTTGCAGGGCACTACAATTATACCTGCGCAGCTGCTGAAAACGGGTATTTACTATCTGAGAATTAATGATGGACACAGTATAACAAGCAGAAGCGTGCTTGTGGTAAATTAGCTTAATAATAAAATTTAACTAAAATTGAAAAAGCCGGCTAATCAGCCGGCTTCTTCCATATATATCATTGCCAAAAAATGCTTTAGGCTACCTGCAGCTGCTCTGCCACATCATTCTCAGGCTGGGCAATTTCAGGGTTTGGCTGGCTGTATTTTTTTAGTATCCTGTAATGTGATGCAATAGCTCCCCAAAAAGAATGATCTGTATGATAACGGATGCCGTATTCCCTGGCAGTTTGCGCCACTATTTTACTAACCTGCGGATAATGTATAGAACAGATTTTAGGAAAAAGGTGATGCTCAACCTGGAAATTCAATCCGCCTACAAACCAGGTTATAAACTTGTTATTAACCGCGAAATTAGCTGTTGTTTCCATCTGGTGAACTACCCAGGCGTTATCAATATTTCCATCTTCGGCAGGTTCCGGGTATTCAAGCCCTTCTACAATATGTGCCAGCTGGAAAATAATGGTAATGGTAAAACCGGTAATAAGGTGCATTACAAGAAAACCACCCAAAACCTGCCACCATGCCAGCGGAAGAAAAATAAGCGGAAGTACAATAGCGTAAATATAGTAGAATATCTTCGCTGCGAAAAGCTTCACCAGCTCCGGTGTCGGATGCGGGGTTTTCACCGCGCTTAAAGGCGTGCCGCTGTAACGAGAAATTTTCCTGTAATCGAAAATAAAAACCCAGCCAATGGTTAGCAGCGAGTAAGCGAAAAAAGCCAGTACATGCTGTACGCGGTGTATGGGTTTGTGCGGCGCAACAGGCGTCATCCGCAGGAATTTTGTTACGCTCAGGTCTTCATCCTTCTCATAAATATTGGTATAAGTATGATGCATGATGTTGTGCTTGATCTTCCACAGGTAATCGCTAACCCCGATTAAGGGAAAAGTAAGCCCAAGAAGCTTATTTATTTTTGGATTCTCGGAGTAAGCGCCATGCAAGGCATCATGCGATACACTAAAGCCAATGCCGGCAAGGCCAAAGCCTGTAATACAAATAAGGCCAAGCATTTGCCAAGGTGTAAAGTTACCGAACATGATTAAGAAATAAGGCGCGAATGTTACCGTTAACAATATAATGGTTTTAATTACCATGGCCCGGTTAGCATAAGGCGAAATGTTGTTATCGGTGAAATACTGGTTTACATTGGCGCGTAAAGCGGCGGCAAAAGTAGCTGACTTACGGTTATTGAATTTTACTTTTACATCCTGCATAGGTAAAGGTTGGGGTTTTAATTAAATACAAAAATAATAAGATAATCCTGTAAAAGTGCTTAAACAGCTGCTAATTGAAATTTTAATACATGATTACTTCCGGCAAATACAACTTTTACAGCGAACTCGTTCGGCTTGTGGATAAATAGTTTGATTAACTTACTATATAAGAAGTATTTGTTAATTGCAAATTACAGTTATATTAAAATAAATTACTAACCGATAATTACAAAAAAGAGAAAAATGCCCTGCCGGTTGTTGCTGCAAGGCATTTCCTGGTGACCGCGAAGGGATTCGAACCCCCATCTTCAGAACCGGAATCTGATGTTCTATCCGTTGAACTACGCAGCCGCTGTTACCGCAAAATTAACTATTTATTTTACAATTCGGCACTTTAGCTTCGCTCAACATATTTACCAGGGGTTCTCCATATCCCTGCTGTTGAAAAAATGGTTCCTGGTAATATAGTATGTGTTTTTAGTATGCTGTTTTTTCTCACTTGTTAAAATCCTGCGCAGAAGCGCTACAGGCAGCAGCACAATAAAAAATATGGCCGTTAACAATATCCTCGCATTTACCCAGCCAAGCACAAATGCCAGCTTATACCATAATTGTGAAATCTTACTGCTTAAAGCCGGGAAAAATATGCACAGCATGTTAATTACCAGGGCTATATACAGAAGCGCATCAACCTGTTTCCACCAGTAAAACAGCAAAAGCGCGGTGGTAATTACCAGTACCGTTCTATATGAATCATGCGTTTGCAATGCCAAAGTATTTTTAGAACAATGTATATATGAAAGGCGCCAGTACAGACGATCCGCCGATAACTATTAGCAGGCCCATCAGCAGCAAAACAAAAATAATTGGCGCCAGCCAGTATTTTTTCCGCTCTTTGAGGAAAAGGAATAAATCTCTTAAAAAATCCATAATTCAAATTAACGCTTTTTCTGCAGATATGGCAACAAACGGGCAGCTACAATTTCTGCAACCCTGGCTGAGCCCGCATTGGTAAAATGTATGGCATCGTAAAAAAAGGCAGATGACTTAGGCATTTCACGGGCAAGATCTATTACATAACAAGCTGTTAACGAGCCGGTTTGCCGTGTAACATCGTTATAAAGCTCTAAAACCTGCCATTGCACTTCGCCATTACGCGTTAAATGCTTTACTTTATTGTAGTTTATATTTGTGGCTGAATCGTAACCGCCGCCCAAAACACTTGGCTGCGTTATAAGCACGGGCTTAACATTATTGGCTTTACAAAGCATTATAATTTCGGTAAGCCTTTTTCTATACGCCTGCAGGTATTTTTGCTGCTTCTGTAATTCAAAGCTGGTTTGCTGTGGCGATAAAGATAAAGTATCCGTCTGCGGGGTGTAAACAGCATCATAAATTTGTAAGGTGTGTGCTTTATAAGTGTAATACAGGTTGAAAATAGTGCTTGTAAGCTCAAAATAGCCTGCTATTTTACCTTTCCAGTTCCGGTTCTTATACAAATCGGTACTTAAAGAAATACTATCTGTATTTACAAGGTCATCGCGCTCAACCTCATTAATGCCAACCATCAGTAAAACATAATCGGGTTTCAGTTTAAAAACATGGTCCTGCAACAGCACTTTATGGCCGAATGTAGAGTGGCCATTTAACCCGGCGTTGTTTATCCATATTTCAGGTATATATTGTTTAAGCTGTTTCTGTACAAGGTTTGGCCAGTCCTTACCGTCGTTAATTACATAACACTCGGTTGTGCTGCCGCCAACAGCAATAATTTTTAAATGATCCTCAGCATCTCCGGGAAGCTCATCGCCACGGAAACCAAGGCTGTTTTTGGTATGGATTATTTTTTCATCGAGGCCTGCAATTCTGCCATTTTCGTAGATATACTTTTGGTTGGCGGGTATTAAAATAGTATTTCCTTTTACCCTTGGCGATAGCGGATTATACAGCTGCAGGAAAACCTCAAGAATAACAAGACTCACCAAAACGCCTACCCCAAGCGCCAGTATATTTTTTAATATCCGCCGCATCATAGTATGGTGTTTTGCTTATTTGCAAAAGCATTTTCAGCAGCCAGCATATATGGTAATAATTCCGCGGCTACAATTTCGGCAACTTTTCGCGCGCCTGCTTTTGTAAAATGGGCCTGGTCATAAAAATATACCGACTGTTTAGGCATTTTATCAGCCAGGTTTATTACCGGTATATTTCTCTCATTACACGCTTGTATGGTTACGGAATTATACAGCTGCAATATTTGCCATTGTGTAGCGCCATCGCGTTTGCCTATTTTAATCCGGGCCAGGTTTGCGCCTGTTGCAGCATCTGTACCAAAACCAAGCAAATACGGCTGCGTAACAAAAACAGGTTTTATATTATTTTGCTGGCAAATTTTTATAAGATTGTCTATACGTTGCCTGTATTTCGGCAGAAATTCCTGCTGCATGGCTAAGGCCTTTTGCCGCTCACTTGCAGGCAGCTCAAAAGTATCGGCCTGGCTTAGTTTAAAGCTGAAGTGTGTAATATTTTTATCATTGGCTTTATAAACAGCATAGAAGTTGTGAACAAGGTTTGCCAGCTCCGAGTGTTCAACAAGCTTGCCTTTCCAGTTGCGGTGCTTGCTGTAATTGCGTATATGCATGCTGTCAAATTTATCGAGGTCGGCTCTTTCCACATCATTTGTACCTACAAGGAAAACGATATAATCGGGCTTCAGCTTCAGCAAATAATCCTGCACTAACAAAGTGTGCCCGAATGTTGAGTGCCCATCGAGCCCGGCGTTGTTGAGCCATAAGCCCGGTATGCTTTTTCTTATTTTTTCGCCGGCAAGGTTTGGCCAGTCCTGCCCGTCGCTTAAATACAAACATTCCGTTGTGCTTCCGCCCACCACAAAAACTTTGGTTCTGCCATTGAAATTGGCGGCTTCATTTTCTTCACCCCTGAAACCCAAAGCATTTTTTGTATGCACTATATATGTATCTAAACCGGCAACGTGTATATTTTCAAAAACATATTTCCTGTTTGCCGGCAAAATAATTTTATCGCCTTTAATGCGTGTGGGGAACGGGTTGTAAATGCGCAGAAAAACCTCGAGCAGCACGGCAGCTAAGGTAATACCAAATGCTATGGCGATTAAATTTTCAAGGTAATTGCTTCGCATGTTAATCAAGTATAAATTCCTGCTGCCAGTTATCGGTATGCTGCCATTCGGGCTGTTGGTGTTTATGAAAAACAAGGTTGCCAATTACAAGCATATCCATTTCCGTGCGCATAAAGCAACGGTATGCATCATCAGGCGTGCAGACAATTGGTTCGCCGCGTACATTAAAACTTGTATTAACCAGTACAGGGCAGCCAGTTATTTGCCTGAAAGCGCTGAGCAATTGCCAGAATTCCGGATTGGTTTCTTTATGAACCGTTTGCAGCCTTGCGGAAAAATCTACATGTGTAATGGCCGGTAAAACAGAGCGTTGCGTATATAACTTTTCGGCCAGTGGCAGGGTTTCATAATCTTGCGGAAGCGGAAGCTTTATTTCATCTGCCACTTCGTTCACCATCAGCATATATGGCGAAGCTGAAAAATGCCTGAAATAATGGCTTGCTTCTTCCGCCAGTACCGCCGGTGCAAATGGCCTGAAAGATTCGCGGAACTTGATGCTCAGGTTCAGCTTTTTCTGCATTTCAGGGTTGCGCGCATCACCCAGAATGCTTCGGTTGCCCAAAGCGCGCGGTCCAAATTCCATTCTTCCCTGGAACCAGCCAACAATTTTGCCATGTGCGAGCGCTTCGGCAACATCAGCGCAAAGCAAATCAAAATCATTATATTGTGTAAAACGGGCCTTGTATCTTTTCGCCATCAGTACAGCTGCTGCATCGGTAAATGCGGGGCCAAGGTAAGCGCCATGCATCGCATCCAGCGTATAATTTATTTTTCGCTGCTTACAAAAGTAGATGTAATTTGCCGCAAGCGCTGCGCCTAACGCGCCGCCTGCATCGCCAGCTGCCGGCTGTATATAAATATCTTTAAACAAGCCCTCTTTATAAATTTTACCGTTTGCTACCGAGTTCAGTGCCACGCCGCCAGCCATGCATAAATTCTCCGAACCGGTAATTTCGCGTGCATGCGCCGCCATTTTTAAAACAACTTCTTCTGTAAAAAGCTGTATGGCCAAAGCCAGGTCGCAATGGTGCTGTTCAATCGCATCGGCAGGCTTGCGGAGCGGAAAGCCAAAAAGCTGTTGCCATTTTTTATCAGGTATCATCCGCAATGTTGTAGCATAGCTGAAGTACTGCTGGTTCAACTTCAGGGAACCATCTTCCCTAACATCGGCAAGTATTTTTTTAATGGATGATATATAGGATATTACGACAGCGGAATTGTGGTTGCCATAAGGCGCGAGCCCCATTAATTTGTACTCGCCGCTGTTAACCTTAAAGCCCAGGAAATATGTAAAAGCTGAATATAATAAGCCCAGCGAATCGGGAAAATGCAGCTCCTTAACTATTTCAATTGCATGGCCGTTGCCTTTGCCGATAGAAGCCGTTGCCCACTCGCCTACGCCATCTATTGTTAAAATGGCCGATTCTTCAAAAGCAGATGGATAAAAACAGCTTGCGGCGTGCGATAAATGATGTTCCGGAAAAAGCAGCCTGAGTTTTCGTTTATCGTGTTTCTCAATTTTAGCCAGTTCCTCGCGCAAAATGCGTTTCAGGAACATTTTTTCGCGCAGCCAAACCGGCATACTTGCAATAAACGATTGTAAACCTTTGGGAGCGAACCGGTTGTAAGTTTCCAGCAGGCGCTCAAACTTCAAAAGCGGCTTATCGTAAAACACTACAGCATCCAGCGCATCTATACTTGTACCTGCGTATTCGAGGCACATTTTAACAGCATTTGCGGGGAAAGCAGCATCGTGTTTTTTACGGGTGAAA
Organism: Bacteroidota bacterium; assembly: GCA_036846145.1. Classification (GTDB taxonomy): domain Bacteria; phylum Bacteroidota; class Bacteroidia; order CAILMK01; family CAILMK01; genus DAIUCM01. Next base: position 9,134 of record DAIUCM010000082.1, read on the forward strand.
CGTTCTTCCTGTGCGGCGGCAATAATTTCACCATCCTGCACAATGGCAGCGGCGGAATCGTGGTAAAAAGCGGATATTCCCAGGATATTCATTTCATCCGCAAATTACAACTAAAACATTTTTGTTAGGGAATATTTAACAGGCGGCTGTATAATTCAATGTACTGGCGGGCATTTTTCTGCCAGCTGAAGGTTTTGGCGTAATCAACCATATGCGCCGCCATATGTGGTGTATCGTAAAAATACTTCAGGCTTTCCATAAAAAAAGCGGCCATATATTGAGGCTCGAAGTGCTGCCAGTAAAAAGCATGCAGCCCGCCTATTTCGGGCAGCGAGCTGTAGGTTGAAAGAAATACCGGTTTGCCGAACTGCATTGCCTCGATAACGGGCAAGCCGAAGCCTTCGCATTTCGATGGAAATAAGAATGCCTCGCAATGCGAAAGCAGGTATGCTTTTTCGGATGATGAAACCGTACCGCAAACTACAAACCTGTCTTTCAAACCTTTTAGCTCGGCAAGCAGTTCAATTTCCTTACTGTAAGTACCGGCTTTATTTCCGGCGAGCACAAGTTTGTAACGCACAGGCAAAGCGGCAAGAAAATCAACCAGCACATGGAAATTCTTTTTTTCTTTAACAACACCCATGGCGAAAAGGAACGGCTCATTCTTCTGCAAAAAAAATGGGCGCTGCTTGGGGAAAGCCGTTATATCTTCCACGCCATTATAAATTGTAACTGTCGGCTTTTTTTGCAATGCCAGGTGCTGCTCAATTTCTTTTGCTGTAAACTGCGAAATACTGCTTACTGCACTGGCCCGGTTAACTTTTGCCTGTAGTTTTTTTAAACGGGCCTGCGCTTTGGCTGCCGATTTTTCCTGCAAAAAATTAAGATCGTGAATGGTAAGCAGGTACGAGGTATTTTTTGAGCCGGGCATATATGCGGAATCCTGGTGAATGGCGTGCCACAGATTAAACTGCCTGCCCAAAAACGCAAAATGCCTGCGTGTAAATGAAAGAAACTCAAACTTTGCTGCCTTGGAATCGAAATATGTTTCGGTGCCTTTCGGCAACAGGTAGGTAAGCTCAAACCTGTCTTTATTTTCCTGCTGTAAAGCCTTGCCGAAATTTAAAGAAACCTGCCCCAAGCCAGAATAAATATCTGCCAGTTTTCCAAGATCTACCAGGATTTTAGGTCTCTTTAAGGTCATGGTTTTACACTGTTGATGTGCGCAAATTAAGCAATTATCCTATTTTAAGGCCATTTTCTACAGGTTTATCGGTTACAAGCAGCGTAATTTCCTTATTATTACCTATTACGCCAAGCACCAGGCACTCGGACATAAAATTGGCAATTTGCTTTGGCGGAAAGTTTGTTACGGCCACAATCTGCCTGCCAATAAGCTGCTCTTTTGTGTACAGCTTTGTTATTTGTGCCGATGACTTTTTAATGCCCAGCGCACCAAAATCTATCTTTAATTTATAAGCCGGGTTTCTAACCTCCGGGAAATCATCTGCCTCGAGAATGGTACCCGCATGTATCTCCACTTTTTCAAAATCGGCCCAGCTGATGGCTGCTTTATTTTCCTTGTTCATAAATTTTAATTTAATTAGTTTACCTGTGGCATTACACCAGGCAGTTTAGTTTTTGTCTTTCAGATTGCTATTTTATATTCCCTGATTAATGGCTCACAAACCAGGAATCATATAAATTATGGTTAACTGAATGACATTCTTTCTATGCTTTATATATTATTACTTAATCCCAATCTGCATTACTAATCCTATTTAAAATCGCTGACATATTATTCCCAATCGAAAAAACTTACATTACGATGCGAAGCAATTTTCCAATATTACAATTTTACAATCTTACAATTTTCAAATTCTACAATTCACATATACCTGTTACGCAAAAAATGCTTTGGTAAAAATAACAAAAGCGAAATATATTACTTTTGCCTAAAATTTCAGAACTAAACCCAATGGAAATAAAACGCCCTTCCGACTCGCTTGTAATAATGAATGAGCTTGTACTGCCCAATGATACAAACATGCTGAATAACCTTATGGGCGGCCGCCTGCTGCACTGGATGGATATTTGCGCCGCCATGAGCGCACAACGCCATGCAAAAACCATTTGCGTAACAGCAGCTGTAAACAATGTAGCTTTTAATCATCCTATAAAATTAGGCAACGTAGTTACCTTGCAAAGCAAATGCGTACGTGCTTTCAATACATCCGTTGAGGTGCATATTGAAGTTTGGACGCAAGATCTTACTAAAGATAACCGTGTAAAATGTAACGAGGCATTTTACACTTTTGTAGCTTTAGATAAAGATGGCAATACCGTAAAAGTACCGCCCATTGAACCACTTACCGATGACGAGAAAAAAGTGTACGAATACGCGCTTTTACGCCGCCAGCTGAAACTGCTTGTTAGCGGAAAAACCACCATGGATAAAACACCTGAGCTGAAACGGCAATTTGAACGCTGGGTGGCCGGCGAAGAAACACAAATGGTTGACATAGCCGGAAACTAAATCTGCGCAATGGATAATTATTATAACCACGATCAGGGATCATATTTCCCAATGCCATTCCAGATAATTTGCGGATTAATTGGCATTGCCGGTTTTGTATTGCTTTTTGAATCTATAATTTTTGGTTTGATTATGATTGCCATCGGTGTATTTGTAATAGCAAGCCGCTGCGGTATTGAAGTAAATTTCAGCGAAAACAAATACCGCGATTACTGGGGACCGATTATTATAAAATTCGGGAAATGGGAAACATTACCGGTAATTGAATATGTTTCAGTTTTCAGGGCCAGAACCTCTCAAACCGTTGGCTCGCGTGTATCAACCAGCAGTTTTGTTGATGAAGAAATACAGGTAAATCTGATAACTGATCACCGTAAAAGAATTACTGTGTTTGAAACAGATAGCAAGAACAAGGCAGTTGGGCGGGCATGGAAGTTTTCGGACAAGCTGAATGTTGGCATACTGGATGCAACTGCGCGCGAAACCGAATGGATCAAAGAATAATTTTTATCTATAAAGCTTACCTGGGGCGGTGCCCCAAGCTGTGTTGTTTCAGTCTTTCAGACTGTTGTTCCACGTTCACTGGTTTGTGGCGCACAAACCAGCGTTCTAACTATATATGCTTAACAAACTAAGTAGCATTAACCATAATTCACTGTCGTTTAGTTATGGATTCGTTCTTCAAAAATTGAGTATCTTATTACGAAAATGCCCGCGCGAAGCTGTGCTTCGTGCGGGCTATTATGAGGCATCTTGCCATTAGCAATAGGCTGGAAACCTTAATTTAATAGATAAAAAGCAAAGCTTCGCGCCAGCCGCTCCGTATTAACTGATTGAAATCCGTTGCTACAATATTTTAACGTTCATACGGAACTTGAATCGAAGCGTTAATCAAGTCCGATATGGACGATCAAATTTTGTAGGGATGAAATTCATTCCATCCTTAACTAAACAACATTGATTCATAATCTATAATCCATAATCCATATTATCTTACCCATAACGCAATCTCATTTTTATTCAAATTTATGAGCAGAATAAGCGGTATTTTTTATAATTTTCCGGTTTGCACAATAATATTGTAATTATCAGCATTATTCAATATCAAGTTTTTAGCAGCTGTATGATTTGTAGATTTTACCTCGCATTTATTTTAATTCTTTTTTCAGGTTCGGCAACCTTTGTAGAAGCACAGAAAAAATACCAGGGCCTGCTTTGGGAAATTACCGGCAACGGCGCCACAAAGCCATCGTACCTATATGGCACCATGCATGTAAGCAATAAAATAGCCTTTAACCTGTCCGATACTTTCTTCAGCGGGTTAAGATCGGTAGATGTGGTTGGCCTGGAAACCAATCCGGAAAGCTGGATGGCGGACATGTTGTCAATGGACATGATGAGCGGAATGCAGTCTTATACCTATAACAATTACCAGCATAAAGGTTTCTATGAAAAAGCATTCAGAACCCCGGTACCAAACCGCGAAACACTGACACAGATTTTTGCAGAGGACAAACAGCTGGTTAACCGGATGCTTTTCCGTACAAACTCCTACTCAGCCAATTACGAGGAAAACACATATCTCGATCTTTTTATATTCCAGTCGGGTAAAAAGTTAAAAAAAACAGTTACGCACCTGGAAGATTTTGCCGAAAGCATGAATTTATACGCCAAGGCAATTGAACCGCATAAAGACGATAAACGCAATAACAGGCCTTATGATCCTTCGGTAAACCTGAATGATATGTTACAGAACTCCTACCGCAAGGGCGATCTGGATCTGATGGATTCCCTGATGACCTTAATGAACCCAGGGAAAAATTACAGGAAATATTTCCTCGATGAGCGCAACCGCAGCATGGCCAGGAATATTGATTCGGTTATGCGCAGGCAGACCATTTTTGCCGCTGTTGGCGCTGCGCATCTGGCTGGCGAAGAAGGTGTAATTAATCTTTTGCGCAAGAAAGGTTACACGGTAAGAGCCATTTCCATGCAGACAGCAAAAAACAGCAATAAAGAAAAAGACAAGCTCGAAAAACTGGCCTATCCGCTTGTATATAACACCTGGGTTTCGCCCGATTCTATGTTTAAGGTTAATGTGCCTGGCAAGCTTTACGAAATTCCACAATACGGCAAGCATAAGCAATACCTGTTAACCGAAATGGTTAACGGCGCCTATTTTTCTGTAATACGCGTAGAAACCTATGGACTGCTGAACGGTAAAAGCCAGGCATATATAGAAAAGAGTATTGACAGCCTGCTTTACGAAAAAGTGCCGGGCAAAATTATTAAAAGAGAAAAGATTAAAAGTAAGAATGGCTACCCGGGCTTTAACATTACCAGTAAAACGCGCAGAGGCGATATTTTAAGATACAACGTTTTTATAAGCCCTATGGAAATATTTGTTTTTATGATGGGCGGAAACGGCGATTTTGCAAAGAAAGAATCGGAAAAATACTTTTCGGGAATACAATTTACAAACTCCCGGCAAGGCTGGAAAACATACGCGCCAAAACATGGTGGCTACCAGGTTAATATGCCGGCAAACATTATTTTTGATGATCCCAGGCTTAAAACATCTTTCGCCTTTAACAACGAATCTGTTAAGGCTTATTCACCGGCAGATTCCGGTTTTTATATGCTGATGAAATCCAGCCTGTATGATTTTAATTATATAGAAGAAGATACTTTTGAACTCAACCAGCTGGCCGATAATTTCATATCGCAATATAAATTTAAGGAAGAAAGCAGGAAACACGGCGTGTATAATAATCATCCTTCACTTGATGTAAAACTAAAAAGCAGCGATGGCGCCAGCCTGTTTGTACGCTGTATAATTAAAGGAGCCAATTATTATTTGCTGGCCGCCCGTAACCGCAGCGGCGCGCAGCCAAAGGAGTTTTTCGATTCATTCAGATTTACAGATTATAACTATAAAGAACCATTTGTTGATCATGTAGATTCTGCCGTTTATGGAAAAGTTCTGCTTACAGAGAAGCCATCGCAAATGAACAACAGGCTTAACAGCAGAAAAAAATATAACCTTTACGGGGATAAAGATGAAGACCGCAGCTACCTGTACGATTCGCACGAAAAAGTTTATACCTCAAAATCAACTGCAGAATCTGTATTTTTAAAATATACAAAATTCCATAAATACGCCAGTTATAAAGATGCAGATGACTTATGGAAACATTATACAAAAGAGCTGGCCAGAGAAAACAGCCTTATTGTACACTCGCAGAAAAGCGGCATGGCTGACAGCTTTCCAACACTTGATCTTGTGCTGACTGATACAGGCAGTATAAGAGCTGTTAAGATTAAACTGCTGTTAAAACATGGTGCTTTATATACGCTAAAGAGCATTACCGATACTTTGAATAGCGAACCACGCTGGACGAGCCAGTTTTTCAGCAGCTTCAGGCCGGCTGATACCATAATCGGCGAGTCGGTTTTTATCGATAAAAGCCAGCTTTTCCTGTCATCGTTAACCGGTGCCGATACTGTACTGAAAAAGCAGGCGCTGAACTCGTTATTTTATATCGATCTGAAAGATAATAATGCAACATCGCTGGCGAATTATATAAACAGCAGTGATTTTAGCAAACAAACACTTGATAAACGCGCGCAGCTGATACGTATTTTGGGCCGGGCTAAAAACACTAAAAATATTGCGCTGCTAAAAAATGTGTATGATAAGATAAGTGATACGGTTACCCTGCAGCTGGCTATTCTGGAGGCTATTGCCAACCATAAAAGCCCGCAGTCCGCAAAAGCTATACTGGAACTGCTTAATAAAGAAACACCATTAACTTCCGATGTAAACGCAATTGGCAAAGTATTCCGTCCCTTATATGATTCGTTGCCGCTCGCTAAAAATCTTTACCCAGATTTCCTTGCATTTAATTCATACCCTGAATATAAAACCATTGTTTACGATTTACTGGCCAGGCTTGCCGATAGCGGCCATATTACTAAAAATACTTATGCAACCAATAAGCAGCGTATTTTAAAAGAGGCGAACGAGGAATTGAAGAGGCAGTTTGCCAGGGAAGAAAAACTCAATAAATCTACTTACAACGGTAACGATTACGAAAATTCCGGTTTTGATTACGATTACGATTATGAAGAAGATTACAATTATGAAAATGATTACAGCGGCAGGTTCCGGTATAATCATAAGGTATTAAGCTATACAACACTGCTGGCACCTTACTATAACGAAGCGCCAGTGAAGGCTTATTTCGATAAACTTGCCAGGCTTCAGGATAAAAAGCTTAAGCTGGATGTTTCGGTTTTTATGCTTCGTAAAAACATACCCGTCGCGGATAGCATTTGGATTTCCTTTGCAAGTGATATGAGATGGAGAATTGCTGCCTACAACAGCCTGAATGAAATAAACAAGCTAAGCAGGTTTGATACTGCTTACAGCCACCAGTTAGATATCGCAAAAGCTGGTTTGTATAGCTACTCGAGCAAAGCAGGTAAGGACAGTATAGTATATATTGGTGAACGCGAAGTTTATAACAAGTACGGAAAAACCCTGGTATATTTCTTTAAAAGTAAAAAAGATAAGGCGCAGAACTGGCAAATCGATTATATAGCATTCCGCGCGCCGGAAAACGGCAATATCTCTACCAGGCAAAGTTTAAAACGAATGAACAAGACTGTTATCATCAGGAACGATGATGTGGAAAAAGCGATCAAAGAAGCTGTAAAAGAAACCGCCAGCCTCGGCAGAAAACGAGTTTCGAACAGCAAAAACAATTACGATGCGCTGGATTATAATTATTTCGATGAATAGCGAAAAAATATTTATTACTGAATAGCTATAAATCAGCAAAATAAAAATGAGTTTTTATCATCATTGTTATGGTTCCTATTTCGATTTTAATGTAAAGTTTATTGCAGCAGGTTTATTTTTCCTGGGAATATATCTTGTTTCTATTGGTTATTTTTTAGCCATTATTTTACCTCTGCTGGCAATTGTTATTTTTATTTGCCAGCATGGAATTGAAATTGATTTTACAACGGGCAAATACAGGTTCTACACTGGTTTTGAAGATTATAGAACTGGTAAATGGTATGATTTACCAGTTATTGATTATATTTCAGTTTACCGGGTTAATATCATGCAGCGCATAAGCAGGAATTTGCCGGATAAACAGGTACAGTATTCAGAAGTACAGGTAAATATTATTGCTGAAAATAAAGAGAGAATTACTGCTTTTGTTACTGACAATTATAATGAAGCCCTTACTGAGGCTGGAAAATTAGCCGCCGCATTCAATTGCCATGTTATTGATCTGTTAGCTGAAAACTGAGTATTCTGCCGGAGTTGAATTATAAAACACAGAAAACCTTACTGACTTAAGTATATTGACAACATAAACACGGCTACCAGCTTTACCATTACTGCTATTAAAGCCAGTAACTCGTGCCTTTTGCTCATATATAGGTAAGCTAAAAAATGATTTGGGTTTTTAATTTGAATTGTAACTGAAATAACTCCATATATGTAGTAAAGAAAAAATGATTTTCATGTTGTAGCAAATGCTGCATGTTAAAAAAGACATAGCAGAAGCTACGCCTAACAGGAAAGAGAAAAAAAGGCGTATTTGATAAGTGCTGGCGAGAATATATTTTAGAAAGGTTATCCAGGATTAGAGGAAATTGGTAAGCCGAAGTAAAACTAAAACCCGCAAAAAAATGAAAACATTGTTTTGTTATCTAATAATTTGTTCATTAGGAACTTCGTGCACCTTTGTCACTGGTGTGGCTAGAGCACAAAAAGTTAAAAGAAATAAAGGGTCGTGTAAAAGAACTAATGACAACAGTTGGCTGAGCACCTGTGTTTATCATA
>DAIUCM010000083.1:0-17418 GCA_036846145.1 Bacteroidota bacterium
ATATTACTGGTTTCAAAAAGCATACCAGTAGCTTTAAAAACTTGATTCAGCAAACCTAAAGAAATTTTTTAAACATAAATCTCATGTTGAAAAATCGCTTTTTTTGATTTTCATTACGTGGAAAATTTGCCTGAATTGTTTCTTTGTCAATTCGTAATATTTCACTATCAGTGCCCATTCAGTATAAAAACTACTGTACTTACATATATACAAACGCTGAAAAATACCTTACAAGTATTTGGGCTTTGCGCATTTTTACTAATTTTACCAAAAATTTTAAGACACCTATTGTATGGCGAATAATCTGTTAAAAGGAAAAAAGGGTATTATTTTTGGCGCACTCGATGAAAAATCAATAGCCTGGAAAGTGGCTCAACGCGCGCATGAAGAAGGCGCTGAATTTGTTTTAACCAACACAGCCCTGGCTTTACGCATGGGAACCATCAATAAACTTGCGGAAGAATGTAACGCAACGATTATTCCTGCCGATGTAACTAATATTGAGGAGCTGGAAAATTTGTTTACACAAAGTATGGAAGCGCTGGGCGGAAAGCTTGATTTTGTTTTACATTCAGTTGGTATGTCGCCGAATGTACGTAAAAAACGAGCTTACAACGATCTTAACTACGATTTCTTTCAGAAGACTTTAGATATCAGCGGCGTTTCTCTGCATAAGGTTTTGCAAACCGCTATGAAACTGGATGCCATTAACGAATGGGGAAGCGTACTTGCCTTAACGTATATGGCTGCACAGCGAACATTCCCCGATTACAGCGATATGGCAGAGGCGAAAGCAGTGCTTGAAAGTATTGTCCGCTCTTTCGGTTATCATTATGGCGTTGCAAAAAAAGTGCGTGTTAATTCAATTTCACAATCGCCAACATTTACAACTGCCGGCAGTGGCGTAGGCGGTTTTGATGTGTTTTACGATTATGCAGATAAAATGTCGCCGCTGGGTAATGCTTCTGCAGAAGAATGCGCAGACTATTGTATAACATTATTCTCAGATCTTACCAAAAAAGTAACCATGCAGAATCTTTTCCACGATGGCGGATTCTCCAACGTTGGCGTTAGCGCGCAGGTAATGGAAGCTTTCGGTTCGAAGTAAATTTTTTACATATTTATAATCCGCTAAAAATGCTTTGAAATGGCGTTTTTAGCGGATTTTTTAATTTTCAAAATTTTACAAACAAATTATTGGCGTTAAGAAAAACTTAAACAAATTGAAGTAACTTTGATCTTGTTAAAGCAAGGCAATGCAGGAGGTAATTGAGTTTTTTAGTAAGCTTTTTTGGGCAGAAAGCTGGCCTCCAAGATGGCATTGCGGTAAGTGGACTGACTTCCATGGCTGGCTGTATATTTTATCTGATCTTGCAATTTGGGGAGCATATTTTGCTATTCCTTTTTTCCTGTTCCGGTTTATTACCAAAAAGCGCGATGTTCCGTTAACCTCTGTCTTCTGGCTTTTTGTTGCATTTATTTTTCTTTGCGGCTTAACACACCTGATGGATGTGCTGATGTTTTACCATCCTGTTTACAGGTTTAACGCTTTAGTTAGGTTTGCTACGGCAGTTGCTTCATGGGGAACTGTTTTTGCGCTTTTCAAAATTTTTCCGCATGCGCTGAGGCTACGAACCTCGGTAGAATTTGAAATAGAGCTTGCAGAGCGTAAACGAGTAGAACAGGAACTTAGAGATACACAATCGAAACTTGAAGCATATACAAAACAACTCGAGCATAAAAACCAGGAGCTGGAGCAATTCGCTTATATTGTTTCACATGATTTACAGGAGCCGTTACGTACTGTAAACAGCACCATTTACATGCTTAAGAAGGAACTTGGCCAAACCAGCACCGCTGTTGAGGAATACATTTCATTTGCCCTCGGTTCAACTGCGCGGATGAATGGGCTTATTGTTAATATTTTAGATTATTCAAGGCTTGGAAGCAGTCGCAGGCTCAGCAAAATTGATTGTAAAGATTTGGTACAAAATGTGCTCTCAGATCTGAAATCCAAAATTGAAGAAACACAAGCTATAATAGAGATTGATAAAAATCTTCCGGTTGTGAGCGGCTATGAAACCGAATTACGTTTATTATTTCAGAACCTGATCAATAACGCGCTGAAGTTCCGTAAAGAAGATATAGCACCAATTATTAAAATTGGTGTAGTAGAAAATGATGAATATTATACTTTCGGTGTAAAGGATAATGGTATTGGTATAAAAGAAAAAGATTATAATAAAATTTTCCAGATCTTCCATCGGTTGCATTCACAATCGCGCTATGAAGGCAGTGGCATTGGATTGGCACATTGTAAAAAAATTGTTGAGTTGCATGAGGGCAGAATTTGGGTTGAATCTGTATTTGGTGAAGGGAGCACATTCTATTTTACATTACCAAAAGATCCGGTAGTTGGTGAAGAAGTTAAATAATATTTTGCTTATTGATGATAACAATATAACCAATTTTCTTCACAAAAGGGTTATAGAAAAACTTGGCATAGCTGAAAGTATAGTTGAGTTTGATGACGCATTAAATGCCTTAGAATATTTAGAAAATAATGCTGAAGCCAAAGCAGACCTTATTTTTCTGGATATTAACATGCCTGGGCTTGATGGTTGGGAGTTCATGGAAAGGTATAACATGCTGCCTGAATACAAGAAGACCAGCACCATTTACATGTTGCTTTCTACCATGATAAAAGATTCAGATGCTGCATATTCAAAAACTATTCCTCATCTTTCCGGCTTTAAATATAAACCCCTTTCTGAAGAAATATTAAATGAAATCATAGAGAAGCATTTCGTTTCAGTTTTGGAGAAAGAATAAGCTTTGAAAATATAATAAATAAAAAGAGCCTGTAACAATAAATTACAGGCTCTTTTTACATATTTAGTAGAGGCGAAAAATACTTTACTTTTTATCTTCCTGGCCTTCTTTGCTTTCAGCTTTTGGAGAATCTTTCTTATCTTCCTTACCATTTTCGGTAGTTGGAGATCCGTCTTCAGAAGTTTTTGTTTTTGCTTCGCCTGTATGGTCGATAACAATGTTCACTTCCTTGCCTTCTTCATTCATATCTACAACTATTGTATCGCCTTCATTAATTTCCGATTTCAGGATCTCTTCAGCGATTGAATCTTCCAAATATTTCTGAATCACACGACGTAATGGCCTTGCACCATAAGCCGGATCATATCCCTTCTCAGCCAAAAATGCTTTCGCTTTATCCGTTACAGAAATTTTATAGCCCATGGTTTTAATACGGCTGTATAACTGCTCCAGCTGAAGATCAATAATCTGTAGTATATCATCCTCGTTTAACTGGTTGAATACAATAAGGTCATCTATACGGTTAAGGAACTCAGGTGAGAATGTACGTTTCAATGCACCTTCAATCACACTTTTCGCATATTCATCCAGCGATTTTTCCTTTGCACCAGTAGAGAAACCAACGCCTTTGCCAAAATCCTTCAGCTGGCGGCTGCCAACGTTAGAAGTCATTATAATTACAGTGTTGCGGAAATCTACTTTACGGCCAAGGCTGTCGGTCAAAAATCCTTCATCAAGCACCTGCAGCAAAATATTGAATACATCCGGATGCGCTTTTTCAATCTCATCCAGCAATATTACGGCATATGGCTTTCTGCGTACTTTCTCAGTCAGCTGCCCGCCTTCTTCATAACCAATGTAACCCGGAGGCGCTCCCACCAGCCTGCTTACTGCAAATTTCTCCATGTATTCACTCATATCAACACGAATCAACGCATCGGTAGAATCGAAAAGATATTTAGCTAGCACTTTTGTAAGCTCGGTTTTACCAACACCTGTAGGGCCAAGGAAAATAAATGATCCTATCGGGCGGTTCGGATCTTTTAAGCCGGCACGCGTACGTTGTATTGCTTTTGTAAGCTTTTTAATTGCATCGTTCTGGCCAATAACCGAGTTTTCCAGGTCTTTTTCCATTGATAGTAAACGCAAGCCTTCGCTCTGTGCAATACGCTTAGCCGGTATGCCCGTCATCATGGCAATTACATCTGCTATATCATCCTCGCTTACAGTAAAACGGTGTTTCTTGGTTTCTTCTTCCCACTCTTTCTTTGCAGTATCAAGTTTTTCGATAAGTTGTTTTTCCTGGTCGCGCAGTTTTGCAGCTTCTTCATACTGCTGGCTTTTTACAACCTTGTTTTTCTGTACTTTTATATCTTCAATACTTTTTTCAAGATCCAGGATACTTTGCGGTACGTGTATATTGGTTATATGCACACGAGCGCCGGCTTCATCCAAAATATCAATAGCTTTATCCGGCAGGAAACGATCTGTAATATACCTTTCGCTCATGGTTACGCATGCATCCAAAGCTTCGTCGGAGTAGTTCACACCATGATGATCTTCATATTTTTCCTTAATATTATTCAGAATTTCGCGGGTTTCGGTAATTGATGCAGGATTTACCATTACCTGCTGGAAACGACGTTCCAAAGCGCCATCTTTTTCTATATACTGGCGGTATTCATCTAATGTTGTAGCGCCAATACACTGAATTTCTCCACGGCTAAGCGCTGGCTTAAACATGTTGGAAGCATCTAAACTTCCACTTGCGCCACCCGCACCAATTATGGTATGAATTTCATCGATAAATAATACTACATCCGGATTTTTCTCCAGCTCATTCATTACCGCTTTCATTCTTTCTTCGAACTGGCCGCGATATTTTGTACCTGCAACAAGGCTCGCCAGATCTAAAGTTACAATGCGCTTGTTAAACAATACGCGCGATACTTTTCGCTGTACAATTCTTAAAGCCAAACCTTCCGCAATGGCAGTTTTACCAACGCCCGGCTCGCCAATTAATATTGGGTTGTTCTTTTTACGGCGGCTCAGAATCTGCGAAACACGCTCAATTTCCAGCTCACGGCCAACAATCGGGTCAAGCTTTCCATCTTCAGCAGCGCGCGTTAAATCGCGGCCGAAATTATCAAGCACCGGCGTACGCGATTTTGTTTCGCCTTTTCGTGAGCCGCCGCTGCCGGCAGCGCCAAAACCGCCTCTCTCCGATCCGGCTCCGCCAAACTCTTCTTCTCCCGGATCTGAAGGAAACTCGCTTCTTGGGGTATAGAAATTCTCTTCCAGCTGCTCTTTAAATGCTTCGTATGTAACGGCATACTGGTGCAGTATCTGCGCAGCAATATTATCTTCATCGCGCAGTACACTTAATAATAAATGCTCTGTGCCAATAATCTCGCTTTTAAATATCTTCGCTTCCAGGTAGGTTACTTTCAGTACTTTTTCCGCCTGTTTGGTAAGCGGTATGTTTCCTGTAATATTTTTATGTGATGCTGTATTTCTTATAGCATCCTCAATCGATTTTTTCAGCCTTATTAAATCTACATCCAGAGACTGTAGCGTTTTTACAGCTTTGCCTTCGCCTTCGCGAATCAAGCCAAGTAACAAATGCTCGGCGCCAATATAGTCGTGGCCAAGGCGTATCGCTTCTTCCCTGCTATAGCTGATAACATCTCTGACGCGTGGTGAAAATTTTGCTTCCATTAAATACTTTTTCAAAATGTAGGTAAAAGATTGTGGATTTTTATTATGATTTGTCATATACATTCTATCAAATACTAAGCCATGTGTGTTCAATTTTTACGGCCTAAAACTAAAATAAAATTCTTTAAAACGTATATTTATATTAAAATTCATTTTTCTTCTACACACATAAAAAAAAACCAGCCAAAAGGTTTGGCTGGTTTCCATTATATCCAAAATTTGTACTTTTAGCTTAATGCTGCACAATAACTTTTTGTACCTGTACTGACGTTTTGTCGCTAATTTTTACAAGATATAAACCGTTTGACAAACCTGCAGTTGAAACCTGAATTCTTGGCGAATTTCCATATATAGTCTGCTCAAAAAATACCTTGCCCTGCAAGTCGGTAATTTGTATACTGGCATTGCTGAAGTAATTTTCGGCTTGTATATATATGGTATGGTTTGCCGGGTTCGGGTATGCACGGAACATTTTTCTGTTAACCTCTTTAATACCAATGTTAGAGGTATCTTCAATGGTTTCGAAGCCGGCAATATCGTTCCTGTCGCGTGGAAGAAGTTTCCAGTTACCGAAAGAGAAAGTTAAAATACCGCGTATAAACACCAGGTTCTGGTTCATTTTCAACGAATCGAGACCAAATTTATCGTTAATATCATTTGACTGGTCATCTACACGCAAACCAACTAAATCTGCAGTATCTTTATCAATGGCCCACTCGCCAAACTGACCGTTTGTAGGCCTGTCGGCATTTGTTTCCACTACATACACATCGTTAAACTCAAGCAGCATAGATTCATACGCTTCTGCATGGTCGTATCTGCCCAATCTTATTGAATCAATTGACATGCCTTTTAAAGCTGCCGGTATGGTTCCGTTAGATGATAAAACCTGTATTTTTACATTCTCCAGTATTGTTACGTTAAAATCTTCACGAACAGAAGCACTTGTAATACGTACAGAATCGCCACGTTTAATGTTAGCTGATTCAACATCAGTTTTTCCTTTGATCATTATACCTGAAAAAGGACCTGTTCCATCCTGAATAGTTAAAATACCAAGATCTTTTTCGCCAACACTCGCCGTTACAACAGCACGGATATCAATGCTCGGAAAAGTATCTCTCGCCCAGATGGATGCGCCTGTTCTGAAAGGATCATACTGCAGATCGCTGATTCGCGTAATGCCTTCATCTTTAACCACAAACCTGTAACCTGTTTTAAATGAATCTGGCGATACAGCTGTTAAACCTGCACTATTTGTAGCCTGTACAAAGTATTTAATAATACTGTTATTGGCCTGTGCCGGAATTTGCGCCCTGTAATAGTTATTGCCTAAACTAGTCATGGTTACAGATGTATAATTTGTACTATTCATACCTACTGCATAATACAAAACAGCACCTGTTACATTGTTATCTTTATCTGTAATGTTAGCTGTAATGGTAACCGGTGCAGTTGATTTTGCAATTACCGGGTTGCGTGAAACAGAATTAACTGATGGCGCCAGGACATAATCAATATCGGACGGAACAAGCGGCGCAATAAAATATGAGTTTATGCCAGCGCTGGTAGCCTGGAAAACAATACCGCGCAAATGCTTTAACTTGCTTTGGTTGCTTGGCGGAACAAATGTGTTGTTCTTTAAGCTGTCGGTATTATTATCATTACGGAAATAGCCCGATGCATCGCGAATCTGCATTTTATTACCTGCAGCATCCTGCACTGACCAGAAAAAACGGCCGTTGCCAGAGTTGCTGACATCCACTACGGTAAGGTCTCTCAACTCTACATAAGTGTTTTCATAAGGCTCGCCGGTAATGTATTGCGTAATCTGGCTTCCCATACCATCGCTTAAGCTGAAAGTACTTACATTTACAAGCTCTGGCGCAATTTTTTTTGGTGTAAGATTTGTAATTTCAGATTCTACAGGTAAAAGTACCAGCTGCGTATATCCCTGGAATTCATCAACAAGCCCTGTAACTTTTACTGTTAAACCCGGTTTAAAGTTCTCGTAAAATTTTACGTCATTATTAAGATCCTGCAGTGTAGTGTTGATACCTGTAAGTGCTCTTAGCCTGGAGGCATCTATCAAAACATGAATACCATCAAAGCTGCCGCCGTTCGGGTTTTGCAGCCATGAGCCTTTACGGTTTGTACTCAGTCCGTAGTAACCAGGGTCAAACATTACAACGCCTTCTACCGTAACGGTATCGCCAATTTTAAAGTAAGCTGGCGCATCTTTTCCGGCAGCAAGGTCTAAAGAGCTAACATATTGTACACTGTCAATAGGTGTAACATGCCTGTGCTGCAGTTGTGCCTGTGCCGAAGAAAAGCCCAGGCCTGCCATTAAACAAAGTAAAAATCGCTTCATAGTTAAAAATTCTGTTATATAAAATTTGAAGTAAATCCTGATTTAATTGTATGTTGTATTTAAATTTTCAATTCCGAATATCATTTGAATAATATCAATATTACAGGCCGCCATACAAGCAACTGGCGAAAAATGCTTTGAATTAACGTATTATTGAAAAAGTGCCGGTATAGGTTGCATTGTTGTCAAGGTCTCTTACCGAATACATATATAAACCATGAGATACCAGCTGATTGTTCGTAGAAAGTAAATCCCAGGCATGCTCACCGCCCGAAAAAACCTTGTTGCTGCCCGCGCCATACGTTCTGAACCATTGTATATCTTCTCCATTATAGGTGGCAGCGTTATGCTCCATTGTTTTGATAACATCGCCTGCAATAGTGTAAATTGTAATAGTGGCTCGGCTTGGCAGGTTGTAAAAATAAATCTTCCTGTTCCGGGATGATGCGCCATCCCATGCGGCTGTTCCTCTGTACGGATTCGGGTAAACGCCAATCTGGTTGTTATCGGCCTGCGGTTTTGTACCGGTAAAAACGCGGTGGGTTGCATTGCCCGATCGTGATGATTCCAGTGACTGCAGGTTGAATTGTTCATTACCTTTATCAAAAGCTGTTACAGCAAACATGTACTGCCAGCCATTAAGCAAATTATTAACTTCATAGCGGAAATAATATCTGGTAGTATCGCCATCAAAAGTTACTGGCTCTATAAGCTCAATTGCGCTAAATCCATTATTAAATCCTATATTATTGCCAGCTGAATCAAAAGAAGCGATAAGTTTCAGATCGCCGGATAAGTTAAGGTCGAGATCATCGCCAACATTTGTTTTATATATCCGGAAACCTTCAAAATCCTGCTGTTTTGTTATAGGGTCAATACTTGTAACAGATGCACGGTTCCAATAGATTTGTGCTTTGCCGTTTTCTGCAACAATCTTTACCCTTGGGTTTGCGGGTGGCTCAGGTAAAATAAACCTGTCGATTCGGTTATTTCCGTTCAGGTCTTCCTTAGGATCAAGTATTCCGTTCTCGTTAATATCCTCACCCAAATACGTTCTACGGCTCCAGTTCAGGTTTTCGGCTAACTCTTTGCGCGCAACTCTTGTATCGGAATTTCCTGTTCCATCTGGTATCTGTTTCGCGCAAACCATTGCCAACGCAAATTTCACTGTTTCACCGGGTGCAATTCTTGGTATTGGTCCAATGGATATGAGCTGTGTACGGTTACTGGGTGTATTTAATGAGCTCAATTGCGCTTCAGTCATGCTGCGGCTCATCTTTACATATCTTTCCTGGTCGTTACCCGGAGCAGCAAATGCGCCTCCGCCCGAAAAATCCCTGAAATTCCAGAAGTTATAATTTACCTTGGGCGCGGTAAAACCGGCTGACTGCAGGTTGGCCGCATTATTCGGGTGGAAATACATATTCCGGTAATCTATACCCAAAACCTGGCTGGCACCATACGATCGTGTATAATCTACATCATCGCCGGAAATCTGGTAAGCGTAAATAGCAAATAATGAATCTATTACACCGCCGCCGCCTTTATTAAAAAAGTTCGATCCTGTTTCCTGCGTAATGTTTATATTTCTTACTACAAGATCTGTCCACATTCCTAAATAAACCGAATCCCAAGATGCGTTTGACCTGTTGGTTATGGTATAATTTAATATAACGAAATAATCGGCAAATGAAAAATTCCAGGCATAGCTCTCCTGCCGCACAACAGCTTTTAAAGGTAAATTATGATCCTGTATGGGTATTGATGTGCCGGGAACAACCGTGAAGGAATCGGTATAGGTAACAACAAAATCCTGGTGTGAAATGGCAGATGGCGTATAAAAATCGGACTCGGTAAAGCTTGAGCGCTGCGTAAAAGGGCTTGCCGGTGAAAACTCGAAGCCGGAACCGCCGGTAACATATCCGTTCGCGGCATCTACCGAACCGGTAGCTACTACAGTTTGGCCGTTGAATATAGCGCCGATCCATAGCCCTCCTTCAAACAGATGCTCAATACCTGAGTTCAGGGGATATTCCATTGATGGCGGGCCTTGCGGGTTTGCCCGTGCCCGCGGATCGCCAATAGTGCCGGCATTGGTCATTGAAAAACCAATATTACCTACATCGGTATGAACACGCTGAAATGGAATTTGCCCAATGGCAAGCGTTGAGAAAAATATACTGAAAGCTAAAATTAAAGCTGATCTCATTCAAAGAAAAAAATATATTACAAAATTACAAATTATAGCTGTAAGGCGTTACATTTTGTACGCAATGTTAACAAAGCTTAACACAATAAGGTATTTTTTACGTTCTATATATATGGCGCATTAAAGCAGGCCTTAAAATTTGAACATACAATTGATTTAACATTGTTTAAGAAATTAATAAAAAACAGCTGTGGAAATTTTTATTACACCCTTTATAAACCTTTATAAATTATAAAGTTAGTGCAATAACAGCATTTTATTTTCCACATATTCAAATTATGTATGTTGTTAATAATCAGCATTAAAATGTTTACCGTAATTTGCTTATACACAATTTTATCCACAGGTTAAAGTATAATTGTTAATAAAAAAATTCTTACAAACAAGCTTATAAAAACCGTATAATCGCCTTAGCTTTGCTCTCATCGTTTTTTTGAAATAATCTGTATTTTACTTGTGGAAGATTTAACCGGCAACCTCAAAAAATTTTCGCGTAAACCAGCGCAGGCTGCAAGCGCATTGCTATCCAAATTCGGTAAACTGCCGCCCCAGGCTACCGATGTAGAAGAAGTAGTGCTTGGCGCGCTGATGCTGGATCGGGATGCAATTAGTATAGTACTTGATATTTTAAAGGGCGACAGCTTTTATAGAGATGAGCATAAGATTATTTATACCGCCATCTGCAACCTGTTCGAAAAATCGCAGCCGATAGATCTTTTAACTGTAACAAACGAGTTGCGTGCCACCGGTAAGCTTGAGTTTGTTGGCGGCGCATACTATATTAGTGAGCTTACAACCCGCGTTGCCTCGGCAGCGAATATCGAATATCATGCGCGTATAATCGCTCAGAAATACATTTTGCGTAAGCTTATTGAAGTGGCATCGCACATACAGGAAGACGCTTACGATGAAACCATTGATGTTTTTGACTTGCTCGATAAAGCTGAGAAAGAGCTGTTCAACATTACAGAAAGCAACCTCCGCAGCTCATACGATGATATGGGCCAGCTGATCAGCAAAGCTTTAACGCAGATTGAAGAGATCAGGAACCAGACGGAAGGCTTATCGGGTATTCCATCTGGCTTTTCAGATCTTGACAGGTTAACCTCAGGTTTCCAGCGAAGCGACTTGATTATTCTTGCAGCACGACCAGGTATGGGTAAAACGTCCTTCGTAATGTCGCTTGCCAGAAATGCGGCTGTAGATTTTAAAAAGCCGATAGCTGTGTTTTCATTAGAGATGAGCAGTGTTCAACTTGTAATGCGACTTATATCATCCGAGGCAGAAATTAACGCTATGAAGCTTCGTAATGGAGATCTTGCGGAGCATGAATGGCACCAGCTACATGCCAAGATCGCCAAATTATCGGCCGCGCCAATTTTTATAGATGACACGCCTGCTTTAAACGTATTCGAACTCAGGGCAAAATGCCGGAGATTAAAGGCACAGCATGGTATTGAGATGATTATAATCGATTACCTGCAGCTTATGGCGGGTAACAAGGAAGGCAGCAAGCAGAGCATGAACCGTGAGCAGGAGATCTCAACTATTTCAAGATCATTAAAAGGTCTTGCAAAGGAGTTGAATATCCCGGTAATTGCGCTTTCGCAGTTAAGCAGGCAGGTTGAACAGCGTGGCGGTGCAAAAAGACCAATTCTATCGGATTTGCGTGAATCGGGATCTATTGAGCAGGATGCCGACCAGGTTATTTTTATTTACAGGCCGGAATATTATGGCCTTACAGAAGATGAAGAAGGCCGCCCTGTACAGGGAACAGCCGAAATTATTTTCGCTAAAAACCGCCATGGCGCTACCGATACCGTTTTGCTGAGGTTTATTGATAAATATGCGCGCTTCGGCGACCTTAATGATTATGCGATACCGATGGAAAGCGCTGCCGATGATTACGATCATCCAGGGCCTAATTTTAAATCCATTACGCGTGGATCTAAAATGAACGAAGACCAGTACGATGAAGATGTACCTTTCTAGGAATAATTGAATGAATGTAGGATTTAATGAATGAATTTTAGGTTATAAGGTTTTATGGTTGCTTCGCATCGCGGTAACTTTACAACTTTACAACCTTATTGCTTTTCAACTTCTACATATGTCACTAAGCCAGAAAATGCTTTAAACCTTTGCAGAAACTTTGCGAACTTTGCGGGAAAACTAATCTGAGAACAAACATTCGTAATTCGTAATTATTAATTCGTAATTGATTTTGAGCAAGCCTACAAATTACATCCGTGACCTTACACCACGCAGGGAAGAAAAGCTTAAACGTGTAATCAGCCACAGGCAAAGATCGCTTGCAGTTGTGCTTGAGAATGTACATGATCCGCATAATATTTCCGCTGTATTGCGCAGCTGCGATGCGGTTGGCATTTTAGATGTTTTTGTTATTCATACGCCTGAATTCCGCTCGCGCAAGCTTGGCAGAAAATCGTCGGCTTCCGCAAAAAAATGGGTGAATGTACATTATTTCGATTCAACGGAAGCATGCTTTACCGAACTGCGTAAAAGAGGCCTGCAGATTTGGGTAACGCATTTAAGCTCCGATGCAAAAGATCTTTATGAAATGGATCTTTCTCAACCCATCGCTTTGGTTTTCGGTAATGAAAAAGATGGTGTTACAGATGAGGCTGTTAAATTGGCCGATGGAAACTTTATTATACCCATGATTGGCATGATACAAAGCCTTAATATTTCTGTAGCCTGTGCAGTTTCCCTGTATGAAGCGCTGCGCCAGCGATTGGCGGCAGACCACTTCTCCACACCGGAATTTACGCCGGAAGTACAGGCCGAGTTATATCACGAATGGTCGCATAAATAAAATTGCATATACCATGTTGCTGAAAAATACTTCGAAAGCATAGTAAAATAAACAATTTAAATAAGCTAAAGTTTTTTTAAACGGAGGAAGCTGCCCAAAGGCAAAATCTGCCCGCTTTTACTTTCCGCTGCAAGTTCACCGAAATCATAAATACTGGCTCCGGGCATTATACTTTCCGTAAGGTTTTTAAGCACCAGGCTCGATAAATTCAGCGAATAAGTATTCATTATAAAGCAGTGTTTATCCGGATCGAGAACTGAAAGCACATTCTTCATCAGTTCATTCAGCTGATCTTCCAGTTTCCACCGCTCGCCATTTGGCCCAAGCCCGTATGAAGGCGGATCCATAATTATAGCATGATATTTATTGCCTCGCTTGGCTTCGCGCTGCGCAAATTTCGCGGCGTCTTCTACCACCCAGCGAATATCATTAAATCCGCTCAGCTCCATATTTTCACGGCTCCAGCTCACAACCTGCTTTACAGAATCGAGATGAATAACATCTCCGCCTGCTGCTTTTGCTGCCAGGCTTGCGCCGCCGGTATATGCGAATAAATTTAATACTTTGGGACTTTTTACACCGCAGTTTTTCAGGAAATCGTGTAAATAAACCCAGTGCGCTGCCTGCTCGGGAAAAACACCAACATGCTTAAACGCTGTAAATTTTAAGGAGAAAGAAACCTTAAGATCTTTATGATGGAAACTGATGTTCCATGGCGATTTTATGTCTTTATATTTTTCCCAGTTACCGCTTGTACTTGTTTTAGCAATATAGCGCGCATGTGCCATACTGCGCCATTTACTTTCAGGCAATTTCCTGTCCCAAAGCGCCTGCGGCTCCGGCCTTATTAGTATATAAGGTCCAAATCGCTCGAGCTTCTCAAAATTACCGCTGTCAATCAGCTCATAATCTTTCCATTCCGGCGATGTGATTATTTTTTTTTCCAATTTGAAAATTTGAAGATTTGAAGAATTGAAGAATTTTTTCACCAATACATATATGGCAATTATGCTGGTTGTAGGATACTTATAACTGGTTACTGGTTACTGGTTACTGGTTACTGGTTACTGATAACTGTAAAACCCTTTCCCGGTTTTCCTGCCATGGAAACCTGCATCAACCTTTTGCTTTTGTATGCGGTTCGGGCGGAATTTTCCATCCTGCTGAAACTGATTATAGATTGAGCTTGTAACATCAAAATTTGTATCTACACCAATAAGATCCATTAAACGGAACGGGCCCATTTTAAAACCCGATGCCTCCATTAATGCATCAATGGTTTCTACATCAGCAACATTTTCTTCCAAAATTTTTAACCCTTCCACATAGTAATGGCGGGCAACTCGGTTAACTATAAAACCAGGAGCATCTTTAGCCATAACCGCTTTTTTACCCATTTTCTCGGCAAGTAGTTTTATGGTTTGGGCAACCTGCTCATCAGTCGCCGCGCCGGAAATTACCTCAACCAGTTTCATTATATGCGCCGGGTTAAAGAAATGCATGCCTACTACCCTTCCCGGATTCGGAATACCATAAGCTATTTGTGTTATAGGAATGGATGATGTATTGGTTGCCAGTATGGTGTCTTCATCGTTGATGCGCATCAGTTTGCGGAAAATATCGTGTTTTACTTCCAACTTTTCAACTACCGCCTCAATGATCACATCGGCCTGCAATTGCGATACTTCAGTTGTAGTACTGATATTTCTGAAGATGTTTTCCTTATCCGCCATACTAAGCTTCCCACGGTCGAGCGCACCCTGCAGATTTTTATCAATGGCTTTGCAGGCGTTGTCGAGCGCCTGCTCGTTTAGATCGTAAATAATGGTTTTATAGCCTGCTGCTGCTGCCAGCTGCGCAATGCCCGAGCCCATAGTACCAGCACCAATTACAGCAATTGTTTTAATATCTTCTAAGGTTTTCATTATGCAGTAATTAACTGGAATTTTCACCAAAGCAAATAAATTCCAGACTTTAATAATACAGTGGCGAAGTTAGCATTAAAAATAATCAGGTTAAAATAAAACACATTTTATACAAGGTGTAAAAACAGTAAGCATGGTTAGAAAAATATTGTGTTTGGAACTCAAATAAAATACTGGATCAAATTACTGTAAACAAGGCTCTTGCTTTAATTCCAGACTTTTAATATGATTGAAACTAAATTCATCTTCATCCTTAATTTGAATTGATTTTTTGGCTGTTACTTAAATGGCCATAATATAAAAATGCAAACAAAGTACAGTGAAAAACCATTTATAGTAACTGATTCATCTACTTTAACCAAAAATTACATAACCAAGTAAACCTAATTTAACCATTATGAAAACCAACAAATTTTTATTGATCCTTACCGCTGCATCTTTATCGCTTGGTACTTTAACTTTTACTGCATGTACAACAAGCGGCACTGGTACAGGATCGGATACCGAAACAGGAACAGGCACCACAGGCGGTCAGTCAGAATCTGAGATCGACCGTTATGAAGGCGCTGGCGGCGCCGGCACGCAGGACGATGACATGGGAACAGGTACAGGCACAGGAACCGATATGAACCGTGGAACAAATGGCGGCACAAACGGCGGAACCGGAACCGGTAACGATGGTACCGGAACAAATACAAATGGCAATAATAACACTGGCACCGGTGGTACAAATAATACGGGCAGCGGCACCAATAATACTGGCAGTGGAACAACCGGTGGTTCAGGCAATGGCAATTCCGGCAATACCAATACCAACGGCTCCGGCAACCGATAATTTATTTTAAGGTATTTACAATAACAGTTTGTACATACAAGCTGTTATTGTTATGCGCTGAAGCGTTACAGGTAATCTGCCTGTTTTCTGCATATATACAAACCCGTAAAAATGCTTTTGTAACAAAATGCAGAATGTTGCTGGCATATATTACATCTTTTAGTTTAAGAAAATATCAAATATTATTCAATGAATAAATACTGATTCTGAGCAATAATATCTACAAACGATATTTTTATCAACATATCATTTTATATCGGCTGATGCGGTAAATTAATTTAAAATCAGCCTGTTTCATTTTTAATCTTTTACAAACCAATAAAACAAATCAATCTTATGAACCAAAACAGAAATCGGAACAATTACTCGCAGCAAGGTAATTCAGGAAACCAGAACAATGGCGGTGGTTATGG
The DNA here is from genome assembly GCA_036846145.1 of Bacteroidota bacterium. Taxonomy (GTDB): domain Bacteria; phylum Bacteroidota; class Bacteroidia; order CAILMK01; family CAILMK01; genus DAIUCM01. Next base: position 16,140 of record DAIUCM010000083.1, read on the forward strand.
AAGCAATTATGGCTCACAGAGCGGCGGAGGCCATTCATCTGGTATGGGCTCGTATGGCCAGAGCCAGGGCGGAAACAGGTTCCCATTATCACAGAACAGCTATGGCCAGGGCGGCGGCTATTCTTCAGGTATGGGTTCACGCGGTAACTTCGGCTCAAGCGGCTACGGAAGCGGATCGCAAGGTAGCTATGGCGGTGGTTCCGGCTCAGGAAACCATGGCTCACAAGGCAACTACGGTGGTTCTTCTTCTTACGGCAGCGGTTCTGGCATGAGCGGCAGCGGTAACTATGGCTCAGGCGGCTATGGCGGCTCATCATTTGGCGGCGGTATGCGTGGCGGAAGCTCACAGGGCGGTTACGGCGGCTCTTCTTACGGCCAGTCTGGCGGTAGTGGATCTTACGGAAGCAGCAATTATGGCTCCGGAGGCTACGGCGGCGGTTCTTATGGTTCTGGTATGAGTGGTGGCGGTTCGACAGATGGTTACGGCGGTTACGGCTCCGGAATGAGTGGCGGTAATTCCGGCGGTGGTTACGGATCACAAGGCGGTTATAGTGGCGGTTCTGGCTCAGGAAGCTATGGCTCGCAAGGTAACTACGGCGGTGGTTCATCTTACGGCAGCGGCTCTGGCAACTACGGTTCTGGTAGCTACGGCAACGATTACGGTTCAGGCGGCAGCATGAGCGAAAATTATGGCAGCGGTTCAGGTTCCTACGGTCAGTCTGGTGGCCAGGGGTCCATGGGTGGCTATGGCAGCAGATCATATGGCTCAGGTATGAGCGGCGGATATGGCTCACAAGGTAACTACGGTGGCTCTTCTTACGGCAGCGGCTCAGGTATGAGCGGCGGCAGCAACTATGGCTCAGGCAGCTATGGCAGCGATTATGGTTATGACCAGGGTGGAAACAACGATGGCAGCTTCCTTGATCGTGCAGGCGAAACTATCCGCGATGGCTGGGACAGGGCAGGCAATGCAGTTCGCCAGGGCTGGAACCAGTTAACAAATTGGGGCGGCGATGATGAAAGAGGCGGAAACTACGGAAGCAACTTTGGCGGCGGTTCAGGATCAGGCTCCGGCTCTTATGGCCAGGGATTTGGTGGAAATACTGCAAGCCAGGGCGGTTACGGCAGCAGCTACGGCGGCGGTATGAGCGGCCTGGGTTCAGGGAGCCATGGCGGAAGCGGGAACTCCAGCTGGGGATTCTAATTTCTAACTAATATATAAATAATGCAAAAGCCGGCAATACGCCGGCTTTTTCATTATTTATGGAAGATTTTATAT
>DAIUCM010000084.1:0-17371 GCA_036846145.1 Bacteroidota bacterium
GCCCCGCATTGGGGCAACGCATTTGAGCCAAAATTACTTAACGAAAATTGAATTTTTATATTATTTCTGCAATTTTTTATATTCGGCATATATGTAAGTGCCGGAAAATGGTTTGGCAGAGTTTTATAAAACTAAAGAAATTTAAGGCAGCACAAAAATGAGAGGATTGTTTTCATTATGGTTTGAGGTTTGGTGTTTGGTGTGTGTTTAGAATTTTATATACGCATCTACTGTATCTAATGCCTTGGTTTGTACTTCGCCTATAGTTTTAGTCTCTTCATAATTGATTTTAACCCAATACACATATGGTTCATTCTTATTCCCATAGGTAAAAACTACAAAGGTAGTATCTTTAGGGGGGTTACTAATTCTAACGTAAGAGGGACTTATAAATGATTGAACAAGAAAGCTTGCAACATCTCCTCTAGGCTCCTCATCTTTCACATGAAATCGAATCCATCCTCCCGGTTTAATTTTTATTTCTATATTTTTATTTTTACGCCCGCCATCAATGGGGATATAGCCATCGTTACTAAAATATAGATCATTATAACCTGCATCTACACCATAGCTTCCATCGCTTATAGCATCAAAGCTAAAAGAGTAATTGCCATTGGCATCGGCCTGGTAGCTTTCCTTGTGCCCATAGCCGCTGGACAATACTTCTTTTGCACGCGAACCTAAAGATACTGTAGCATATGGTACAGGCTCGCCCGTAGTTGCATCCACTACCTTGCCTTCTACGGTAGTGGTGCCATAATCTTTACTACAGGAAGTGAAAAGAAATAAAAACAGGCTAATAATTGTTAAAAAGCTGAAAAAGATACGCATATAGGTTTAGGGTTTAAGATTTTGCTAAATTGAATTAATTAAATTGTAAGTGCAAGTTTTTTTACATTAAAGTTTTTTTAATGTTGTAATGTGTTATTAATAAATGATTTGATTGGGTTGGAATGTATTTTGTTAAGTGATTTTTAATAACAAAAACGTGAGCTGCATATATGCTTTGCCGGAAAAATGCTTTGGATAAATTGAAAAACCGGACAAATTGAAGAATTAAATAATTTTAGAAGCACTACATCCAATTTCATTAGGTTTGAGGTTTGGTGTGTGTTTCTGTAAGTCTAATAATTAATGAAAACATCTGTAGTATCTAATGAATTCAATTTGGCACTAAGTTCATACCTCGTTACTTCCCTGTAATTGTACAGCCAATAGCTAAATGTTTCTTCATCTTTTTTACTTATTATTTTTACTGTAAAAGTTGTATCTGCAGGAGGCCAGTCAATTGAAGATGTGGGCAGATTAAATAAACCTGAGAAGCTTATTTTCGTAGCATTTTTCGCTGGAGCAACATCTTTCAAATGAACTTTTAACCAGCTGAAAGGATACAATTCTATTTTAACATCTTTGTTTTTTTTGCGCTTGATTGCCAATATATTTGATGAATGATATAACTGATGTTTATTTCCACCTACTTCATAGCTTAATTTATTATTGTGAATAAAACTAAAACTAAATTTTCCATCAGCATCTGTATCCCAGGAACCTACTGTTGAACCACTGCTACCGCCCAGTAATTCTCCGTTACCGCCACCCGAACTGGTTACATTAATGTGTGCGTAAGGAACTGGTTTCCCTGTTTTTATATCTACTGCAACACCTTCTACTGTGGTTGTTCGCAGTTCATCTGTACAGGAAGAAAAAGCCAGCAGAATCAGCAAAGCTACATATATCATTTTCATAAAAAATAGTTTAATATTTTATATATACATCTGTTGTGTCTAAGGCTTTTGTTTTTATATTTACTGTTGCTCTTTCTTCTTTATAATTAACTATTAGCCAATATGGGTATAGAGCTTCTTTGTTTCCACTAGTATAAACTGTAAAAGTTGTATCTAACGGTGGCCAATCAATTTCAACTGATGATGGTGATACAAATGGATGAATAGTAAACCTGCTAACATCCCCTAAAGGCGCTTCATCTTTAAGGTGAAACCTGATCCAGCCGCCGGGAGTTATTTTTATTTCTATATCTTCGTTTTTGGCTCCGTTTTTTAAATATGGCTCATCTGCGGCGCTAAAATAATGTTCTTTGGAAGCGTTCAGCCCGTAAGCGGCTTTGCGCTTTGCCTCGAAACTAAAGGAGAAGCTGCCGTTTTCATCCGCTTTAAAAGTTTCTCTTGGTACATAGCCGGATGTGAAAGATTCCGAAGCACGGTCTCCCAGTATTACATTGGCAAAAGGTACTGGCTCGCCGGTAGTTGCATCTACTACTTTGCCGCTTACGGTAGTGGTGCCGTAATCTTTACTACAGGAAGAGAAAATTATAAGAAATAGGATTGCTGCATATATCGCTCTCATAAAAAATACTTTATGCAGCAAACCTAAACGCAGATCTTTCCGTATCAAAATTGATTTTCGCAAACGGAAAATTATTATTTGCGAAAATTGCGACTAATTGGAAGGTTTTGAAATTCTGCGGCTAAAAATTTGCGAAAACTGCGACCGTCAACCTGAAATTTGCAGAAAATGCAAAAATAAAAATGCCGCAAACCGGGCTTAACCGGTTGCGGCATATATAGCTTGGTGAAAAAATACTTTAGTACATTTCGGCAGCAGGGAAAAAGAACGCAGCTTCTATAGCGGCATTCTCATCAGAGTCGGAGCCATGTATAGCGTTGCTCTGTAAAGATTTACCGAAACGCTTACGTACAGTTCCTTCCTCGGCATTTTCAGGATTTGTTGCGCCAATAAGCTTGCGGAATTCTGTAACGGCATTTTCTTTCTCAAGTACGCAAGGCACAACCGGGCCGCTGGTCATATAATCTACCAGTTCGCCGTAAAAAGGCCTTTCTTTGTGCACAGCGTAAAACGCGCCGGCTTCCTGCTTGCTAAGGTGTTTCATTCTTAAAGCCTTGATGCGGAAACCAGCTTTTTCTATCTGCTCAAGAATAGCGCCGATATTGCCATCCTGTACGGCATCGGGCTTTATAATGGTTAATGTTATGTTGCTCATAGTAATTTATTGTGGCGCAAAATTATCAAGAAAATCTCATACAAAACAATTTAAGTTTGTTTTATAATGGTAAAGTGTATTAGGATAAATGTAATGAGCCTTCAACGGATTGAAATCCGTTGCTACAATATTTTATCGTTCCTGCAGAACTTGGTTCGGAGCTTTAATTGAGTGCCGGTGTGGCATTCATATATTGTAGGGATGAAATTATTTAAATCCTTAACCAAACTACATTAATTTTTAATTCCTGACTGATCCACAGCCAGTTGCCAAAGCTGCTTGTTTTATGGCAGAAACCGTAAATGATTTTTCTCGGCAAAAGCATTTTTAATTAAGCGTATATATGCAATTTTTGTAAATTGCTGCCGAATATAATCAGTCATAAAAATACCTGCCCGGCAGGTTACCGGTTATACAATTTTACATGCCGATAGAGACACAGCTTTCTGAAGAAGAAATTGTAGCGATGCTTAAAGCACGGGATCCGAAAGGCATGCGTTACCTGTGCGAAAAGTTCTCCGCAGCGCTTTACGGCGTTATTTTCAAGCTTATTCCTGTGCCGGAAGTAGCTGAAGAAATTCTGCAGGAAGTATATATTAAAATATGGCAGAACTTCGCATCTTATGATAGCAGTAAGGGCCGATTATATACCTGGATGCTGAATATTGCCCGTAACCAGGCGATAGATAAAACCCGGAGCGCCGATTTTAAGAATGCCGCACAAACCCAGATCACCGATTTTTACGTAAGTGGGAACGATACTGCGGATGATGATGAAATTGTACCCGAGCATATTGGTTTGAAGGAAATTGTTGCAACACTAAGAACTGAGCAGAAAGAGCTTATTGACCTTATATATTTTGAAGGATTTACACAGGCGGAGGCTGCCAGTAAACTGAAAATGCCGCTGGGTACGGTAAAAACGCGTGTACGAAGCGCAATGGTTGAACTGCGAAAATTATTTCAGCAAAGATGAGTGCAGATATGTACATAGCCTCCGGCATACTGGAGCTTTATGTGGCCGGTGTTTTATCGCCTGCTGAAATGGAGGAAGTGCGACTGATGGCCGAGAAGCACGAGCGCATTGCAGAGGAAATAAAGCGCATTGAGGAAACGCATATGCAATATGCTGCATTGCACGCGCCGTTATTATCGAATGGTTTTGCCGGGCGCTTACTGGACCGGATCGCGGAGCTGCCGGTGGAGGAAACTGTAATACCGGAAACGGGAAGCAAAAGATCGCAACAGGCAAAAATTAAGGAAAAGGAAAAAGAGAAAGCAGCGGCTGCGCGCACCGTTAAGATGCAGCATGCGAAGGAAACCGGCAGGGAAGTGAGGCGATCTCCGCGCAGGTTTTACATGGTAATTACTGCAACACTTTTTTTATTGGCCATAAGTGCCTTGCTTAATTTTTACCTGTACCAGCAATGGCAGGCTGCACAAAACGAGGTTATGGCACTACGCTCGCAAAATACTGCTGTTAGTGAGCAATATAATAAAGTAAAGCTGGAGAATGAAAAAGCATTTTCGCAGCTAAGCATATATGCCGATGCTGATAACAGGCGCGTTGTGCTGAAAGGGCTGCCAGTTTCTGCACAATCGGCAGCGCTTGTTTTCTGGAATTCAAAAAGTAAGGATGTTTATCTACAGGTTAAAAATCTGCCGCAGCCGCCGGCAGGTAAGCAGTACCAGCTTTGGGCAATTGATGAAAATGACAAACCTGTAAGCGCCGGCGTGCTTAATAATATAGATGAATCCCGTATCAGCCAGATGAATACAATAATCTCAGCCAAAGCTTTCGCCATAACGCTTGAGCCTGAAGGCGGCAGCATGCAACCAACGCCCGATGCGATGTATGTGATGGGTAATATTTAATCTGCTTGTACGCCAATCATCCATATCGCATACAATACTTGTTTTTGATTTTTCCATATATACTTACTCCCGGAAATGCTTTCGCAGGTTATCAAAAACAAGGCATTGCGATAAAAATTTCAAGTCGAAATAATTGAACATATTGAAGGTTTAGCTGCTTTAAATGTAAATATTCAGCAGCTATATGTTAATTCCACGTATAAATTTACTACTGTTTTTACTTGCTTTTATTTACCTGCCGGCAAAAGCCGATGGCAGCCTTACTTTCACCGCCTGGCTCACTGGTGCCGAAGAGGTGCCCGCTGTAAGCACAAATGCCAGGGGATTAGCCAGTTGCAGGCTTAGCGAAAACCGCGATACTATGATCGTTAATATGCTTGTTACAGGTTTAAGCGGGCCTGTTACGGGGGCGGCCATCCTCGAAAGCCGCAGAGGCACAACCGGTGGCGCGCTTAAATCGCTGGAGCTGTACCAGGCAGGCAATAAGTTTTACGGCGTGTTAACCGGTACCGATCTGCCTCCGGCCATGATCGCGAAAATGCTAAACGGCGAAACATACATCAATATATTTACAGAAGCAAACCCGAATGGTGAGATCCGCGGGCAGCTTGAGCTTGAAAAAGAATTGAGCATGCAGGCGGTTTTAAATGGTAATAATGTGGTGCCGGAAGTTACTACCAACGCTTATGGCATAGCTTCCGTTAAATTATCGCCGGATAACAGCAGGCTGCAGATAAAGGCTCAGTTTGGCGATTTAACTAATATTACTGGTGTGTTCCTGGCAATGGCCCGCCCGGGCAATAATGGCAGTAATGTGCTGGATCTTACCACTTTCCTTTCGGGGAACAGGATCAACGCGGTTCTTAATACTGCGGATCTGCCATTGCTCGAAACTGATTCGCTTACAGCTGATAATATTTATATGTATGTTACTACGAGCCAGCATGCAGGCGGTGAAATACGCGGGCAGTTGATCAGGAACTATGGTATCGATTTAGAAGCGGACCTGAGCGGCGCGCAGCAGGTTCCGGCAGTAAATACCAGTAACCACGGCTTAGGTATTTTTTCATTGAATAATACATTCGATACTTTAATGTATGATGTTATTTTCAGCGATTTAAGCAGCAAAGTAACCAGCGTAGCACTATTTATCGGCAAACGCGGCCTAAACGGCACAACCGTAATAGATATTACCGATTCGATTGCAGGGAACCGTATTACCGGCAAGGCTTTTGGCGTAAACATTACCAAGGCTATGGTAAATGCGCTAATACGTGGTGATATTTACATCAGCATAAAAACCAGTAACAATCCCAATGGCGAAATTCGCGGGCAGCTGGTTCCATCTACGCGCAAAACCTATACTTTTGAGCTTTGCGGCGCGCAGCTGGTACCGGCAGTAAATACAATTGCCCAGGGTTTAGGTGTTATTTCCGTTTCGGTAGATTCTTCTAATATACAATATAAAATTGTGGCCGATAGCCTTGGCAGTGCAATCACAGAAGCGCACTTACATAAAGGTGCAAGATGGCAGAGTGGTACTGAGGTTCTGCCATTAGATTTCCAGTACAACGCAGTAAATGGTTTTGTGTGGGAAAACGCAGCGAAAAATATGGCTGTAGATATCGCATCGGGCAGTGTGTATGCCGATATTCATACCGCCAGTAACTCGGGCGGCGAAATTCGCGGACAGGTAGCTGACCGCGCTTTATGCACGGAAATTGTTGGCCTGCCGGAAAAAGCTACGGTTTTCGCACAGGTTAAAATATATCCCGTGCCATTTGCAGATGAATTAACCATTGAAATTGATGCCATACATGCAGGGAACTACACTTTAGAGATTTGTGATATGCTCGGTAAAAGCCTCATCCGCCAGACTACATATATACAAAGCGGAAAAAATACCTTGCTGCTAAATGTAAATGAGCGCGGGCCAGGATTTTATATAGTGAAATTCACCAATTTGAAAGGTGATATATTTACGCAGAAAATACTGGGCTATTAATCAATAATAAACAGTTTAAGAAAATAATGACTATCCCATAAATAAAATGAATAGAAATTTTAAAGATAAAATTACAGTCGGAGCCACACTACTCTCCTAATTTAGGCGAGGTGCACGAAGGGCTGAGAGGTTAAGCACAATTTTTTAACAGACGGATACTCATTTAAAAATTTAAGCGCAAGGCGGCAGGTTAATAATCTGCCGCCTTTTGTTTTTTATATTCATCGTTTACCAGCTCGCTTTTAATTCTAAAAAAAATGTGCCCGTCCTGGCTGTAAATCAATATTATATAAAAATTTAGAAATAATTTTGCAGTACTACCCAACTTTTTAAAAGCGGGTTTCATCTTGCCCATTATACAATCCGGAAAATGGTAAAATTAGTAGCAGCATACACTGATGAAGAACTCATAGCAGGCTGTGCGAAAAACGATCCGCGCTGCCAGGAGAAGTTGTATGCTAAATATTACGGTAAAATGCTTAGCGTTTGCATGCGCTATTCCAGGAACAAAGAAGATGCTATTGAGCTTCTGAACATGGGTTTCCTGAAAGTTTTTATGAACATTGCAAGCTTTGGCAACAAAGGCTCGTTTGAAGGCTGGATACGCAGAATTATTGTTAACACGGTGCTTGAGGAACATCGCAAAACAGTGAATTACCGCGAACACATGTCATTCCCCGAAGTTGAGGAAGATGGTGTAACGCATGCCGATATCATCAGCGAACTGTATGCCGAAGATATTATTAAGATGATTAGCCTGCTGCCGCCGGCAACGCGTATGGTTTTCAACCTTTTTGCTATAGAAGGTTACCCGCACAAGGAAATTGCCGAGCAGCTGAATATTTCGGAAGGCACAAGCAAATGGCATGTAAATTTTGCCAAGGAAAAATTAAAGAAATGTATTTTAGAGGGACAAAAAAATAAAGAGGTGGCGTATGGATTTTAATAAAGATAAATCGTTTGAGGAGCTGCTGCGCGAAAAGGTTGAGCACCATGAGTTCCCGTTCGAAGCAGGCAGCTGGGCGCAAATGCAAAGTAAGCTGCAGGCGCACCATGTGCAGGCCGCGGCACAGCAAACCTCGCTGTACAAAAGTATATTGCTGAAAACAGGCAAAGTGCTTGTTGGCGTAATAAGCGGTTCGGCCATAGTTTATTCGGCGCTATCATTAAGTGGTATGCTGGATAAAGAAACAACAAAGCTTACAGATGCAGGAATTACGCAGCAAACTGAAATACAGCAAACAGAATCTGCAAAGCCTGAATCAGCGGCCAACACTGCCATATTACATGCTGATGCCATTGATAATAATGCGGTAAATGTTTCAGCTGAGCAAATGGTCACAGCAGCATCTAAAAGCAAAATAAACAACCAGGCTGCAGGTAAAGCTGACGGAAATGCAGTTAGCGGTAGGGCTGCAGTTAAATCAAGCGGCTCGGTTGCAGGTGCGAAGCATTTTTCAGGAAAAGGATATATGCAAGGTACAAGCGATGTTGAGATGAACCGCTTTACTGCAGGCTTTGCCAAAGCAGATGCGGCTGTTAAATCTGGCAGAAATGTAAGTAAAAATAACTTTTCAAACGCTGGTGATAATAATATTACAAACACTGGCAATAAGCTGAATAGCACAATTGCAGATGCTAATCAGAACCAGGCAGCTGCATATATAGAAAGTGTAAAAAATGCTTCAGAAAGCGCCGCCGGCAATGCTGCTGTAGCGGAAGTAAAAGCTCAAACAGCTGAAACAATGGCAATTGCTGCTGAAGCAGATTCGGTACTGGCTATAAATGGTACTGGCGGTAAATATCCGGATAAACCATCGGTTAACAAGCCGAAAACAAAAGTTTTGGTTGGTTTCTCTGGCGGTGCAAATGTGAATTTCGTTTCATCGGAAGATAATAACAGATCAGCGCAGAATGCAGCTGCCTCGCCAATGTTTGGTGTACACGCTGTAATGCCGCTGAGCCGCAAGTTTGCTTTACAGGCCGGAGCGCAGTATGTATCTCACCAGGTGCAGAATGTTTCACACACCAGCGCATTGGTGCAGTGGGCGCTGGTACCAAGCGCAACCATTACAAGAACCACTATTACCGAGTGCAGGTATATGGAGATGCCGGTGCTTGTAAAATTTGCCGCTTTACCAGGTGTTAACTTTTACAGCGGTTTACGTACAAATATTTTAATTGGTGCGAAATCTAACGTTACGGAAGAGCAATATGTTAATGAAAGATTTGTAAGCAGCAGGCCTGTAGAAGATGCGCCAAAATTTGCCCGTTACAATGGTTTACGTTCGGTTGATTTCGGTATTCCGCTGGGAGTTGAATTCGCCCTGAACCGTAAATTCAGTGTAGCTGCAAACTATAACCTTGGCTTAACAGATTTCACCAATAACCAGGTGTTTGAAAACACCCGGAAGGACAGGCATTCATCCTGGCAGGTTCAACTTAATTTCAGACCATTTTCAAAATAATTAATTACATATATACAAGCGTGTAAAAATGCTTTCTCAAATTATGAAAACTAAATTATCGACTTATTTCACCCTGCTTTTGCTTGTTGTTTTTGCGAGCAGCTGTACGAAAGAGGATTTAAAGCCAAGCCGTGTAGAGTCTCTGATATTTGTGGAATCGGAAATGCTCGGCAAGGATTTGAATTTCTACAGCGGCCAGGATAATTTTATTACCATGCCAAAAGTAGATAAAGTAAACATCCTTGGCAATACAATTTCATTGTACACATCAAACTTTACCAATGGCAGAGATAGTTTCAGGGTCGGCTTTATGGCGGTAAAACCATTCTGGATTAGTGCTGTGAGCCAGGAAGAAGAATTAAACAGGACGCTCGATTACGCGAAACACAACCCTGAATCGCTTTTTACTGACTTTGGCGGCGTGGGTATTAACTGGAGAAACGGTGATAAATCATACACCACACCCGCAGATGCCGAACTGCAGAAAGGCAGCTATTTCCGTATTTCTAAGGTAGAGGATTATACACCGCCCGGCGCTGACCATGCCATGAAGAAAATAGATGTTACCTTCCGTTGCCAAATGCAAAACTACAACGACCCGAATGACACTTTCTGGCTTGAGAATGGTAAAGCTACCTTGTTATTAGATTACATGTACTAGTAAAAAGCACATAGGTTGATTAGAAGAATGCCCTGTACATTTTGAACGTGTACAGGGCATTTAATTTATTTCTCTAAATTATCCGGCACGCCATTCGGGAATTCCTCCTGTATAGCCTGCTGAATTTTAGCAACGCGGTTCTCAGGATTTGGATGCGTGCTGAAAAATTCAGGTTGTGCGCCACCTCCGGCTTTTGCCAAAACCTGCATTACGCGAATCATGGCACGTGGATCGTAGCCGCTTTGGTGCATTAATCTTATTCCCCATTTATCGCTTTCAAGTTCATCCTCGCGGCCATATTTCATGTTCACCAGGTTGCCAATTAAAGCAGCCACTGCCGCACCGGTTTGTGTAGAAGGGTTTTCCGGATCGTATGTAGCCATTACAGCCGCGCCGGTTAAGCCTTGCGTGAGTTGCATTTTTGCCATTTGTTCCGCGCTGTGCCTGGCAATAACATGCGCAATCTCGTGGCCCAGTACACCGGCCAGCTCACCCTTGGTTTCCAGCAGTTTTAACATGCCCATGGTAACAAAAATCTGTCCGCCGGGCAAAGCAAAAGCGTTTACGGTCTGGTCATCAGCCAGTACATGAAATTTGAATTTATAATCAGCTTTGGCGGCATCGCTGTTTTGCACAATGCGCTGGCCAATTTCTTCTACACCAGCAGTAATTTGCGGGTCGTTTAACAAGCCGCCAAATTGCTGTGCCACTTCCGGTACTGCCTGCAAACCAAGCGCAATTTCCTGCTCTGTTGTAATGCCAATGCGCTGGCTTTCGCCGGTAATAGGATTATCTTGCCGTAAAGTGCAGTAAGATACCGCTGCTGTACCAGCCATAAACAAGGCTGCCAATATTTTAAATATACCTCTCATTTTAATTAAAATTTGAGATATGAACGTAAAATTATCATTTCAGTTTACGGGCTAAAACATCTGCCCGATGGAATTATATAAGCCTGTATTGCTGCAGGAGGTTTGGTAATACATCTTTATAGGTGCTGCCAACCGGAATTTTCTGCTCGCGGATGATGATGCAGTTGCCATCGATAGCGGAAATAAATTTGGTGTTGATGATGTAAGATTTATTTACGCGTACAAAGTGATTAAAATGGCTGAGCTGGTCTTCCATGTTTTTCATGGTGCTGTGTATAATGATTCTTTCGGCGCCAACCCATAGTTTTACATAATCTTTTAAAGCTTCAATTAGCCAGAGTTCCTGTAAATTAATCTTCAACAGTTTGCCCTCGCTTTTCACGAAAATATCAGTTGAATGCGCTGTGGTTTCAGACTGTGAAATTTGTGTCGCCAGAGCCGGGTTTTTGCTTTGAATAATATCTGCAGCTTTTAAAATCGCTTTCTGGAAACGTTCTAAGGAGAAAGGTTTCAAAAGGTAATCTACAGCATTCAATTCATAGCTTTCTACGGCAAATTCGGCGTAAGCTGTTGTAAAAATTACCAGTGGCGGATCTTTTAAAGTTCTCAGTAATTCCAGGCCGCTAATCTCAGGCATGTTTATATCCAGCAACATTACATCAACTGTGTTCTTCGATAAAAATGAAAAAGCCTCCAGCGCGTTTTTGCATTTGCCGGCAAGTTCCAGAGCCGGATTTTTAGCAACGTATGTAGCCAGGATATCCTGCGCAATAGGCTCGTCATCTACAATTATCAACCGTATTTTTTCCATTTACGCAAGTTGTATAGTTACAGTAGTTGAATAAATATTCTCTTCCGTTCCCGAAGTTAACTCATATTTCCCGGGGAATAAAAGCTTGAGGCGTTTGTGCAGATTATCCAGCCCTATTCCACTATTTTGCGCATGGGTTTTAGGTTTGAAATAATTCCTGGAACTGATCTTTAAAACATTGTTGTGGATTGTAAAGCTGAAATCGAGCAGAAATTTATCGGTAATTAAACGTGTGCCATGCTTATAAATATTTTCTAAAACCGGGAGCCATAACAGCGGCGGAATATTGTAGTTATGGTCGGCTTCCATTTTTATGTTCATAATTTCGTCCTTGTCTAAACGCAACATTTCCAGGTCTATATAAGCTTGTATGGCTTCTTTTTCCTTTTCGAAACTAACCAATTTCACATCCGATTCATAAAGCATATATCGCATTAAGGATGACAACTTTAGAATGGCAAGCGGCGCATCATCCGATTTTGTAAGTGCCAATCCATACAAATTATTCAATGTATTGAAAAGAAAATGCGGGTTTAGCTGGCTCTTGAGAAAGTTGAGTTCGGCTTCGGTTTGTTTTATGGCAGCCAGCTGGTTTAACTTTTGCTGGCGCGAATAATCGTACATAAACCAAAGCGCCGTGAATATAAAAACCAGCATCAGGAATGCCACGAAATAAGTCTGAAATTCATCTGCCAGGCTGCTTAAGGACCATTTGCGTGTAACCGGCGCAGAGATAAAACTTATTTGCATGATCTCTATTTTCGGGAAACGGATAATGATGTATTTCTGGACGATTGTATATATGCAGGCGATTAAAAAAGTGAAAGAGAAAACACACAGAAAATACAGTTTGCGCTTTTTCCTGGCCAGCAGCCGAGGAACCAGGTACAGGTTATTGAAATAAACAAGCAGCATTAACAGGCTGATATTTATGCCGATAAACAGTATGTACCATTTGGCAGGATAATCCATCTGGTTTTGGACATTATTGTACATCAGGTTTAGCGCAAGCAGCCAGAAATAAATATTCAGCGCTATTCTGCTGCTGAGCCAACGGAAAATTTTCAATATAAACGCCTTCATCCTGAAATTTTAAGGCAATTTAAATGCGCATTACTAAAGCGCCAATTGTATTAGACGAAAGGCCTTATTTTTTCGACAAAACAAGAAAGTGATTAAGCTTCTTTAATACGTCTAAATTATCCCTCAGCTTGTCGAAAATAATTTTTCACCCCAAAGCGGCGGCTTAGTTTCGCATTCAACAAACCAATAAAACAACGAATCAAATGAAAACGAAACTCCTGTTAATTCTGCTGCTTTTAACTGCGAAGCTAAACGCCCAAATACCGGCAGATGCCGCTGCAAGGTTAAATAAAATATTCGATAGCCTCTGTACAAAATATAGCATTAAAGGCGCCAGCGCAGCCATGTTTGTTCCCGGCGTGGGTATCTGGAAAAGCGTGCATGGTATTTCACACGCCAATACGCCCATTACAGAAAATATGATTCTGGGCCTGGGAAGCAACACTAAAACTTACATTGCGGTATTGATGCTTCAACTTCAGGAAGAAGGCAAATTAAGCCTGGACGATACTATAGGCAACTGGATAAAAAATGTTCAGCATGTAAACGGTAAAATTACAATCCGCCAGATGCTGAACCACACAAGCGGCCTGTATAGCTATACCGAAAATATGGAATGGATAAATGAGATTTTCGAAGATCAGCGTCGCGTTTTTCGGCCTGATGAAATTCTTAAATATATACAGAAACCAAAATTTGAGCCCGGTAAAAGGTGGAGCTATTGCAATACGAATTACCTGTTGGCAGGTATGATCATTGAGAAAGTTACCGGTAAGCCATTGCATATAGTACTGCGCGAAAAAATGCTTTCGCCGCATGGCTTGCACAATACTTATCTGGTTCCTGACGAAGCATCTACAGCGCCGTTTGCGCATCCCTGGACCTATATTTACGATCATTCAGCGCCCATTGTAGATATTATGGTAGAATCTGAAACTGATATTAATGCTTTTTACAGCTCGGCCTATGCAGCCGGAGCTTTGTTTTCCACGGCCGAAGATAACGCGCTTTTCTGGCACAAGCTTATGGCCGGATTGATCATCAGTGAAAAATCGCTGGCAGAGCTAAAGCAATATATAAAAATTGATGCAACTGTAGGTTATGGATTAGGGATTTTCCGCGAGAAAAATTTTAATGGCAGAACAGTTTACTCGCATGGCGGAACTGGCTTCGGCTACGTAAACGAAAACATTGCCGACTCTACCAATGGCATTGTGATAACAGTACTTACAAACCAGGATAGTATTGGCAACGGTATTATTTTAAACACAATTATCAAAGCGCTGCACAAAGCCACACAGCAAAATCAGACACTTGGCATCAATAAAAATACAGCAGCGGCTGAGCTACAAATCAGTGTTTATCCGAATCCTTCAACTGGTAATTGCTATGTAAAGTTACCTGAAGGTTTTGCAAATAATAGTAGTATAAGCGTAGTAAATATGCTTGGGCAGGAAATGATGTTTCTGAATAATGTACAAGCTGGCAATGAGATTCAGGAACTGGATCTGACGCACCTGGAAGCCGGAATGTATGTAATCCGCATAAAAAATAAAGATAATATTAACGCTCGTAAAATACAGGTTATAAAGTAAATGGATGCCGGTTTGTTGAAATTATGGCAAGTATAGATTTAACAAAACATTAATTTTCAGCGTTCATTTCAGTACAACCAATTTAATATACAACATTATGGACAGCTTAAGAAAAGAAGGAACCTGGAACAGGATAAAAGGCGCAATAAAACAGAAATGGGCAGATTTAACCGACGATGATCTGAAATATGCAGAAGGCGGTGCAGATGATATTGTTGGTAGAATTCAGCAGAAAACAGGCCGCGCCAAAGATGAAATTCGTGCAGAGATACAGCGAATGGAAGATGAAGATGCGAAGAATAATTCAACTCCGCAAAGAGGGTTTTAATTAAAATAATTGAAAAAAAACGCCCGCAGGAAATGCCTCTGCGGGCGTTTTGCATATATACATTCCGAGGTCGTTTTTTTGCACCTGGGGTTTTGCCCCAGGCTGATATATTGCTCCCCTTCAGGGCTTGGTGCAACGTATGTAGATAGATTTGGGATATGCATTCAAATTAAAATATTATTGTATTTTAAGAAGTAAGATGTGCAATGCTTTGTAATGGCCTTAAATTATAAGCGTTAAGAAAATAGGTTTAAAGCATAAATGCAAATGGTGAATTGAGAATGGTAAATTGTGAATTAATGTTGAAATATCTTACGAAGCAACCGGCGAGCCGATGCGATACAACAACAAGCACTAAACGAACCGGCGGCTCCGGTTGCAGGTAAAAAATGCTTTAAAGATATTTTTAGCGTAATAATTTACAGCCTTGGGTTTTGGTTACTTTGGGCTAAGCCAAAGTAACAAGCCCGCCCGGCTTCAGAGGGCAAAATTGAAATTGAAAATTTAATGGTCAATATTTCTGATGTTCTAGTATATTCCGTTGGTGAACGACATATACACATTGGCTGAAAAATACTTTGTTTAATTTATAATTTCAGTGCCATTACATAATCATTCATAAAATAACCGTTACCAATAGCAATATCTTCAGAATAAACTATTTCGAAGCCAAATTTCCGGTAGAAGTTCACAGCCGGGTTTGCACGGTTTACATTCAGGTTCAACTGTTGTTTCTCTCTAAGTTTTACACGATGTACTATTTCTGTAAGCAGATTTTTGCCTACATTTTTACCTTGCTGTTGTGGTAATACATACAGTTTCTGCAGCTTAGTAAGGGTTATGATTTCCGGATCAAAAGTATAAGAGGCAAAACCTGCGGGAACATGTTTTATGCTTGCAAGCAGGAAATGATGGCCATTCTGCAATTGCTGCTCAAGCGACGCAATACTGTACATTTTATCGAGCATATAACGCAGCTGCGCAGCTGATAATATATTGCCATACGCAACAGGCCAGGTTTCTTCCGCAATCTGCTGAATGGTTTGCAGGTCGGATAATTTTGCTTCATTTATGAATATTTTATCGTTAATAAAAGCATTTTTTGGCTCAGACATATATGACGCGAAATTACCATTTTACTTCAAGCGAAACATCACCATCAACCGGGTAGCCCACGCAGGTTAATGTTAAGCCTTTATTGAGATCTTTTTCAGTAAGAATTTCATTGTAGCTCATCCAAACTTTTCCTTCTGTAATATGCGCTGCGCAATTTCCGCAAACGCCGGCTTCGCAACTGTAAGGTAATTTTAAATGCGCCTTTTTCGCGGCCTGCAGAATAGTTTCAGGGTATTGTACATGTATTTGCTGTTCCTGGTTTTTGAAACGTATTTTTACCCAATGCCCGTTTTTATCGTGCGGCTGAGGCAAATGCAAAGGTTTATCAGAGACAAAATTTTCACGTTTTATATTATCGAACGGAATGTTTTTTAAGCGGAAAGCATACGTGCACATGCGCATGTAATCTATTGGCCCGCAAGTGTATGACAGTGTTTTTTCAGGCTTCGCTGTATTGTATTTTGTCAGGAAAGTTATGAGCAGCTCGCGGTGTAATCTTGCGCGGTTAATGTCATCTGCATTGCTGTACAGGAATGCTATTTTTAAGTTGTCCGGATATCTTTCGCGAAGGTTTTCCAGTTCATCATGATACATACAATCCTCGCGGCTGCGGTTGCTGTAAATAAGTATGATTGAAATGGCAGGGTGGGAGAGCAGCGCAGATTTTATAAGCGATAAAACAGGTGTAATTCCGCTGCCGGCAGCCAGGAAAAAAATCTGCTCAAAATCCTTAATATTATCGGGTAAAGTAAAAAATCCGCCAACACCGCTTGTTAAAACTTCGTCGCCAACTTTCGCTTTATCAACGAGCCAGCGGCTGAACTCACCATTGGGAATCCGCTTTACGCCAATGGCCAGCGGTTCTTTCAATAAAGGTGATGAAATTAAGGAATAAGATCTGCGGATTTCTGCTGCGTGCCCGGGTAATATCAATGTGAGATATTGGCCCGATCTGTAGCTTATTTCTTCGCCATTTTCTTCCTCGAAATATATGGTTTTAGAATTGTGAGTTTCTTGCTTTATACCCGAAATAATAAGTTTCTTATATATGGATGTCATTAAAAATGCTTCAGGATTGTCATGGTTTCTTAATGCGGTTATTATGTAGAGAGACGTTGCATGCAACGTCTTAATCTTGCAATAAATAAAAAAACAAACTTTGTCGCGGCAAGACGTTGCAGTGCAACGTCTCTACAAACGCAATCATTGTAATTTAAACCACATAAAGCAATAAGGTTTATGGCAGTTTAAAATGCGGATTATAAATAATGCCGAAAATATTTTCCCACGGATCTTTAACTGTAGCTACTACAATTCCGCCGCCAACATCATGCGGTTCCTCGTGCGTTGTAGCGCCTTTTTCAATTAGCACTTTATACGTTTCTTCCACGTTTTCAACGCCCCAGTAAACTTGTATGTTTTCGCCTTTGGCAGAACTTCCTTCTTCCGGAATTAAACCCAGTTCATAGCCGCTCACTTCGAAACCAACATAAAATGGTTCATCAAAATATGGCGGAAAACCCAAAACATCAGCGTAC
>DAIUCM010000085.1:0-17188 GCA_036846145.1 Bacteroidota bacterium
CCTCTAAATTTTTAATACTGTTTTCTTGAAAATTATTTATTTTTTCTAAAGCATTATTGGTATTCTGTAATTGTAAATTTATCAGTTTATTAGTTTCGATTTGAGATTGTTCTAATTTAGATTCTTTATCAGTTCCAAGTAAGAAGACTAAACAAAAGAACAAAACTCCAAAAAATGTCGAAATTGCCTGTCTGTTAAAAAATACTTTAGTAATCTTTAAATTCCAGTTTCCCTTAAAACCTTCATTCCTTGCTTTATTTATTCCTTTTCCTCCAAAATAAATACTGAGAAGAAGAGATATAAATGACGCTCCTGCACAAATGTAAAATAAAAAGTTTACATCTTTTTGTTGTAATATAAATGTTGAAGAAGCTCCAACAACCGCAATTAAAGCAAGCGCTGTTGTTATTAATTGGTTACTAAGATTTACACCTAAATTTACTGCTTCTCTTTTATCCTCATTGCTTCCAGTTTCAATGTTGTTATTCATCATCCCCCCAAATTTCTAAACTCGTTAATTTTAACTGTTTCCAATTTTGATCAATTGCTTTCATTATTTCATGTCCAGAAACAATCTTTTTTTGTTTTGCTTTTGCTGTGTCTGCTGCAAATGACATGATTTTACGAATATCCGATTTAATATCTTCCGAATAATTTCTTTCAATTTTTGTTTGGTCCCACCATGTATTTTTCCTCTCTTGCAAAGGTCTCACAATCATCAAATGAAAATTTGTAAGAAGAAAAAACTTCGCGTCAGGTCTAAATGTAACGCTTTGGTCAAAAATATTTTGGGATAGTTCAAGCTCTGTATTTTCTATACTTCGTCTAATTATTCTAATTAATTCAGTTTCAGACTCTAATTCGGTTGCCCAAACTCTATTTTTCCTGGGGAAACCAAATTCAAATACATAGTCTGAATATAAATTTTCGTAAATATTGTTAAAGTCAGAGTTCATAATTTAATTTTTATAAAGGCAAATGTATTGAATAAAAGCAAAGCAAATTTTATCCCATATCCCTCTTCCCCAAAAAATGCTTTCCCCACTGCAATTTTGTCAGTTCTTTTCTCTTGGCAGCATGTTTGACAAATGCCAAATCAAATAAACAACACAACATAAAACAAGAGCATGAAAACGGGTAATCTTAGTGTTCATACCGAGAATATTTTTCCCATCATCAAGAAATTCCTTTACTCCGACCAGGAAATTTTCCTGCGCGAGCTGGTTTCTAATGCCGTAGATGCCACGCAGAAGCTCAAAACGCTTTCGGCTGTTGCGGAATTCGATAAAAAACCGGGCGACCTGACCATAAAAGTGAAGCTGGATAAGGACAAAAAGACACTTACCATCAGCGATAGCGGCGTGGGCATGACGGAGGAAGAAGTGGAGAAATACATCAACCAGATAGCTTTTTCCGGCGCAGAGGAATTCGTACAGAAATATGCCGATAAAAACACCGGAAACTCCATCATCGGGCATTTCGGCCTTGGTTTTTACTCCGCTTTTATGGTGGCAGATAAAGTTGAGATCAATACCAAATCTTACAAAGATGCCGAGCCTGTACACTGGACCTGCGTGGGAACAACCACTTTCGAGATGGAAAAAGGCAGCCGCAAAAAACGCGGAACCGATATTGTCTTGCACATAAACGATGACGCCAAAGAATACCTCGAGGAAGCGCGCATAGAAACGATACTGAAGAAATATTGCTCTTTTATGCCGGTGGAAATTGAGTTCGATGGCAAGAAAATAAACAATCCATCGCCGCTATGGCTCAAAAAACCATCTGAAATTAAGGATGAAGAGTACCTGGCTTTCTACAAAGAATTGTATCCGTACAGCGAAGATCCGCTTTTCTGGATTCACCTCAATGTAGATTATCCGTTTACTTTAACCGGTATTTTGTATTTCCCTAAGATCAATCAAAGCATTGAGTTCCAGAAGAATAAGATTCACCTTTACAGCAACCAGGTTTTCATTACAGATGAAGTGAAGGAAATTGTGCCTGAGTTCCTTACGCTGCTTCATGGTGTTATAGATTCGCCCGATATTCCGCTGAACGTAAGCCGTAGCTATTTGCAAAGCGACAGCAATGTGAAGAAAATAAGCTCTTACATTGTGAAAAAAGTAGGCGATAAACTGGCAGAATTATTCAAAGACCGTCGAGATGATTTCGAGAAAAAATGGGAAGATGTTGGTTTCTTCATCAAATACGGTATGCTTACGGATGATAAATTCGCCGATAAAGCCCGCGATTTCTTCCTGGTAGAAAATGAAGACCACAAATTCTTTACTTTAAAAGATTATGCCGATAAAGTAAAAGATACACAGACAGATAAAGACGGAAACCAGGTTTGGCTCTACGCAAATCATGAGCATGGCCAGCATTCGTTTATTGAAGCTGCCAAAAAACGCGCTTACGATGTGTTGTTGTTCGAGCATCCTATTGATAATCACATCATTCAGCACCTGGAAATGAAACTTGAAAAAACTTCCATCAAACGTGTTGATGCCGATACCATTGATAAACTGATTGACAAAGATGAAAAATTTGAGTCGGTTTTATCTGAAGCAGAACAAACGCAACTCAGCGATATTTTCAAGGAAATTTCTACCGGCAAAGATCAGTTCACTGTAAAAACACAAGCACTCTCTCCGGAAGATGCACCGGTATTAATAACGCAAAGTGAATGGATGCGCCGCATGAAAGAAATGAGCCGTATGCAAGGCGGCGGGATGGATTTCCCAGGTGGATATGAATTGATCGTAAACACAAATCATCCGCTTGGACGTAAAATAGTCGCTGAAACCGATAAAGAAAAGCAAACACAAATTGCCAAGCATGTTTTTGACCTGGCGCGACTTTCTCAGAATATGCTGATCGGGCAGGAGTTGAGTGATTTTGTGAGTAGAAGTGTGAAGTATATGAGCTAGTTTTGGATGGAATTAATTCCATCCTTACAATATTTGATCGTCCCTACGGGACTTGTTTCGGAGCGCTGAACAAGTCCCGTAGGGACGATTTCATTTTGTAGAAACGGATTTCAATCCGTTGAACAAAGCATTTTTTGAAGAATTGATATATGGAATTGGTTTAAAATTCAATTGGATTAAATTTAATCTGTTGTAAAAGAACAATTTACTGCCATTTAATTTTCTTATGGAAAAATCCAAATGGCTAACACGTATCACCAGGTTTATATTCATTGCATTTTCGCTGTAAAATTCAGGGAAGCTGTCCTTGACGAAAACTGGCGAAACCGCATTTTTGGAGTAATTGGAAACCTGATAAATGATACAGGTTGTAAAAGTATCATAGTCAATGGCGTAGAAGATCATGTACATTGCCTGATAACTTTAAAACCTACTGTTTCTATTTCTGAGCTTATGAAATCGGTGAAAGCAAAATCATCCAAACACATTAATGATAATAAATTAACTGAGCATCGTTTTGAATGGCAGGAAGGTTATAGCGCGTTTTCATACAGCCATTCTCAAATAAAAGCAGTTTATAATTACATAGCCAATCAGGAAGAACATCATAAAAATCAATCTTTTAAAGATGAGCAGCGGAGTATTTTAGAAAAGTTTGAAATTCCCTATGATGAGAAATCTCTTTTTAAAGAGCCGGAATAAATATAAATGATTTGAATAAATATAAGGATGGAATAAATTCCATCCCTACAAAATTAGATCGTCCCTACGGGACTTGTTTCGGAGCGCTGAACAAGTCCCGTAGGGACGATCTAATTTTGTAGCAAAGGATTTCAATCCATTGCGTAAAAGCATTTTTCGCAACATTGATATATGTAAATTCCATTTCACTTCAAAAAATCTCTTCTGAAAACAAAAAACATTTACCACATAGCCCCGTTGTAGCTTTACTATTCAAATTTTGAAAATTTTATTAGAATTTTAGCCTTTTACACAGGATATTTGCACCATGCTACACGCACCCGTTTCCATTTCATCCAAGCTTCCCGGTATAGAGCAAAGTATTTTCTCTGTGATGACGGCGCTTGCCAACCAGCATAATGCGATCAACCTGGCACAAGGCTTCCCTGATTTTAACTGCCCGCCGAAACTGATTGAGTATGTACACAAACACATGCTCGATGGCAAGAACCAGTACGCGCCAATGCCGGGATTAATGAGCCTGCGTGAAAAAATTGCTGCCAAAACAGAGAAACTGTATGGTGCGCAATACGATCCCGAAAAGGAAATAACCATTACCGCCGGTGCCACGCAAGCCATATATACCATCATTTCTACTTTAATAAAAGAGAAAGACGAAGTAATAATTTTCGAACCGGCTTACGATTCATATCTGCCTTCTATTTTAATCAATAAAGGCGCACCAAAATACGTACAGCTCGATCCGAAAACATTTAAGATCAATTGGGAACAGGTAAAAAAGCTCATAACCATTCGCACCAGGCTAATTATCATTAACACGCCGCACAACCCGAGTGGGATGGTTTTTACGCCGGAAGATATGGCACAGCTGCAGAAAATTGTTGCCAATAAAGATATTTTCGTGCTGAGCGATGAGGTTTACGAGCATATTGTTTTTGATGGATTGCGTCACGAAAGTGTTTGCCGTTATCCGGAATTAGCTAACAGAACATTTGTCGTTTCATCTTTCGGAAAAACATATCATACCACCGGCTGGAAAACAGGTTACGTACTTGCGCCACAGGCCATGACAGAGGAATTCCGCCGCGTATATTCTTACAGCATGTTCTCTGCTTTTACGCCTATTCAGTATGCGTACAATGATATTATTGACGATGAAGAGCATTACCTGCAACTGAACGAATTCTATCAGCAGAAACGAGATATTTTCCAGGAAAGCATTGCCGGTACAAAGTTCAAATTGCTGCCTTGCCATGGCGCTTATTTCCAGTGTGTGGATTACAGTGCGTACAGCGAAGATGGCGACCGTAAATTTGCAGAATATTTAACGAAAGAAATTGGCGTGGCATCTATTCCCGTTTCCGCTTTTTATCACGATAAGATTGATAATAAAGTGCTTCGTTTCTGTTTCGCCAAGAATGAAGATACGCTCCGCAAAGCCGGTGAACGCTTATGCAAGATCTGAAAATAGCACTCGTTCAAAGTTTCCTGCATTGGGAAAATAAGCAGGAAAATCTCCGCATGTTTGAGGAAAAACTGCGAAGGCTTTCCACACCGGTTGATATTATAATTTTGCCGGAGATGTTCTCGACAGGATTCTCTATGCAGCCGGAAAAATTAGCAGAACCAATGAGCGGTTTTGCTGTAGAATGGATGCAGAGAATGTCTGTTGCGCTGAATGCTGTGATTACCGGAAGTTTAATAATTGAGGACAATGGCGCTTATTTTAATCGTTTGATTTGGGCGCAACCCGATGGCGAACTGTACTGGTATAACAAGCGGCATTTGTTCAGTATGGCAGGCGAGGAGAAGGTTTATTTTCCCGGCTCGGATAAACTTGTTGTGGAATGGAAAGGCTGGAAAATCTGCCCGATGATCTGCTACGATCTTCGTTTCCCTGTTTGGATACGTAATGTAGAAAATTACGATCTGTTGCTTTTTGTAGCCAACTGGCCTGATCGCCGAATACAGCACTGGAGAAAATTATTACAGGCAAGAGCCATTGAAAACCAATGCTATGTTGTTGGTGTAAACCGTGTGGGTGATGATGGAAACGGCATTTCACACAGCGGCAACAGTATGTTTATCAATCCCCAGGGCGAAATTCAGCTGGAGCTGATAGAGCAAGATACCATAGCTATTGCCAACCTTGATTACGATGAAATTACCAAAACCCGCAGATATATGCCTTTCTTGAGCGATAGAGATAATTTTAAATTTCTTTAAAGTATTTTTTGAATGATTACTTTATGTGTTAATTTGCCGTAATATATAGCTTTTTTATAGTACATTTATAAAAACCATACGTGTTCTTGTGTTTATTAAGAATTAAACATCACTTTTGTATTAGCCATATATAACAGCTGCAAAAAATACTTTGGTAAAAAAAAATCGGGAAGCACTTTGCTTCCCGATTTTTTTTTATATTGTTTTGAATTTTTAGGTTTCGGTTAAAACAGTAATCCGCCAATGCCAATCTTGTACATTAAAAAATGCTGGCTCGCTACACGAACGGCTGCATGTTCGCCTGTTTTTTTATTTGAAGAATCATCTGGTAAAACCAATGCAAGGTTTGTGCTCATGGCAAAATCAAGTGTAAGTTTATCGTAGTAAATGCGTTTAGTACCAAAGCCAATACCCAGAGAAGATCCGCTTAAACTTGCTTTTGATGGAGCACCGCCGTATTCAAAGGCTGTGCCACCAATTTTATCAAATGCGTTATAAGAAAGGCGCGAACCCTGTAACACAAGGTAAGATCCTAAAGGCGCAAGTGTATTTTTATTAAATGGCCCATAAAATTTAAAATTAAAACCAATTGAATACCCGTTCAAATCGTAATCGGCTAAGGTAGTTATTGTGTTAAATGTATTTGGGTCCAAATCGTTTTTTTTCTGGTATTTATATGGTACGTTATGCCTCATAAAACCCAGTTCAAAACCAGCTGTAACACGCCTGCCAATTACATAATCTGCTTCAATAATATGCTTTGTATTTAGGCGCAGCGGTATTCTTACAGTACTATTGGAGTTTTCTGATAATACGGCGTTTATATTTGGCGCCATATGTGCGTTATAAGATAATGTAAACCGCTTACCCATATAACCTGGAATCTGCGCGTAAAGCGAACAACCTGATAATATGGTAATTGCTAAAAAAATAATAGATCGTTTCATTTGTTTTCCTCTGATTTTACTTGTTTTTTCTGGATTCTTTTAACTGGAGGCACATATCGTAAATCGCCGAGTTCAGCAAATCGTCGCGGTCTTTAAATTTGTACTCACTTTTGGATTTCATTACACTTTTACCGGTTTCGGTATCCAATACAATGGTATAAAAAGTGGTGTTGTAATTCGGGCGAAACATTTTATAAGCAACATACGGTATAAAAGGGTAAGCTAAAAAACCATAGCAACTTGTTAAATTACCGGCAGGGTTTACCTGTTTTGTGGCAATTATCCCAGTCCAGCAAAAGTACCTGGTGTTGTATTTTTCGCCAAGCCTGCGTAATTCATCCTGCTGGTGGTGTACAACCTGCAAATCTTCATGATCAAAAGTAAGGTCAAGGTAGTCATTCAGAAAAGCCATATCATTAAAAGTTTCGACGCTATTTGCTTTCATGTCCTTCTTATCAATCATTTCGTATTTAAGGCCTGTAAGCTTTGCGTTTTGCTTTATTTTCTCATTCAGATTCTTTTGTGCGCTTTCTGAATTTATACGATGCACGCTTTTTTTCAATGCGTTAACCTGGTAATAAAAAGGGTTAACAAAAACTACTTTTTTAAGGCCGAGGGCATAGCCTTGCCGCTCATTGAGTTTTTCCAGGCGCTTTTGTTCTTTTCTGTAATCTCGGCTTTTAGATTTTGCCAAAGCTTTTTCATCAGCTTCTTTTTCCTTTATTTTCCTGTCGAAAGTTTCGTTGAATTCTTTGTCGTTCAATTCATCTACAAAGGCGTATTTGATAAATTCATCATCTATAATTTCACCTTTCTCATTTGTACCTTTCTTCTCTTTTATTTTGTCGTATTTACTTTTCTTTTTATTGGCAGATGAATCTTCGCTTTCTTCTGTTTCTGTTATTTTTTTACCGCTTGGCGCTACTTTGGCTGTTTTGTAAAATTCTGATTTATCGGAGTAAAATTCTGTAACCATCTGCTTAAATAAGTCTTCGGTCATATCTTTTATCTCGTCATCTTTCGGAAACTCCTTTTTCAGGTTCCAGGCGTAAGATAGGGCAACAACATTAATTTCTGCATCGCTCAGCTGGTCGAATAAATAATGCACCTGTTGTACGCTTCCCTGTATGTCTTCGTGGCTTACATGTACTTCATCCCAGCGCTCGGCAGCGGCATATTTGCTTAGCCCGTAAAGCGATTTCAGCACGCCTTTTTTAAGGTAAATACTGTTTGGATTATCCTGCAATAAAATATATGCGCTGTATAACGCATCCTCGTACTGGCGTTCCTGCAAATAAGCTGCAACAAGCTCGTAACGGCAGGTTTTCTGCGCCTGGTGAAATTCTTTTTCGCCGATAATAAATTTTTTACGTTTTTTGTTATCCTCGTCTTTAATTAAACCGCTAATTTTCTGCCTGCGCACTTTTACAGCCGGGTGTGTGCTAAGCTCATCTTCTTCCTCAAGCGGCTCAATATCATTTGTTTTTTTCAGGAAATATGAATCAGGAAATTTAAGGTGCTTTGTTTCCAGGAAATCCTTGTTAAAAGGTACTTCATCAAACGGTAAGTAAGCGTATTGCAAGGCATCAAAAACACCATCAATTGTATTGAGGTCGTAATTTGTTTTCATGTAAAGTTTCAGGCCTTCCACATCGCTCTCTGTTTCTTTCTCTTTTGAGTAATTACTCCTGGCGAGCAGTTTTTCATCGTAGCTGTGCTGCCTGTATTTTCCGGCACCACGCTCAATATTTGTATTTTCTATAAGCTCATCAAGAGCATGTTGCTTTTCATAGTGTATCAGCTCGTGCGAGAGCACATAAGCCAGCTGCGCTTCGTTTTCGAGCTGCGCTATTAATCCCATACAAACAAATATTAACCCATTGTTGGTAGTAAAGGCATTTACCGAGCTCGATTTTACAACATATACCTCTACTTTGTTACGCAAGGTTTTATTGTCCTTCAGCAACTCATCCATTACTTTATTTACATATAAAGAAACCGGATCGTTAAACATAACCTTACCGCTTAGCAGCAGCTGGTCTATCGCAAAGCTACTTTCCAGGAAAAATTTGTCTTTTTTGTTCTTGATATAAGCTTTATCCTTTTTTGATATATTCTTTTTAGCTTCCTGCTTATATTTTTCGGTTGAAGAAATAGTGAATTTTTCAGGAACATTACCGGCAGATCTGATATACTTATAATTGTCAAAATCCTGCGCACGGACGTAAAAAAAATTAAAACAAAGCAGAAATACTATGCCTGAGAGCAGCTTGTTCATAATGTTGTAAAATGGTTTATTTGATTGTTGCCGAGGTTTGAAAATACTTTGGGAAATTATAAAAAATACTTAGAATTTTTTTATAATATTTATTTTTTTTCTGAAGATATAAATTTGTTGTTATAAGCATTTAAAGCGCCGGCAATGCCAATTGCATATATACCTGTCGTTAAAAATGCTTTCTGTGCAATCATTAAAGCAGCTGAAAATGCATTTATAATTATACAGCCTGTGTACAATTTTATATTAAGTCGAAAAGATTTTTAACGGCCGGTTTAAACGCTGAAACAAATGCTTCGCCATAATCAATTAAAGCATAATTGCCGGCCTGCAGGTTTTTTGCGCCTAACAGCTGCAGAAACTCAGGCTTGGCAATCAGTGTTTCATCGTCCTGCGTATTTTGCGGATCATGAAACTGGGATTTATAAGCGAGTATAGCCAGCATTTTTTTCTCGGTATAACCGCTGATATCTACAATAAAATCGGGCTCAATTAATTTATATTGTATAAAATGATATACGTGCCTGGGCCGCCATGCTTGCTGTTGCTGGCCATCATTATCTGTGGTAACAATTTTTTTCAGGCCGCTGAGCCATGCTGCTTCTTTTACAAGTTGCGCGGCACGGCCATGGTCCGGGTGCCGGTCATCTACTGCATTTGCCAGCACAATTTCCGGTTTAAACTGCCTTATTTTACTTATTATCTTTAACTTATGTTCTTCATCGTTGCTGAACCAGCCATCTCTGAATTTAAGGTTTTCGCGAACTGCAACACCTAATATTGCAGATGCTGCCTGCGCTTCTTTTTCACGTAACTCTTTTGAGCCGCGTGTACCCAGCTCGCCTTCTGTTAAATCGATAATGCCGGTTTTATAACCCATATCGGCATGTTTAATAAGTGTGCCGCCGCAACTAAGCTCTGCATCATCCGGGTGTGCAACTATGGCTAAAATATCAAGCTTCATTTAAAAAAATATCTGTAACTGATTTTATGTAGCATTAAGTGGTTCAAATATATGCTTAAAAAAACAGAGGAAAGTGTTTTAACTTTCCTCTGCATATATATTGTTATTAAAAAATGCTTTGGTTAGAACAAAAGGCCACTGGCGCTGATCTTAACTGTTGAGCTGTACCCCATCAGATGATAATATGACATCATATTTCTTTTAACAAACCTATTATCTTTTGTTGTAAAATCAAGCAGCGGTGAAAAAACACCAAGCAAGGCATTAAATTCAAGTGCGCCATCTAAACGAATTGAATTTTTAATTACGCGGCTGCGGCCAAACGCAAAACCCATGCCTGGCGACCAGTATGTATTTGTGTTATATGTTTTACCCGTTTCATCAGTATTTGAAATAAACATTCTTTCAGTAAACAGTTTTAATTTATAATAGCCGCCCATTGGCGCAATAAGCCCGTTCCTTACGCCGTAGTACCGTTTAATATACGCTCCGGCACTCATTGTTACAAAATGTTTCTCTATATTGATGTATTCACCATTTTCCTCACGATTGCTAAATGTTCCAATACCGCTCCGTAAGTAATCAATTTCCCCGCCCATGCTTGTAAAGCGGTTGGTAAGCATTTCGCCATGCAGGCCGTGCCTGAAATGCAGCTTCAACTTTTCTGATTCACTATTTAAAATAAACAGGTTATGGCCAATATTGGTGGAGTAGCCTGCCATAAAATATTTACCCCTGTAACCTGCGAATTTCTGCGCGCCGGCCTGGCTAAATGTTAAAACAAGCAGCAGCAATGTGGCCAATTTTATTGTTGTGATTTTGCTTTTCATTTTTTTGCAGGTTCAGGTTCGCGTTTGTTTTTGTACTGGCTGTAAAGATCATATAAGGTTCCGTCCAAAACATCGTTCCTGTCGCGGATACCGAGGTTATGGAAAGTGGTTTTTAACTTTTTGCCAGTTTTTACATCAATTACAATACTGTAAAAATAAGTGTCGTAATCGGGCGTGGCAATATCTAATGCCAGGGCAGGCGCAAAAATGGGATAAACAACTCCTGCCAGAATTTTGAGGATTATTCCGGTGTTTTTCTGCTTTACCGATATAAAACCGGTCCATACGAAATTATTGGTGCCGTATTTTGCTGCAAGCTCCTGCATGTCCTCATCCATGTAATTTACAAAATGTATATCGCCATGTTCAGCCATTTCATCTATAAACGCGTTTAAAACAGCGTTTTCGTTATAGCCCTGTGTGCCCGATTCTGCAAGCGTTTTTTTATCGATTATATCGAATTCAAGGCCTGCAAGCGTGGCGTTCTCCTTGATCTTAGCGTTAAGCCTTTTTTGCGCTTCTTCCGATGCAACGTATCTTAACGATTTTTTCTTCGACATATTGATTTTGTAGTAGAACGGGTTGATGATCACTACTTTATCCAGCCCGAGCGCATCGCCATTTATGGTATTATGCGTTTCGATAATTGCCTGTTCGCGCTTGTATGAAGATGATTTTGCACGGCGGTCTTCTTTTTTACGCAGTTTCGATGCTTTTATTTCATCATCGTACATTTTTACAAATTCCGGGTCCTGTAGAAAATCAACAAAAGCGTACTGGTTCATGTCCGACGCCTTGTTGAATTTATTTTTTTTACGTTTGGCAGTTGTTTTTTTCCTTTTGCTGAATCTTTTCTTTGGAGCTGGAATTGTATCATGCTCCGGCGCAACTGAACCTTCCGGCCCAACCTTGTTCCTGTCAACTGATCCATCGCTGCGTGGCGTTGTTGAGAAAAATGTTCTGCGCGGATAATAATTATCAATAAGTTCAGCAAACAGGTCGGTAACCATTGCCTGTACTTCATCATCCTGCGGTAAATCTTTCTTCAGCTGCCAGGCATGCGATAAAGCCAGTACATTTAATTCCGATGCTGATATTTTATCTACAAAATAATTAACCTGCTGCGAGTTTCCAACTATGTACTCGTGGTTCTGGTGCACTTCATCAAACCTGGTAGATGAGGCATATTTGGTTAAGCCATATAATGATTTTACTATGCATTTGCGCAGGTAAACGCTCGAAGGATTTTCCTGCATGAGCAAATATGTATTGTACAGCGCT
This sequence comes from Bacteroidota bacterium, assembly GCA_036846145.1. Classification (GTDB taxonomy): domain Bacteria; phylum Bacteroidota; class Bacteroidia; order CAILMK01; family CAILMK01; genus DAIUCM01. The sequence continues at coordinate 12,162 of DAIUCM010000085.1, forward strand.
TCTTCATATTCGCGGTTCTGGAGGTAAAGGCTTGCGTTTTCGTACCGTGCAATTTTTCTTATCCGCAGAAATTCCGATTCGCCCACAATATATGTTTTGCCGGGTTTTACGGTTTCATCTTTCAGTTCTTTTTCTACAGCTTTGCGCCTTTCTTTCACAGCCGGGTGCGTACTGTATTTGTTAATTTCCGCTTCCAGCTCTTCTTCTTTTTTCTGTTCTTCTTCGGCAGCAGCTTTTTCATCTTTTTTCGATTTCTTTTTATTAGCCGATGAAGACTGCCTGGCTTCAAGCTCTTTTTCCTTGTTGGCCTTGTAAATAAGCTTGGTTAGCTCGGTTGCTGTTACAACAGGCGAGGTTTTAGGCAGAAAATAGCTTTGCGGAATTACCATGTTCGGTGTATTTTCCAGGAAACTTTTTTTGAATGCAACCTCGTCAAAAGGTGTATGCGCATAGTCAAGTATCTGGAAAACGCCATTTATACTATTGATATCCTAATCGCTTTTCAGGAACAGTTTTAGACCTTCCAGGTCAGCTTCAGTTTCTTTATCCTGCGAATAATTGCTGCGCGCCAGCAGTTTTTCATCTAACGAAGCCCTGCGGTAAACACCTTTGTTATTCTCAATCTTCTTGCTTTCTACATATTTATTTATTGTATGCTTTTCGCGGTAATGTATAACTTCGTGCGCAAGCACATAAGCAAGTTCGGCCTCGTTATTCAGCTTGGCAAGCAAACCCATGTTTACTACTATAACACCGCTATTGGTTGCAAATGCATTTACAGCCGGCGATTTAATAACATAAACCTCAATTTCTTTCCGCAGGCCGGGCTCGCTTCTTAAAAGGTTATCCATTACGCGGTTTACGTAAAGGCTTAGTGGGTCGTTATATAAAATTTTACCGCTGAGCATTAGCTCATCCAGTATAAAATTGCTCTCCAGCAAAAATTCCTGCTTAAGCCTGCGCTCCTTGCGTTTATCTTTTTTACTGATTGATTTTTGCACATCAGCTTTATACTTTTCAGTTGAGGACTGGGTAAATTTTAGCGGAATTGTGCCTTCGGCCTTTAATCTTTTATAATTATTAAGGTCCTGCCCATGCAACCAAAGTGGTAGTAAAAAGGCAATGCTTAAGAGTAAACGCAGGTTTCTTAAAGCCATAGCTGGATGGATTTGCTTTTGTATTCAGCAAATATAATAAAAAAGTGTAATTGATTTAATCAATTGATAAATAATACAATAATTTTTTTTGCTTTTATAAGTGCAAAAACATAACTATGCCTTGCAGTAATGTTACAGCAGGTAGAAAATTTAAATTAACCGAGTTCACTTAAGCTGAATTTATCTTTAATTTTAACGCCTTTTTCAGTTTTTTCTACCGTTGCACATTCAACAAAAGGGTCATGCTCGAAGAATAAAATATGGTCGTTTTCGGCGGCTGCGTTTAAATAAGCGGGTTTTTCCTGCATACTAACAAGTGGTGCGGTATCATATGCCATTACCCATGCCGCAGATGTGTAAAAATGGGCAGGCATTAAATCGGCCATAAAAACTATGGTTTTGCCTTTGTAATATATATGCGGTATTACCATGCCTTCCGTATGGCCGTGTACGTATTTTACCGAAATACCTGGCAAAAATTCACCTTCCTCTTCAAGCAGCTGCAGCTGGCCAAGCTCTTGCATTGGCAAAAGATTTTCCTTTAGGAAAGATGCTTTTTCTCTGGGGTTTGGTTTCAGGGCGAGTTCCCATTGCTGTTTGCCGGTTACATATATGGCATTGGGGAAAAATGCTTCGTAACCGGTTCTATCTATATTCCATTTTATACCGCCGCCGCAGTGGTCGAAATGCAGGTGCGTAAGTAAATTGTGCGTTATATCTTCCGGTTTAAAACCATGCCTGGCGAGCGATTTTTCCAGCGTATCATCACCATTCAGGTAATAATAGCTGAAAAACTTTTCATCCTGTTTTGTGCCCATGCCGTTGTCTATCAGCACAAGGTTATTTCCGTCTTCTATTAATAAACAACGCAGGGCCCAGTTGCACATATTATTAGCATCGGCAGGGTTTACTTTGTTCCATATGCTTTTGGGAACCACGCCAAACATGGCGCCTCCATCGAGCTTAAAAAATCCGGTATCTATTGTGTAGAGTTTCATGCGGTAAAGATATTATTCAATTACCAAATTTGCATACAAATGCTAAAAAGCAGATTAAATGGTAACAAAAACAATAGGTTATACACCGAAAGATGAATTGGATAATTAAGCAAATATTCCTATTAAGCGGACACTTATAAAGTATTTTTTACGCTCTGTATATATGGATAACAGAATATAAATTGTTTTGCAGATATATTAAGGAATTATTTAGAAATGGGATTACACCTGATTTACTTTTTTGAAAGTAAAATGCTTTTTAGGGCTGTTATCCACAGTAATGTTTTGCGAAGTAAATTCAACGTAAACCGGCGTTCCGTTTTTAAGAACTTGTTGCAGAATATCATTTTCCTCCAATTCACTGATATTTACTTTTTCATCAAGGTCCAGGCCGGGAAAGTATTCATCAATTTCGGGCTGCAGATCGGTAAAACGCATTCTGGCGAATTCATTTTTGGTATAACCATAAAAATCAACCGCGTTTTTATTTGCTTTTTCAATGCAGTTGGTTTGTACGTCAACAATTATGCAAATACCCGGGCTTTCATAAAAAGCGTCTCTTTCTTCGCGCTTATCCATTTTAACAAGCTCTTCTGCAGAAATACGCTGTTTAAGCTTATTGGCTATGGTGGATATCTGCAGTGCGAGATCTGTTTCGGTAATATAGGTTTTATTCATCGCACAGGGTATTGAAAAATTAAAATTTAATAGCTGCAAGCTGTTAAATAATAAGCCATTGCATTTTGTTTAATTTACGTGGCGCTATTACAGGTTGATGTTTTACAAAAGTAGTTTATTTTTTGAATTTGAAGCTATAGGCCAATAAATTTTGCAAATTGTAAGTCAATGTATTTTATTTTAGAAAATTCTTGTTAGCAACGGATTGAAATCCGTTGCTACAATATTTTATCGTTCCTGAGGAACTTGGTTCGGAGCGTTAATCAAGTCCAGTATGGACGATCAAATATTATAGACCATGCGCTAATTGGTTATAGGAAAATTTAATTATTTTGGATTGATAACATTAAAATAAACGCATTTTAAATATTTATAAATTTTAGTTTTTGTGAAGAATTATTTCTAAGCCTGGGTTTTTTAAATACATATCCTTACCATTGAAGCTGACCTGAAAAACATCTGCGCCGTATTTTAAAAGATGAGGAATCCTGATTAAATTAGTTGTTCGGTCAAAAGACCATGTAAAATTGGTTATTTCAGAAATAGAAACAGAATTTGTACCTGTATATATGCAGTTGTTTCCTGAACCGGAAAAAAGTGGGGTTACCTCATACCAGTCAGTATTAAGATCACCATCTTTAGCGGTAGAAAACAACATTGTGCCCGATGACAAGCTTTTATACTGGAAATATTCTTGACCATTACAAAAATAATTGGCTTTCTTAGCTGGTGTAAATTGATTCTCTCCATTGATATACATCGCCTTAACTGACCACCTGCTTTCATAAATTAAAACAACATCTAATGGTTGATGAAGTTCCGCATCAACTATTTTGTAAACATGACTTAAATTTGAGTTAAATGTTAACCTGAATTTAAATGGAAGAATTGGTACTGGCCTGTTCCCAACTTTAAATTTGATTCTGTTTTCACCATTGGTTTCGCTTACTATTGCTTGTATATTATTATCACTTATTTGATCAATTAAAAATTGAGGAACATAAATTTTTTTGTTGATTTCTGATAATAATTCTATTTTTGGTTTAAAGGGTAATAATTCTCCTAAATGCTCAATGCTTTGGTTATGGTCATCAATACCGGAGATTATCGACTTAAATAGCGGAAAACGTTCTGCATGCTTTCTGTTTATATTTGTGAGTACAATAGAAGCCGATAAATTAATTTCTTCATCCGGTGCAAAAACAAGTGTGTTCTTTTTCTCTTTTTTGGGTTCATCCATTTCAAATGGCGCGAAAGGGTCTTTTAAATTTATACCAAAGACTGTTTCAAAAGTTCCTTTCGCAGTTTCGGTTACAAACGTAGATACAAATGCCCATGCGCCTTTTAATTTGCCATCGGTCGCATCTTTTTCTTCTTTTGCTTTATGATAAGCATTTACTATTTTCTCGTTAAATATTTTTTCTGCCTGTAATCTTTTTTCCACCTGCACCGCTTCACACTCATCTAATTGTTGTTTATAAAAATCTTTCAAACGGTGGCCATCAGGCATGTTTCTATAAATATTATAATTATAACGTTCTTTTTCGCACGTATGGCCATCCGATTTATACCTTGCGTTTAAAGGTAGATTCTCCAACGCAGTTTTATAATCATTTAACCATTTTTTATTTGCCTCATACATATAAACAAACTTCTTTTTTTCAATATAATTAAGCTCACTTAACAGCTTAGCATTATTTTCAAAAGCTTTAGTAATGAATTTTTTAAGACTATCCGCAGTTTTCTTGCTTACTGTACCATTTGTGACCTTTACGTTATACTCGTTTATTGTTTCTGTATTTTCATGCTGTAACCTGTTTATAATTTCACTGGTATATTTATCGGCATCTGGTATTTGGGTATATTGTTTAATTAAAATTTTACCCTCGGCATATCCGCCTTTCGTTTGAAACCTAATCGTATGTTCACCTGGAGCTAATTCAGGTAATTCCAACGAATATGCAAATTTAGATTCATCTTTAGTTCTATACCCAAAAGCAGTGGAATCGCCAACTGTAATATTTACTTTCTGTGAAGTTTCATCAACTGGTATATGATTATGGGAAAGTGTTATAGTAATAATCTGAAAAGGTAGTCCCTCAGTTTCTGAAAGCATTAGTGGTATATTTTCAATTCCGTTATTTATATCATCATTTTCCTTTTTACATGCGCTAAATATTATGAAAAACAATAT
>DAIUCM010000086.1:0-17166 GCA_036846145.1 Bacteroidota bacterium
TATGAATTATTTTTACTCTTTAAAAATAACGCTGTTATTATTAGAACTTAGCCTTCTTCATTAATATATCCGAATTTACCTTCCATTTTTGATGGTAATATTACTTTTGCAGGTGAATGAATCTCTTTTGCTCCTGTATTTAAAGCAATTTCTTTTATATTTTTTGCTGATATGCCTCCCCCAGGAATAATAATTATCCTGTCGTTAGCTTTAGTATTTAGTTCACTTATTATTTCAATTCCGTTTATAGCAAATTGATGTTGGCCACTAGTTAAAATTCTCTTACAGCCGCATTCAATAATATCTTCTAGTGCCTCTAAAGGGTTTCGCGTTCGGTCAAAAGCCCTGTGGAAGGTAACTTGCATAGGTACAGCCATTTTAACTATTTCCTTTAGCTTTATCTTATCAACTGTGCCATTTTTACTTAACATTCCTGTAACAATTCCATCGTAACCAAGATTCTTACAAATCTCAGTATCGCTTTTCATTGCTTCAAATTCTTCATCATTATAAAGAAAATCTCCACCTCGTGGCCGTACCATCGAAAAAAGTGATATTTGAATTTTTTCTCTTGCCATCTTTAAGTCGCCAAAAGAAGGTGTAGTGCCGCCATCAGCTATATTTCCACAGATTTCAATTCTATCAGCTCCTGATTCAGCAGCTAAAATAGCCGATTGTAAGTTGAATGCTACAATTTCTAGAATATATTGCATTAATTAATTATTTTTTTTTCAAAATACTACTCATATTACATAAAGTTGAAATAGTTTAAATTATAATGAAATTGTAAACATGCCCACTGCTAACCTTTGGCTTTACTTTAGTTTTCTTCCAGCTATTTAATCTCTGCAAATAAGTAAGCTGAATTAATTTAAATATAACAGCACATGAAGCACACTTATACATAAACAATAGGTATGATGTTCATATACATGTACTTACGAAGTGCCAACGGTTATCCTTAATAGGATATTTTATGAAAAATATTTATAAATTTTGTTAAAGTAATATTTATATCTTCACCAGCGAAACAATATTTTCTACATGGTAAGTATGCGGAAACATATCTACAGGCTGAACTTGGGTTACTTTGTAAGCATCTTTAAAAAATTCTAAATCGCGCGCCTGAGTTGATGGATTACAACTTACATACACAATTTTTGGCGGCGCCAGCTCAAGTATTTTTTCTATAACGGCTGGTTCCATTCCTGCCCGGGGCGGATCTGTAATGAGCACATCCGGCTTGCCATGTTCGGCAATAAAATCATCGGTTAAAATGTGTTTTACATCGCCGGCGTAAAATTGCGCGTTGGTTATATGGTTGTCTTCAGCGTTTAGTTTTGCAAAATCTATGGCTTCTTCAACGGCTTCAATACCAACAACACTTTTAACATTTTTTGCTATGCTTAATGCAATGCTGCCAACACCGGTATAAAGATCGTAAACAACATCATCTGCTGACAATTCAGCCATTTTTATAGCTTCAGCAAATAGGGTAGGCGCCTGGAATGGATTGGTCTGGAAGAAAGATTTTGGGCCGATGCGGAAATTTACGCCATTTAAAGTTTCCAACATATATGCTTTGCCATAAAAAAGCTTGTGTTCCAGATCGTAAACAGAATCGTTGGCTTTCAGATTTTCTACATAATATAATGAAGAAATCTGCGGGAAACGGTTTTGCATGGCCTGCATAAATTGCGTTATGCGTTCCTGCGTTTCCTTATAAAAGATCATTACAACCATCAGCTCGCCGCTAAAGGCTGTTGTGCGCACAATCAGTGAGCGTAAGGAACCATGCTGATCGCGAATATCGAAAAAAGGATAAGCATTTTCCGTAGCATACATATATGCCCACTGGCGGATCTGGTTGCTGGGCTGCGGCTGTAAATAGCATCGTGAAATATCCAGCACTTTATCGAACCGGCCGCTAACATGGAAACCAATGCCGGGCTCATCGAAACCAACACCGGCCTGCATTTCCTCACGGGTAAGCCATTTTTTGTTGGAGAAAGCAAAGTCCAACCTGTTGCGGTAGTATTCCGTTCGCGGCGAACCTAAAATAGGCGATATTTCCGGCAAGGGAATTTTAGCGATACGCTGCAAGGTATCGGCAACCATTTTCTGTTTGAAATTGAGCTGCTGCGTGTAAGTCATATTCTGCCAGGAGCAGCCGCCGCAATGGTAAAAATGCGGGCAAACAGGTATTAACCTTTCCGGCGAATATTCATGAAAATTAACGGCACGGCCTTCCGCGAAACCTTTCTTTTTGCGTTGTATCTCTACATCCACAACATCACCGGGTACGGCGCCTTCTACCAATACAACAAAATTGCCGGCGCGGGCAATGTTTTTACCTTTGGCGCCGGCATCTGTAACTGTAAGTTTCTGTAAAACAGAACCTTTTCTGGGCAAATGTTCCAAGTGTTATTTATCTTTCGATCTTAATACGCCTTCCAGGCTTTTCTTAAATGTTGCAGCATCCTGGTAACCAGATTCCGCATAAACTATAGTATTTTTTGTAGGATCCACAACAACCGTAGTAGGGAAGCCTAAACGCTTGCCATTGGTTAGCAGGTTCATTAATTTGGCTCCGCTTAATGACATTGTGTCAATCATATAAGTTTTATCTGCACGCTCTGGATTTACCTTAACGAAAACAAAATCGTTGTTCAGCATTTTAATAACATCCTTATCGGTGTAAGTATCCCTGTCCATACGTGCGCACCAGCCGCACCAGGTAGTATAAAGATCTACAACAAGCAGTTTTTTCTTTTTGGCAGCCATGGTGTAACCTTCGTTCCACTCCAATACCTGCAGGTTAGCCTCTTTTTTTGGTTTAAACGAGAATGATATGCCAATTAGGCAGATCAGTGCGAAAATATAATACTTTTTCATATCTGTATCTCTAAATTTTAATTGCGGTTTATAATCAGCTGTTAGTATAAAAAATAAACTGCCCTAATTGTTATGCAATTTTACGTTTTATAGCAACAAGAGTACCAAATACCGCCAAACTTTTTTGCTGTGAGCCTTCGGAGCTTAATTACATATATTAAACTTATGAAAAATGGTTTACATCAGGCAACCTTTAGGGCAATAATACAGTCATAGCAATTGTAAATGGCATTAAAATTGTTAACACACAAGCAAAGTATTCAGTATATTTGTTAACCACAAATTACAACAAAACTATTATGAAAAAACTCTTAACATTATTTGTAGCTTACTTAGCATTCAGCGGAAGCCTGGCTGCACAGCAGGCCCCGGCAGAAAAAGCGCCGGCCATTAAATTTGAAAAAACGCATCATGACTTTGGTGTAATTAAAGAAGATGACGGCCCTGTTACTTATATTTTTAAGTTTAAAAATACCGGTACTTCACCTTTAAAGCTCAGCAACGTGCAGCCTGCATGTGGTTGTACCGCCAGCGAGTGGACGAAAGATGATGTTGCACCGGGTAAAGAAGGCTTTGTAAAAGCTACTTACGATGTTGCTCATCGCCCTGGCTCGTTTAACAAAAGCATTACCGTATATTCAAATACAAATCCTAATATCACCTTGCTTACTTTCAGCGGTGAGGTGCTTCCACACGTAAAAACGCTTGAAGACAGCTTCCCGCAGGCATCAGGTAATATCCGCTTCGAAAATAACTACCTTAATTTTGGGTATTTAACCAATAATAATAAAGATACTTTCCAGCAGCTTTCAATTGTAAATACGGGCACCGCGCCAATTACAATTAAAGAAGTAAAAAGCGAGGCAGCTTACATTTTCGGTAGAAACCTGCCTGTAACTGTAAAACCAAAACAGCGTATAAAATTACCAATTTACTATAACGCTGGCCTTAACAAAGATTACGGTATGATCTTCGACCGTATTAAACTGATAACGGATGATGCAAACACACCGGAAAAACCAGTTGATGTAATTGCCGACGTACACCAGTTTGTACCGAAATTAACCGATGCTGAAAAAGCAAAGGCCGCTAAAATTGTATTCGCAACAACCGAACATGATTTTGGTGCCATTAAACAAGGCGACAGAGTTAGTACAGAGTTTAAATTCACCAACAAAGGCAAGCAGGATCTGGAGATTTTTAAAGTAAAAACTACCTGCGGCTGTACAGCATCCGAACCGCAAAAGAGCAAACTTAAACCAGGTGAAAGCACAAACCTGAAGGTTTCTTTCGATTCGGCTGGCAAACATGGTAAGGATGAAAAATCGGTAACGGTTTACAGCAACGATCCAAGCACTCCTGAAGTTACACTTAAAATTTCAGCAAACATTTTAACTCCGGAAGGCGAAAAATCTGGCGCGAAATAATTAAACCCATATATACATGAAGCAAAAAATAGTTAAATATTTTCTGCTGGTAGTAATAAGCTTTTGCGCTGGCCTTGCCGGCGCTTTTGCTTTATATAATCAGGTTGTATTGCCGCAAATTGTTTTGCAATCTCAGCAAAGTAACCCTTACCAGAATAATTATCGTACTGCTGCACTTTCCAGCGAAACTGCTGCAGGAGTTGATTTTGTAAATGCGTCAGATATTGCAAGGCCAAGTGTTGTATATATTAAAGTGCAAAGCACTGTTAAGCAAAGCGATCCGTTTGGTTTTGGATTCTGGGATTTCTTCGGCAACATTGGCCCGGTAAGTTCTTCAGGATCAGGCGTAATAATTTCGGCCGATGGCTATATCGCTACCAATGCGCATGTTGTGCAAAACGCCGATAAGATTGAGGTAGTAATGAATAACAACAAACGCAGCTTTATTGCCAAAGTGGTAGGCATGGATGCTTCATCGGACCTTGCCGTTTTAAAAATAGAGGCTAAAGATCTCCCGGCCATACAATTCGCCAACTCCGATCAGCTGGCAATAGGGCAGTGGGTTTTGGCAGTTGGTAATCCATTCAACTTAACATCTACAGTTACAGCTGGTATTGTTAGTGCAAAAGGCCGCAATATAAATATTGTGCAGAACCAGTTCCCGATAGAATCTTTTATACAGACAGATGCGGCCATTAACCCGGGAAACAGCGGTGGTGCTTTGGTTAATACCGATGGCAGGCTTGTTGGTATAAATACTGCAATACTTTCTAAAACAGGCTCTTACAATGGCTATGGATTTGCTATACCGGCTAATATTGTAAGGAAAATTGTTAATGATATCAAAGATTTTGGTTACGTACAGCGTGCTTTTATAGAAGCTGAGGTTGTAGATATTGATGAAAGGATTTTGCAGACACTGAAAGATGATAATATCAACGGCGTTTACGCAAAATTTGTGCTTGAAGGCGGCGAAGCGTATAAGGCTGGTTTACGGCAAAACGACCTGATTTTACAGGTTAACGGAAGAAAGATCGATACGCGTGCAGAGTTTGATGAAACGCTTGCTTACCACCGCCCGGGCGATAAAGTTAAGATGATCATTAAGCGCGGAAAGGAAGCGAAAGAGCTTACTGTAACCTTAACAAACCAGCGTGGAACAACAACCTTAGAGAAAGGAAAAAGTTTAAAATCTGATTATCTCGGAGCTGAGTTTGAAGAAATTACCAAAATGGAGAAAGAGAAGTTCGGTATAAGCTATGGTGCACGCATTTTTAATATTTCCAGCAGCGGGCAGATCCGTAAAATGAACCTGCCGGAAGGTTTTATCATTACTTCTGTAAACAGAAAAAACTTCAGCAGCCTGCAGGATATGATCAGTACGATGGAAAATGCTACGGGAAACATCAGGATAGACGGCCTAAATCCTAATGGCTCAAGAGCCTCGTTTTCATTTTACCTGTATTAAAATTATTAATTTTCATATATAATACCGCTGCAAAATGCTTTAAGTTATGCAGCGGTTTTTTTATTGACATCATTTCGGGTTACGGATCATAAATTAACGTGAACTCGGGAATTAGATGTGATTTTGAGAATTATTATTAGCGTTTGTAAACGTGGAGCTCATCCGCGCGCGTTTTCCCAACCCAAGCCATTGCTAACTTAATTATTAATTGTCGTTTAGTTAAAGATTGAATAAATTCCATCCCTACAATATTTGATCGTCCATATTGGACTTGATTAAGGCTTCGAACCAAGTTCCATAGGAACGATAATATATTGTAGCAAGGGATTTCAATCCGTTGATGGCTAAAACGGCATTGAATAATTGTTTTCCATGAAAGCATTTTTGCAAATTATATTATATGGATTGTAAGCAACGAATTGATTTACAGGTAGATAATTCCCAAGCTCAAGTTAAATTAGCAATTGCATATCTTTACGGCCAATTTATAAGTTAGTTTTGCAGGAATGTTAACAGAATTAGCCGTTTCGCTGCGCAATAAAATTGATGATTCAATTACCAGGCTCGAATTACAATTTGGTAAGCATGCGGCGGCTGTTATTGTAGCGCTTGTAATCCTCTTTATTTCAGCCGTTTACATTACGCCAAGAATGCATATTAGCGATCATACGCGAAATTACTGCAACCTGGCTTCAGCGCCTTTTCATTTCGAAGCCAATAATCCCATGCAATATCGCATACTGGCGCCGCTGTTGGGTTATTTAACATTCCTGCGCGGCGATAATTTTATCTGGCTGCCACGGCTTTTCTGCATATTTTTCTCTATATCGGTTTTCGCTTATTACCGGAAGAGGTTTTCAACGCCGGCCGAGGCTGTACTATTGGTATGTTTGCTTTGCTTTTCGAATGTGTATTTTTTCTCGCTGCACACAGCAGGTTATACCGATATTGTATCTTACTTTTTTATTTTTCTATGCTATATCAACCTGCAGCGGAAAATACTTTTCAGCCTGTTTTTTATGCTGGCGGTTTTTAACCACGAGAGTAATTTATTCCTGGCTGTACCGTTTTTCTTTCATGCATTGTATCAGAGTAAGGCCTTGAATTTTGCAGGTTTTTTTACGACTGTTTTAAGCTTTGCTATTCCGGTTGCGCTATACGTTTTGTTCCGTAAAATAATTGCCGAGCATACTTTTGTAGCTTACGATTATAATTTTTACTTCTCCAAAAGCAATATTTCGTACTCGTTAAAAACTATTTTTACCAATATTCCGCTTGGTTATTTTTATGTTTTTAAGCTTTTCTGGTTTTTCCCGGCGTATTATTTCATTTATACAATTCTTAAAAAGCATTATAAAACAGCTTTGTTAATGCTTATGTATCTGGGTTTTACATTGCTGCAGCTTGTTATTGCCTGGGATGTTACAAGGTTGCTGTGCTTATGTTTCCCGGTGATGCTGTTTGCCGCCGAAAGAGTGAAAGAACTGTGGGGAGCAGAAAAATTTACTGTTTTCGGCCTTATTTTAATTGGCTTTAATTTCCTGGTTCCGCAATATTATATATGGGTTGATGGGCCTAATGCTATGATGCCTTATATTTTTCACCTTCCGTTCCAGCTCATTAAGCATATGTAAATTTGCAATTAACGATAACCTTTATTGTTCCTCAGGAAGATAATTAAACTCTTGAGACCCAGCATATATACAAGTGCGGAAAAATACTTTGCAAATTGTAAAGGTTTACCTTGCTCAATAAAAAAATATTTACCGAGCCGTAAAAAGTAAAAGTAAAGTACAGCTGAAAAAAAGGTTTGGTCATAAATTTTCTGCCGCTTGTTTTCCATATATAATTGTTCCAGGAAATGCTTTATCACAGCAAATTTTTCATTGTCAACTGCTAACCTTGTATGTATAAAAGTGGTAATTGTGCCGAAGTTCTCCGGAGGAATTTCTATGCCGAAAGTATCATAAATCCTTTGCGCGAACCGGCTATAAATATCCTGCGTGCGTTTTTCCAGGTTGGTGGTTGTTATACGGTTTTCATGTACCCTGCATTGAATTAATACATCTGGCAAAGTGCTGAATCTGTAACCTTTTTTAATTAGTTCGTACCATAAATAATAATCTTCCCCAAACCAGAAATCATTATATTTAAACGATTTATTATCAACAAGCTCACGCCTGTAAAAAACAATATTAGGCAGGCAGTTATTGAACAACAGCCAGCAATGTATAAACTCCGGCGATTGCGGAAAAGTAACTATATTTTTATCGGCGCTGCCAAAATACTGCATGCCGCCACTTACAAGATCAATTTCCGGGTTTTTTTGAAGAAAATTTAACTGTAGCGCTAATCGTTCCGGCACGGAGATATCATCGCTATCGGTAATGGTAATAAAATCTCCTTTCGCATGCTGTAAACCAATATTCCTGCTTCGGCCAGGCCCCAAATGCGTACTGTTACTGAGGTATTTTATGCGCTCATCTTTTATTGAAAGTATTCGTTGTTCTGTTTGGTCTGTACTGCAATCATTTACAATGATAAGTTCCAGGTTTTGATGTGTTTGGTTTAAAATTCCATATATGGTTTCTTCAATAAATGGTTCGGCATTACGGGCGGCCATAATTACACTTATAAGCGCTGTACTTTTCATGCTTTTATAAATAGGGCGGCTTTGTAGAGCAGCAAATATATGTTAAGTTGCGCTGTCAGTTGCTTCAATTTGTTGTAAAAGCGCTTCGGACTGTTTTATAACTTCATCTACCGTAATATTTTGCATGCAGATGTTGTTGGCGCATTTCTGCTTGTAGCAGATAATACATGGCACAGAAGCATTTCTGAGCACTTTGTTATATGGGCTCTCCGGCGGAAACCACCTGTTCGAGTAATCTTTGCCGCTGTAAATGCCAATAACCGCCGTGCCTACAGAATACGCAAGATGTATGGCGCCGGTATCGTTACTGATGAGCAAATGGCAATTGCGTAAAGCCGCCGCAGTTTGGTGAATATTTAAATTGCCGCATAAATTAACAGCCTGTTTTACATTCCGGCAAATTTCGTCAGCCGCAGTTTTGTCCGACTGGCCGCCGATGAGTAATATTTCAAAGCCTTTATTTGAAAAATAATTAGCGAGCGCTGTAAAATTATTTAAGGGCCAGATTTTTTTTGCTTCGCCAGCGCTAAAAGCCAATGCCAGTTGCTTTTTAGTATTTTGATTAAAATTAATACTTTGTTCCTTTTCTGCCGGAAAACTTAATTGCGCAGTATGCTGACCATTAATTACTAAGCCTGGTATATATTTCGAAAGTATTTTCAACAGGCGGTTTTGCTCGTTCTCAAAATAAAGTAATTTTTCCTGTTGTTTCTTCAGGAACGTGGTAGAAGAAACCTGCCAGCCAATACCGTATTTAACGCCAATTCTTTTCGCCAGCCAAACCGACCTTAATTCGAAATAAAGAGATGCTTTATCACTCGGCAATTCAATAAACAGGTCATACTTTTCATGCTTCAGCTGGCGCAGAATATCTTCATCAACAAACTTTTTATATTTAAAAATCTTGCGGAAGAAATTTACCGGTAAAAGATCCGGCACAGAAACCGTATCGCCAATTACATGATGTGTTAACAGGTGAATTTCGGCACCGGGAAAATGATTACGGATGGCATTAATAGCCGGTAAAGCCACAACTGTATCGCCAATGCCGCCCTGCCTCAGCAGTAAAATTTTAACAATATTTTGCTGCTTTAACGGTTGAAACCATTTTTTGGCGAATATATATATGGGCAGGTTAACCAGGCGGTATTGCTGCAGCAGTAAAAAAGAGAGCAGGCTGTTTAGCCTGCTCAAATTCTTTTTTTTATGTATAAAAAGCATTAAAAATTATAGAACCTTATAACTTCTATTCATGGAAAATAATAAGTTTTCCGTAGCCTTCATGCATTTGCCTGTCTTCCGGTAAAAGGTGCTGCGGCAGCTCTCCATCCATATTCACCCTGTAGAAATACATGCCGTTAGTAAGTTTGGCGCCACGGCCATTTGTTCCATCCCACAATACTTCATTAACGCCTACATGTATTTTGTTTTGAAGCGGAATTAGCGAAACCAGCTGGCCGGTTAAGTTATAAACTTCAATACCATGTATAGCTGGTACTTTATCGCCGGTAATGGTAAATACAAACTTTGCGCGGCTGCTAACCGGGTTAGGGTAAACGTAGAAGTTTGATAAAGCCGCTTTATTCACTACCCTGAAAGATATGGTAAATGGCTGCATGCCCGACTTGTTGCCTGAGCCATCCTTCACCTGTACAAGCAACTGGTAAATTCCATCCTGCAGCGGACCTGGTTTAAATGTAATATCGGCAGTATTGTTAACTGCAGTACCGCCAACAAAATTTACGTTAGGGCTATTAAAGTGAACTTTCTGCGTATCGCCATTTGCTGTAATTAACCTGACATCAAACTGCGCGGTATCATTCAGCAATAATGTTGGATTATCATCCATAGCCTGTATATTAATTACCACATTTGCGCTGACAATTTCACCATTCCTTATGTGGCGCTGATCGAAAGTAACATCCAACAAAGGATTCGCGATATCCGATATTACTCTGAAGTTCCTGTTAAATATATTGTTGTCAAGTATTTGCTCGGGTTGCGCAAAACCAGGGTTTACTACTACACTTAAACGGTAATTTCCATTCAAATCATCGGTAGCAAGGTTCCTGTCGATATAGAAATGTTCGCCCGGCTGCAACGCTGGGAAAGTATCGTATTCGGTTTTTACCAGCTTGTTGCTTGCATCAAACACCTGGTAGCTTACCAGCATTTCCTGGAACGGATGAATATAAATATTCTGATATTTCAGTTTCAGGTGAAGGTCATCGCCCTGCTGGGTAATTTCGCTGCCAAATGCATATTCGTTATCAACCAGTAATGTTCCTTCCGGTAAGCCATCGAAAAGCACTGTCCAGTTGCTAAGCTGCGGTGCAGTAACAGTAACCGTATCGGAGATAAAAGCACGTAGCCTTATCATAGGATATGTTTTGGCATCGATACCGGAAAGATCATAACTATAAGTTGTAATGCTGTCAACTAATACAGTATCGGTGCCATTAGCATTCATACCAATAATCTGCAGGTAAAAATCGTCAGCTGAGTTGGTTTCCAGCGCATCGAAAGAAGCATATACCGTTTTCCATTTACCTGCTTTACCAATTGGTTCAGAAGTTATACTGCCCGATGTATTATTGGTGCCTTCAAATGTAATTCTGATAAAGGAAGCTTCATTTTCCTCACCTCCGATGCTTGAAGTATCGCGAGCCGACATTTCTTCAATTAAAGTGCCCTTTATATCTTGTTTTATACCTGCAATTACAAAGCTTGTAAAATCTCTGGTTAAAGTTGGCATCATTTCAGAGCCTAATTTTGCAAAAGCTTCATAAACAGCTGGCTCCCAGTCTTTAAATCCCTGGTAAGCACCAACTGATATAAGCCCAACATAATTTCCGTTCTTTATTTTACTAACCGAGTCAACAAATGCTGCTCTGCCTTCCGGTGTTGTCATTTTAAAGCCTTTCCAGTATGTGTTACTTGCGCACCTGCTAACCGGTGTACCTTGTGGAGCAAGTGTATTTTTATCGAATTCTATAAATACAAGAGTTTCGCGGCTTTTGCTTATTCCGCACGTCATACCCAGGTCTTCCTCAGGTTTAATAGCGCCATCCCAGAAAGGATTTGCAAAAAGCTGATAAACGCTGAAAAACGGCATGTATTTAAAATTCCTGTTCGTGGTATCAACCTGTACATCAACGCCTTCAATACCTGCATATTGCGGAAAATGGCTTTGCGACCAGCCTTCGCCACTTCCATTTATATATGTAAACGATCTTGTTTCCCAGTAACCTCCGCTATCTGCCGGTAAGTTTAACCGAACACGCCAATAGTAAACCGTACTATCGGCGGCAAGCAGGCTGGGCTGCCATTTTAGAATGTTATGTCCGTTTACTACGCCTGAATTCTGCTTGAAAGGGCTGTTAAAATAATGTATGGTATCAATCTCAAAAATCATGGATGTAACCGTATCGAAAATATCGCGGCTCTGTGCAACAAGCTCCGGCTGCTGGTTTGCTACAATACCATAATTGAGCGGGAATAAGCTTCTTACGCCTGTTCCGGGAAAATAAAATTCGAATTCAATACCATTATTACCTTCGTTAAATTCAGCAACTGCGCTGTCGGCATCGAGGTAAATTTCGAACTTGTTCATTCCCTGTAATCTTTTGCCAGTGTTTTGGATATTGAATAAAATGGTATCGGCAAAAAATACCGGGTCTATCATCATCTTATCGTAAACTTCGCTTGTACCATCAGGGAAAGTGTGCTTCACCGAAATTGCGATCTGCTGTGTATCGGTTTTACCTAAGTTACCTACTGGTATGGCGAGATCAAAATTAGTTGCAGTTGCTACAACATCTTCCGGCTGCATTAAAACATTACCGGCAAAAGTATAATCAGGTAAAGGAAGCTGCGGGAAATTTACCGATGGATCGCCTTGTATGGTCCAGGAGAACGCTGCTGCCCGAATTTCAACATTTCCGGTAGCCATTTTTAATGCTTCACTCCACGCATCACCTACAGTACCGTTATAAGTGTTCCTTGACATATTCGTGTAGAACTTGCGCATCTGGTCGAACAAAGTACCTGTATAAGTTGCGTTAGAATGCGAAAGCCAGGAAATTGCCCCTTTATCTTTACCAAACAAATAGTAATCTGCCTGTACATCATGAGGCAAAGATGGATTACCAACTACACAGCCGTTAAGATACAAAATCGGGTATTTGTTATGATTCGTAAGTGTTTTAGGATCAGCAAATTCAACACCAAGCTGTATGCCGGAAGCATGGCCAAAGTAAGTAAGCAAACCTATACCGCTTTCTATTTTTCGCTGTATGGTCGCCTTTTTATCAGTGTTAATATCATCAGCTGTTTCAGCAAAATAGCTATGTACCTTAGCGCCCATAAACGGACCTTCAGCAATGTTTTTTACAGTATTTAAATAGAATTTGGAAAGCTCCTGCAACGATTTTTCCTTACCGCCACCAACATGTATAATCTCTTTCTTCCACAGGGCCGGGGGTACACTGTCATAGGCTTTCAGCTTATCCAGGTAAACCAAAACTTCTTCCTCGTTACGCGCAGCAAGCCTGCCTACCGCAATATTTGGATAAAGTGTTACATCAAAACCAGTGAAGCCATTATCTATACCTGATACAAACAATAGCTCAGATGCAGGTAAACCGATACTTGGTACAAAATCTGCAGAATCAGCTGAACGTGCATTATTAAACTTCCTGACGTTCCTGATCTCCTGGCCTTTACCAAGCAAAAACAGGTATTTTGGTTTACTGGCCTGCTTGTTATAAACATAAGCGCTGAAATTCTGGATAGCGGCAGGATGTTTCAGTCCGTAAAAAAACTGGTCGTACAGTTCATCTACATACGCAGTTAATACTTTATAGTTACCGGTCGAATCCATTCTACGGGTTTCTTTGTATTCTGCGAATTGCTGCGCTGCGCTTCTGAACACTTTATGCGTTACCAGCAGGAAATTATAATCTTCAAACAGATCTAACTGGTTAAAATTAGCCGGGCTTACTGTTAAACTTTCATTCACCTGGGCTGTAGCGTAAAGTAAATACTGTGCAGTATTACCGGCTGTTTTTATTGTATAGCTTACCGTGTCTCCGTTTGTATTAACACGCGGATTTGAACGGAATCCATTCGTAACATCAAATAATATAATGGTAGATGGATCGAATGTTTTGGGCTTAGAGAAATTAAAGGTTACAGCAGTATCAGAACTGGTGCTTGTGTGTTCGAAAGTCCTGTTTACCTGTGCAGATAAGGCCAACTTTTTAGGATATTTTACCCTGATGTAAGCTATTGTATGAATATCGGCATAGGTGCCAATGCCATTGGATCTTACCCTTACTGTTATATTTGAGCCCAGGTCGCTCCACTCCAGCGGAATACTGGCAATATTAGCTTTAAAGCCGTTGTATTTAACATTATAAACCTCGCGGAATGTACCGGTATTTGATTTAACCGAAACTATCAGGTGATGATCTTCCATAACATCTTTAACCCTGCTTTCCCATACATCGGAGCGGCTGTTGATACGAAACTCTAAAACAGGCTTTTCAGATGATGTATTGTCAGCGTTTTCAGTTTGTATCACTACATCACGTTCTCTGCCTCTTGCAATATCTGTGCTCTGCCATCCCTCGTTTAAAGTATATTCCGATGTGTAATAATTATCAATTGGTATAATCTGGGCGCCATCCTGGTAAACCTCATTAAAAAAGGTAAGCTTTTGCTCAGTAATGGTATTTACCGCACCGGCAGATGCCTGGTAATTATAACCTTTTAGACGTAATGGTTCATCATGATACCCGAAAGTGAGGAAATACACAGAAGTATCTGAATACGTACTGTAAAAGGTGTGCGACTGATCCCGCGGATTGGCATATAACAGCGAATCAAGCGCGCCATCGTTCCTGCGGCCGTAAAACTCAATAAAATCGTCGCTATTAAAAGTACTGTCTGCTTCACCTTTAATAAAAATGGGAACCTGTTGGCCTCTGTAAAATAACTGCAGCAGGTTAGGCTTAATGCCATCTACATCTACACCGCCTGCTTTAAGGGCGGCATAGTTCAACCGGTAAACCCCATCCTGCGCTACTTTTATTTTCCAGTAAGGCTGGTCAAAATGTATCCATTCATTACCATATGGGCGCTGTGCGGAAACATTTACAGACAAAAACAGCATAAAGAGCATAATTAGGCGCTTAGCTGTAAGTAAGGTATTTTTACGTAAGAGTATATATGTTTTCATAGAATATGTGAGGACAAAAATAATTAATTTACTTTCCACTGCCATATAAACAATTAGAAAGTAATTTTGTGCAATAAATATTGGCATCTTGAAAAATACCGCTACGTTAGAAACAGCAAAAAAGTTAGGATTAATTCCTGAAGAATATCAAAAGATCGAAGAAATACTTGGCCGCGAGCCTAATTTCACCGAGCTTAGTATCTTTTCTGTAATGTGGAGCGAGCATTGCAGCTACAAAAACAGTATTCACTGGCTGAAAAAACTGCCTAAAGAAGGTAAGCATGTACTTGCAAAAGCCGGGGAGGAAAATGCCGGTTTGATTGATATAGGCGACAATATGGGCTGCGCTTTCAAGATCGAATCGCATAATCACCCATCAGCCATTGAGCCTTACCAGGGCGCTGCAACCGGTGTAGGCGGCATACACAGAGATATTTTTACCATGGGCGCAAGGCCTATTGCTGCTTTAAATTCATTAAGGTTTGGTAATATTGATTTGCCCAAAACCAAATGGATTGCAAAAGGTGTGGTAAAAGGCATTGGCGATTACGGTAATGCTTTTGGCGTGCCAACCGTTGCAGGTGAAGTTTATTTCGATGATTCATATAATGTAAATCCGCTTGTAAATGCCATGAGCGTAGGTATTGTAGAAAAAGGTAAAACCATTTCTGCAACATCAAAAGGCCCCGGTAACCCGGTTTATATTGTAGGATCCGCAACCGGTAAGGATGGTATTCACGGTGCTACTTTCGCTTCCGGCGATCTGCATGAGGATTCTGCTGAAGATTTGCCGGCGGTGCAGGTTGGTGATCCGTTCCAGGAAAAATTACTGCTTGAAGCTACACTTGAGCTGATTGATACCGGCGCAGTAGTTGGTATGCAGGATATGGGCGCGGCCGGGATTACCTGTTCAACTTCCGAAATGTCGGCCAAAGATGGTTTTGGCATGAAGATTTGGCTTGACCGTGTGCCTACGCGCCAGCAAAATATGAAGCCTTTTGAGATATTATTATCTGAAAGCCAGGAGAGAATGCTTGTTGTTGTTGAAAAAGGCAGGGAGCGTGAGGTTGAGGCTGTGTTTGAAAAGTGGGACCTGCATTGCACCGTAATAGGCGAGGTTACAGAAGGCGGAATGCTCGAGTATTTTATGGATGGAGAAAGGGTAGCGTATGTACCGGCTGAGCCTTTGGTTTTGGGCGGCGGCGCTCCGGTTTATATCCGCGAAACCAAAGAACCCGCTTATTTCCAGGAAATAAAGAAGTACGATTTTAATAATATTAATGAGCCGCAGGACCTTAAAAAGGTTGCTGAATTCCTGGCTGCTGAACCCAATATCGCATCCAAGAAATGGATATATGAGCAGTACGATTCAATGGTGCAAACCAATAATACCAATGCAAACAGCCCGGCAGATGCTGCAGTAGTGCGAATTAAAGGTACAAAAAAAGCGCTCGCCGTTAAAGTTGACTGTAACCCGTATTATGTCTTTGCCGATCCGCATAAAGGCACTTCTATTGCAGTTGCGGAAGCCGCAAGAAATATAGTTTGCTCAGGTGGAGAACCGGCTGCAATTACAAACAATCTTAATTTCGGTAATCCATATAATCCGGAAGTATATTACCAGTTTACAGGCGCAATACAAGGCATGAGCGAAGCCTGCATTAAATTCGATACACCTGTAACAGGCGGTAATGTAAGCTTCTATAACCAGTCAGCAGATGGTGGGCCGGTTATGCCTACGCCAACAATTGGTATGCTTGGTATTTTAGAAGATTATGAGAACAGGATGAGCCTTGCATTCCGTAACGAAGGTGATGAAATATACATGCTGGGCCAGGCAAAGAACGATATTTCTTCATCGCAGTACCTCATCAAATATCATAAAGTTAAATATTCACCGGCGCCGGCTTTTTCGCTGGATGAGGAATTTGAGCTTCAGCAGGTTGTAAAGCAGTTAATAAGAGACAAAGCAATACTTTCTGCGCATGATGTTTCGGAAGGCGGATTGTTTATATGCCTGATGGAAAGCGCTATGCCAAACAAGCTTGGCTTTGAAATTATCACCGATTCAAATTTTCGTAAGGATGCATTCCTGTTTGGTGAATCGCAAAGCAGGGTAGTGGTTAGCGTTGCAAAAGACAAAACTGAAGCCTTCGAAAAATCTTTATCGGCTCATAATACCAGCTTCAGCAGGCTTGGTTCCGTTACAGGTGGTGAAGTAAAAGTGGATGAAAGCATTTTTGGCGATATAGCTATATGGGCAGATATTTATGATAACGCCATTGCCCGGAAGATGGAAGGTAAAAACTAATTTGAGATTGTTAATGAACCGTTGATAGTTAATATCTCTCATTAAGTTTATTAGTTAAAATAAATCGCACAGCTGGCTCGTGAATTTACACTCGCCAGCTGTGCGATTTATTTAAATGGGTGTCTTTAAACTCTTATTCTCCTTGTTGGGTATCAATATAATATCCTAATT
>DAIUCM010000087.1:0-17022 GCA_036846145.1 Bacteroidota bacterium
TTAATTGAAGATGCGGCATTCTTAATTCGCAATTGTTAATTCTTAATTGATTATTCTACCAGCTTCCGCTTGCGCCGCCGCCGCCGGAACTGCCACCGCCGAAACCGCCGAAGCCGCCGCCGCCAAAGCCTCCGCCTCCACCAAATCCACCGCCGAAACCGCCGCCAACAAACGGGCCCATGCCACCGGTAAAATTACCAAATCCGCCACGCCGCCTGCGTCTGCCGCCACGATTACCGAAAAAGCGCGATACGATAATGAAAATGATGATGATAAAAATGATCATTCCCGGACTTATTCCCGGTCCTTCATTTCGCCTGTTACGTTTTTCCTTAAACTCTCCTACGGCGCGCAGCATCAGTTCATCTGTAGCTGCATCTAAACCGGCGTAATAATTATTCTGTTTAAAATGTGGCGCCATCACCTGTCGAATAATTAGGTCGGCGTGTGTTGCAGTGATCACAGGATTTAACCCGTAACCAACTTCAATTCGTACTTTACGGTTATTTACAGCTACATATACAAGTATACCGTTATCGTTCTTCTTGGTACCAATTCCCCAGGCTGAAAAAAGATCGTTTACATAATCTTCCAGGTTAGTTACTTCATCTTCATTGTAAGATCTTTCTATTACCACAGCAATCTGGTTGGTTGTAGAATCATCAAACGCTACAAGTTTAGCTTCAAGTGCCTGTTTTTGCTGCTCAGATAAAACACCGGCAAGATCATTT
The DNA here is from genome assembly GCA_036846145.1 of Bacteroidota bacterium. Taxonomy (GTDB): domain Bacteria; phylum Bacteroidota; class Bacteroidia; order CAILMK01; family CAILMK01; genus DAIUCM01. The sequence continues at coordinate 732 of DAIUCM010000087.1, forward strand.
ACCAGCCTTGGCGGATTTGGGCGCTCTGGCGGTTTTTTTGCTTCAACCGGCAAAGGAAATTGCAGGCAAAGGAATACAGCCATATATAGCCATGCCAAAAAATGCTTCGGTTTAGCCAAATACAACATCATCCTCCAGTTCATTTATATCTTCATGTGTTCCGGGAAAATTCTCCGATAGTTTTTCGCCTGCCATAGCAATTCCTTCAGTTAATCCTTCGGTAAAATGCCCTGCACGGAAACGGGTTTGCATGTGTTCTTTAATGGAATCCCAGAAATTAGCAGGCACTTTTTTATTAATGCCGGCATCGCCCAGAATAGCGAATTTGTGAGAATCTACCGCAAGGTAAAAAAGCACACCGCTACGGCCTGCTGTTTTGTGAAGCTCCAGCTCTGCAAAAACATCTGCAGCTCGGTCGAGGCATTCATCGCCACATGTTTTTTCAATGTACACGCGCAGTTCTCCGCTGGTTTTTAACTCGGCGGCAATTACAGCTTCCTTAATAGCGGCAATTTGCTCTTCTGTAAAAAAACTACGTGCTTCTGCCATTATTGCGGCTGATTTGTACTGTTATTACTGGTATTTGGCGCCTGGTTGGTGTTCGGTTGCTGGTTTGTATTGCCGTTAAAATCACCAAAATCTATATCGGCCGGTCTTTGTGTACCAGGATCTGCCTGGAAATATCCTTTTTTCTCGAAGCCAAACATTCCTGCAAAAAGATTATTCGGGAAGCTGCGGATGTATGCGTTATAATCCTGAACAGCGGTATTGAACTTACGACGTTCCTGGGTAATTCTGTTCTCCATTTCCGATACTTCTGCCTGAAGGCTAAGAAAATTCTGGTTAGCTTTAAGATCAGGATAACGTTCAACAGTCATCATCAACCTGCTTAAGGCACCGCTTAACTGGCTTTGCGCCTGCTCAAACTGTTGCAATCTTTCAGGTGTAAGATTTGTAGGATCTATCTGGATGCTTGTAGCTTTTGCGCGCGCGTTTATTACAGCTTCTAAGGTAGATCTTTCAAAATTAGCCGCGCCTTTTACCACGTTTACAAGCTGCCCGATCTTATCTGTACGGCTTTGGTAAGCATTCTCTACCTGCGCCCACTGGCTGGTAACAGTTTCTTCTTTATTAACCATGGTATTGTAACCGCATGAGCTTAAGCTGCTTGCAACAAACAAAACTATAACAAGCTGAAACAAAGCATTTTTTAACTTCTTCATATATGGAATAAAATTTGAAAATTAGCGAATTTGAAAATTTGAAAATGAAATACAAATCTATAATAAATATTAGCTTCAAAAGTTTTACAGTTTATATGCCGAAACCTTCTTCTGCGACAATCTGGCAGTTAAATACATTCGCAAAGTGCTTTAGTAGTTTCGTCTTTACCTCTTGCATATCCACTTTTCTGCCAAGCTCGCGCTCCATGCTGGTTACATCTTTATCTTTTATACCGCAGGGAATAATGTTTTCGAAATAATCCAGATCTGCATTTACATTAAAAGCCCAGCCGTGCATGGTAACCCATCGGCTGCATTTCACACCCATAGCGCAAATTTTCCTTGCCTTTTCCGGATCATTTTCATCGAGCCAAACACCTGTATAACCCTGCAATCTCCCTGCTACAATGCCATATTCAGCAAGCGTGCGAATAATTACTTCCTCCAGGTTGCGCATGTATAAATGTATATCTGTAAAGAAGTTATCGAGATCCAGCACCGGGTAACCTACAATCTGCTGCGGCCCATGATAAGTTATATCGCCACCACGATTTGTCTTAAAATATTCAATACCTTTCTCCTGAAGTTCATTTTCTGTGAGCAAAAGATTATCTGCACTGCCACTTTTGCCCAAAGTATAAACATGCGGATGCTCACAGAAAAAAAGATAGTTTGGCGTTTGGGATTGGGCTTCTGCAGGTAAGTTGCGGTTCTTGACTTTCTCATCAATAATGCCGTTAAAATATTTTTCCTGCTCTTCCCAGGCCGCTTTGTATGAGATATTCTGCCAGTCGCTGAAAAAAACTTTCCTGTTCTGTTGATCATTCATCGGCAGCAAAGTTCGTGAAAAACAGGTGAGTTTGCTATTCCCAAAGCATTTTTTAATAGGTATATATATGTACTTCAAAAAAATATTTCACAAAACATTTCAGAATATAAAAACCTGTTATATCTTTGCACCAGAATTACACACTGGTTCGGTAGTTCAGTTGGTTAGAATGCCGCCCTGTCACGGCGGAGGTCGCGGGTTCGAGTCCCGTCCGGACCGCAAAAAAGCGCTTAAACAGCATTGTTTAAGCGCTTTTTGCATTTTAAGGCATATCATTGCGTCCGCTTTTTAGTAAGAAAACTTCATTAGTTTTGGTAAAAAACACTGTTTTCCTGTGTTCAAGCTGCCGGACGAATATCTTTGCCACCAAAAAATCTTTCCTGAACTTACTTTTGCCAAACATATTATCTCATATCTCTGCAAAAGCATTAATTTAGCTCCTGTAAAATTGTATATCCATTACTTTAAAATTTACCCATGGATAATTTAGAACAAGTACCTTTTTCTGCTATAGAATTTGCCGATAATCCTGAGCCGCGCTGCCCATGTTTGCTGCTGGTTGATACTTCTGCCAGTATGCGCGGAAAACCTATTGAAGAGCTTAATGAAGGTTTGATTGCTTTTAAGGATGAACTGGCGGCAGATAGCCTGGCTTCCAAACGTGCGGAAATTGCGCTGATCACTTTCGGGCCGGCACAGATACAAACAGATTTCCAGACGGCAGATGTTTTTTATCCGCCATTTTTAACGGCAAATTCCGATACGCCAATGGGTTCTGCTATTGAATTAGGACTTGAGATATTGAACCAGCGAAAGAATATCTACAAACAGAACGGTGTGGACTATTATCGCCCTTGGATATTTTTAATTACAGATGGCGCGCCGACAGATTCCTGGAAAAATGCTGCAGCACAGGTTCGCGAAGGTGAAGAAAAAGGCGCTTTCAGCTTTTTTGCTGTTGGTGTGGAAGGCGCTAACCTGGAAATATTGGAGCAGATTTCGGTTCGTAAACCATTAATGCTGAAAGAATTGAGATTCAGAGACATGTTCCTTTGGTTAAGCAAATCCATGAAATCTGTTTCGCAATCGAGACCTGGAGAAGCGGTACCACTGGAAAACCCGACAACGCCGGATGGCTGGGCTTCCGTATGATGCAGAGCTGGCGATTTATACATGCTTCGGCAACAGGAACTTCACACATCGAAAAAAATATTCCCTGCCAGGATGCTCATCTTTGTACGGTTTTTACTTCAGCCAACGGTGAAAACATCTTGATTCTGACAGCATCGGATGGAGCAGGAAGCGCTGCAAGATCGGATGAGGGATCTGAAACTGCCTGCAAAATATTCACGCAAAAAGCTGTTGAATTTTTAAGCAGTGCTAATTCTGTTTCCGACTTAAATAAAAACATTATACAAGCCTGGCTGGAAGAAATAAGAGCGCAGTTTGCATATATGGCTTCGCCGGAAAATGCTTCGATGAAGGATTTCGCCTGCACTTTTATGGCGGCCATTATTGCAGAGAATGAGGCAGCTTTTTTACAGCTTGGCGATGGCGGAATTGTGGTTGGGAACGATGATGAATGCGATACCTATTGCTGGATATTCTGGCCGGAAAAAGGAACATACGCAAACATTACGTACTTTTTAACCGATGCAGATTTCCATGATCATTTACAATTTGATATAATAAACAGGCACATTACAGAAGTTGCTGTTTTCACCGATGGCCTGGAACGGCTTGCCTTTAATTTTGCCTTGCAGGAAGTTCATAACCCGTTTTTTAAAGGCTTTTTTTCTGCTTTAAATAATGGCAATGAAACAGATCATCTTAATAAGGCATTAGCTGATTTTCTCCATTCAGACCGTGTAAATGAGCGTACAGATGATGATAAAACCCTGATTCTGGCGAGTCGTCAATCAACAAATATTTCTGCATAATTTACGCAAATGGCTTCCTTTTATGATGCAAACGGCAACCCGGTAAACTTCAGCCAGAAATTGGGCGAAGGTGGCGAAGGTGCTGTTTTTGATGTGGAAGGCAAGCCCAATATTGTAGCGAAAATCTACCACGAAACCATTCATCCGCGCAAGGAAGAAAAGCTGCGAAGCATGGTGCTTTTGAAAAACGAATCGCTGCAGAATATTGCTGCCTGGCCGGTTGAAACGCTTCAGACGAAAAGAGGGAAGATAAGTGGTTTTATAATGCCTAAAATAACAGGCTACAAACCCATTCATGAACTCTACAGCCCGAAAAGCCGGCGACAGGAATTCCCACATGCAGATTGGCGCTTTTTACTGCATGTTGCGGCAAATGCTGCGCGCGCGGTTTCCGTTATTCACCAAAACGGTCATGTCATCGGCGATCTTAATCATGGAAACCTGGTTGTTGCGGCAAATGGCCTGGTAAAACTTATAGATTGCGATAGTTTCCAGGTGCAGCTGCAGGAGCAGAAATTCCTGTGCGAAGTAGGCGTTGTGGAATATACACCTCCCGAATTGCATGGCGCAGACTTTACAAAAACATCTCGCAGCTCAAACCATGATGCATTTGGCTTATCTGTTTTGCTTTTTCATCTCCTATTTATGGGCCGGCATCCCTTCGCAGGCAGATTTCTTGGCCATGGAGATATGCCGATATACAAAGCCATTCGCGAGCACAGGTTTGCTTACAGCGCGCAGGCGCAGAAGTTCCAGATGCAGCCGCCGCCATTTACCTTGCCGGCAACTGCGCTTCCGCAAGATGTTTTTGGTTTGTTTGAGAAAGCATTTCTGGGCAATGGCTTATATGCGGCAGAGCGCCCGACAGCAGCACAATGGCTCGATGCGATAACCAATTTCAGCACGCAGCTCAGAACATGCAGTATCAATCCCTCACATCATTTTTTCAATAGTTTAAGCGCCTGCCCATGGTGTAAGCTGGAGAAAGATCTGGGTGTAGATCTGTTTGTGATCAATACAGCGCAAATTCATATTGCCGGTTTCAGCCTTAATACTTTATGGCTCAGTATCAGCAATATAAAGTCTCCCGGAAGGGCAGAATTTTTGCCTTTGCCGCAAGTACAGCCCGGCGAAGTTGCAAAGCAGGTACGTAAAAGCAAGATCATTACAAAAGCCTTTGCCGTTGGTATTTTTATAGCGGGAATGTTGCTTGGCCTTGCACTTTTTAATACAGGCTTTTTCTGGGTGATGTGGATTGCAGGTTTATTGGCAGCGCACATGATCTGGAAAAAAGAACCTGTAAAAAATAAGATCCTGCTGAAATATTCCATTGCCAAAAGCCGCTACGATGCCGCTCTTAGCGATTGGGAAAGCCAGGCCGGCGATGCAAAATTCAGGCAGAAATTCAATGAGCTTGAAGATGCTAAAAATGAATATCTTGATATAGATAATTTCCGCAACCGCGAACTTACCAAACTAAAAAACAAGCTGCGCGAGAACCAGCTGAACCGTTACCTGGAAAAATTCAGAATTACAGATTTTAAGTTCGATAATATTGGTGTTGAGCGAAAAAGCATGCTGCTTTCTTACGGCATTGAAAACGCATCGGACATTAATAAAAAAGATGTGCAGAATGTGCCGGGTTTTGGCCGTGTGCTGACGCAAAAACTACTGGAATGGCGCGCAGAACTGGAAGCAAAGTTTGTTTTTAACCCGAATGTTGGTGTTGATCCGCGCGATATCGCAGACCTGGACCGAAAAATAGCAGCTAAGAAAAAACAGCTCGAAAACATCTTATTACAAGGCCCGACAGAGTTGAATAAAATTCGCCAGCAGATACTTATGGCGCGCGACCGGATAAAACCAAGACTTATACAAACCACGCAGGAATTTGCGCAGGCAGAAGCCGACTGGAATTATATTTCAGGAGTGATTTAGAGTATATTATTCAAATAGAAACGTCCCGGAAAATGCTTTAGAAGGCCAATAAATCTGAAATAACTTACTAATCGTTTAGCTGGCGCAAGTGCAGTGCAACGGAACTTGTGCCTGCTTATCACTAAAAAGCAATTTCCCATATATACATCATTCGAAAAATGATTTAATTTGTTGACTTTAAGAATTTATTGGAAACAAAGGCACAAGTTCCGTTGCACTGTACTTGCGCCAGCAGTCCGCGATCGGCAGTTGAACCGGCTTTCCATATATACCAAACACAAAAAATGCTTTACACCCAAAAGGCACAAAGCATTTTTTACAAAGGGAATATATGTAAACTAAACTATCTTAAGCTGCTTTTTTAAGTGTTTCTTCTGCTTCAGCACCTTTACGGTTGCGTATTTTTATTACACCCAGTTTATCCAAACCAAGGGCAACGTAATAAACAGGATCTATCTCGTGCCAGCGAACACCGCCAAAGTTTATGCGCGAACCGAATTTGTGGTGATTGTTATGATAGCTTTCGCCAAGCATCAGGAAATCTACCGGTAAAAAATTCATGGAAGTATCGCTTACTTCGAAATTACGGTAACCATATTTGTGCGCGAACCAGTTGATGATAGCGCCATGTACAGGAGCCATTAAAATTTGTATAGGAAGCAGCAGCCATAACCACCAATGTGTAGCGTAAACGGCATAAATGGCAACGTAAACCCCAACCCAGAACAAACGGCTCGGCCATGAGCTTGCAAATTCATCGAACCACTGCCATTGCGGTACATTAGCGGTGAATTTAGGATCTACCTCTACCCTGCGCTTGTTAATATCCTGGTAAACATCTTTCGTTTTAATCATCATTTTAAACAGGTTATCATCATATTTAGGCGAGTGCGGATCTTTCTCCGTATCGGCAAACGCATGATGAAGCCTGTGCATTACGCCATAGCCATAAGCGCTAAGGTAATGCGAGCCCTGGAAAATCCAGGTAAGTACAAAAAACACTTTCTCGCTGAAACGGCTCATCGTATAAGTACGGTGCGCGGCATAGCGATGTAAAAAGAAGGTCTGGAAAAATAATGACAAGTACCAGTGCGCGATAAAAAACGAAATAATTACTAACATGTGCTACTAAATGAAATAAAAGGGTAATAAGTGCCCCAATTGCTTTTATGGGCGTTTAGTAATTAAGACAAACAAGGTTTGATTTTGTGACAAAAAAGAATAAAAATATTTTTCAGCAGGCTTTAAGCCATCGAAATATCTCTTTTTAAAACAGCCACCAGCTCATTTACATCGCCAATATGGCAGGCATTTTTGAAGCTATGGAAGAGTTCCTGCTTTTTACTGAGCATGGCCGAAAACTTGCCTGATTCGGAATTAAGTTTCTTGCGGGCACGGCTCATTAACTGGCGGCAATGGTCCTGCTTTTTCCCAAGCAATTCCTGCAGCATTTCGTAATCGTAGTTAAAAACTTCTTTCAGCAAAAAAACAGCGCGCTCCAAAGGTTCCAGCTTATTCAGTATGGCTGCGAATGCTGCGGAAACTTCGGCTTCAAAATCCAGGTGCGAAAAATCCGGCGCTGTAAACCAGTTCTTAAACTCCGGCCACTGGAAATTATCGAAATATTCTTCTTTTTTGCGCTTTAGGCTGCTGATGTGGTTAAGGCATGTATTTGTTACAGAACCAATAAGATACGCCTTTGTATTCTGTACTTTTTCCTGGTCCACGCTAAGCCATTTCACGAACGTATCCTGTACAAGATCTTCCGCATCTGCCCGGCACTTAAGCATTTTAAGCGCTATATTCTGCAGCATGGGGCCGTACGTTTTTATGATCTGTTCGTTATTCAAGCTAATTTTTTGAATGCTAATAATAGCGCAATTTACGGGTATTTCTATTCAGTAACAATTTTCGCCTGCTTTTCGATGTAAAATTGACGAAAATCATTTCAGGCAAATACATAATATATACTAAAAACAACGTGGACCCGGGAATTAGATGTGAATCTGAGAATTATTGCAAGCGTCCGAGACGCGGAACTCATCCGCACGCGTTGAGAAACGCGCGCGAGTTGCCTGCGGATTGTTTTCATATTTGTTTAGGATAGCCTGAGCGTTTGTTATTGCCAATTATTAAAAGCAAAACAAACATTATCGTATTAGATTCTCAGTCGGAGAGGCTCGCGCGCGTTTCAAACGCTTGCGGACGAGGATAGCGTTTCCCAACGCCAGCCATTGCTTAACTAAAGCATTTTTGGAAAATATACTATATGGATTATTTGTAGCGCATTGATTTACACATCAATCATTCCCAAGTTCACGTTAAAAGCCTTAAAAAACTATTCTTACGGCAAGTTTGCATATAAGGCATCGCTCAAAAATGCTTTATGTTGCTGTAAATACAAGTAAATTTCTTTCAATTGCTTACATACCAAATAAATAAAGCATAAGGCCGAGTGCGTAACTTATTAAAGCCGCGGCTGATATTTCATTTTCGTGGCGGGCTGCTAGGCCAAGGTAACATAGTAAAAATATGGCGAGTGCAATAAAAAGCGCCGCGTCGTAAATAGAAGGCCTTACATCTATTGGCTCTTTTAATTTATCCTCGAATTCCATCTTGCGCAATACGTTGAAAACTGGCGTAAAAGATAGATTTACAGGCTCGTTAATTTCAACGTTAATTGCATCTGCCTCAAATTCATAACTGCCATTCTCGAACTCAATGATTACAAGGCTGTATCTTCTGTAATGTTCTATATCTGGCGGAGACTGAACTGTTTGCGCTATATTTTTATAAGGCAAAATATAATCGAAAAATATCAACAGCGAAAAAATGAAAGGTAAAAACAAAGCGAGTTTTAAAACCCTGTATTCGCTGAAGTTAGCTGCCGGTATAAAACTGAATTTCCTGCTTTTCTGCGCAGCTTCTTGTTCATCATCTTCATCAATTTTATCGGTATCTGCCTGTTTTTCCGGTTTTACATAGCCCTTTTCGCGTAAATAAGGTTTAAACTCATTAAACAGCTGCAGCCCGCTTTCAATTACCGCCAAACCAACCGGCACTAAGAATAAACAGCTTATTATGCCGGCCACTATGCCGTTATTTATAGCCAGGTAAACCGGGAAAAAGCAAAACGCAGCGCCAAATAGTATAAAAATACCAATAAGGAAAAAATAGCCGCTTACTACGAAATAATAGGAATCTGCCGATTTAAATGCATCGGTTTCCTGCTGGAACTGTTCGTAGCGCATGCGGGCGTAGCGTTCGGCACGCTCATGTCTTTCCCTTTGGCGTCGCTCCAAAATATCTTCATAACTATAATTTGGCGGTGTATAACTTTGGCTGCGCTGCGGCCTCTTGCCTTCTACAAGCTCTTCATAAGCTTCGGTAATTTTTATAAATTTTTCCTGCGCGTCGGGCGCATTATTTTTATCGGGATGATATTCGAAAGCTTTCTTGCGGTAAGCCTTTTTTATTTCCTCTTTGGAAGCGCCGGCCGGTACGCCCAGTATTTCGTGTGCATTCATGTTTCAGCAAACAAATTACAGAATCTTATTTGAATAATAACTTAATATACACTTAAAGACGCAATATTTCCGGGCAAGCATATTTTTAACATTTTTTAGCTTAATGGATTGCGCCAAAATGTGTTACTTTGCGTTTGCTAAAGCTTGATTCTTTACAGCAGCAAAACCATATATACCAAAGCGAAAAAATAGCTTAACTGCTGTAAAAGATCATTCAAAATTCAACATTCAAAAATTCCAGAAGAAATGCGTTACGCACCAATAGATAACAAGCTGTTTATACAGAACCGCGAAAAGCTGAAAAAGCAGCTCAAACCAAATTCTGTAGCTATATTTTTTGCCAACGACCTGATGCCAAAAAGCGCCGATGCTTTCCATGCTTTTAACCAGAATCCCGATATTTTCTGGCTTACAGGTGTGGACCAGGAAGAAACCATGTTGCTGATGTTCCCCGATGCGCCGAATGCCGACTGGCGCGAGATACTTTTTGTTCGCGAAACCAACGAAACCATTGCCATTTGGGAAGGCGCAAAACTTACCAAAGCGCAGGCTACCGAAGTAAGCGGCATTAAAAAAGTTGTGTGGGCGCAGGATTTTGAGAAACTATTACCTGTAATTGTAAACCAGGCAGAGAATATTTACCTGCACTTAAATGAGCACGACCGCTATGTTTCACCGGCAGATTATACCGATTTTCGCCAGGTTCGTAAAATACGTGAGCAGTTTCCTTTGCACAAGTACGAGCGCCTGGCGCCAATCATGCATCGTTTACGCGCAGTAAAATCAGATATTGAAGTAGAGCTGATAAAAAATGCCTGCGGAATCACCAAAAAAGGTTTTGAGCGCGTTTTGAAGTTTGTGAAACCGGGTGTAATGGAGTACGAAATTGAAGCTGAGCTAACACATGAATTTCTACGCAACCGCAGCCGCGGCCACGCTTATGAACCAATAGTTGCCAGCGGGCCAAACGCCTGTGTTTTACATTATATTGCCAACGACCAGCCTTGTAAAGATGGCGATGTGATTTTACTTGATTTTGGTGCCGAGTATGCCAATTATGCTTCGGATCTCACACGTTCCATCCCGGTAAATGGCAGGTTTACAAAGCGCCAGCGCCAGGTTTACGATGCTGTTTTACGTGTAATGAAAGCTGCTAAAAAAATGCTTCGTCCAGGCAATACTTTAATGAGTTATCATGAAGCTGTGGGACATATTATGGAAAAAGAACTGGTTGATTTAGGCCTGATTACAAGCCGCGACATTACCAACCAGGACCCAACATGGCCTGCGTATAAAAAATATTTTATGCACGGCACTTCGCATTTCCTTGGCTTAAATGTACACGATGTTGGCAACCGCTATTTACCAATGCAGGAAGGAATGGTTTTCACCTGTGAGCCAGGCATTTATATTCCGGAAGAAGGTTTAGGCATACGCCTGGAAAATGATGTGCTGATAACGCACGAAGGTGTAATTGATCTTATGGCAAACATTCCGCTGGAAGCTGAAGAGATTGAAGATATTATGAACTCAAAATCATAATTTGAAAATGTGCCAATTTGAAAATTTGAAGATGAATTTACACGAGCTTTCATTTTCAAATTTTCAAATTTTCAAATCAGCTAATTGAATTGCGCTACTTCCTCAAAATTTCTTACAAAGGCACAAATTACCACGGCTGGCAAATACAGCCAAATGCGCTCACCATTCAGCAGGTTTTTAATGAAAAACTAAGCCTTATTTTGGGCGAAGAAATATACTGCATCGGCTGTGGAAGAACAGATACCGGCGTACATGCAAAGGAATTTTACCTGCATTTCGATACTACCAAGGCATTTTCCGGCAACATTAAATATAGACTCAATTCTTTTCTGCCGAATGATATTGCCGTACATGAAATTTTTACAGTTGCAGATGAAGAGACAAATGCCCGTTGGAGCGCGGTAGAACGCAGTTACGAATATATCATTTCACAAAAAAAAGATCCCTTCAGCCAGGAACTTGCCGCGCAGATATTTTATAATCTTGATATTGAAAAGATGAATGAAGCCGCGCAAATCCTGCTCGAATACCAGGAATATCAAGGGCTTAGCAAAATAAACGAGCAGGAAAAACATCATCTTTGCGATATTCGTTTTGCGAAATGGGAGAATCAACCTGATGATAAATTAATGTTTACCATTACAGCTAACCGCTTTTTACGTGGCATGGTACGCATTGTGGTTGGAAGTTTGCTTGAAATTGGCCGTGGGAAAAAGGACGTAAACTGGCTTAGGGAAGTAATTGAAAGCAAAGATTGCCGGAAAGCCGGAAGTGCCGCACCCGCCGAAGGATTATATTTAAGCAAAGTAATTTACCCGGACGGACTGCTGGTAAAGTTATGAGTTATGGGTTATGGGTTATGCGTAGTCTGTAATTAATGCTGCAACATGAAGGTTTAATTCCGATTATGCAGGGTAATTTTAATTTTTTAATTTTTTAATCTTTTAATTCTACATATATAACATTGCTGAAAAATGCTTCAAACCATATTGTTAATTGTTTATTGATCATTGAAAACTGAAAAAATTTGAGTTTCGAATATAAAGTTACAGGCCGCGCTTTCGATTCCAATTTGCTGCGCAGGGTAATGGGTTTAATCAGCGAGCACAGGGAAATATTTTATCTTTCCATACTGCTAACCATTGCGCTTGCTGTTCTGGGAATTTCCATTCCCATTATGATTCGTAATACCATCGACAGTAAAATATGGACTGGCGACAAAGCAGGATTAATAAACAACAGCCTTATTCTGCTTGCATTGCTAACCGGCCAGGGTTTGGTGATGTATTTCCAGACGTATTATACCAACTGGCTTGGCCAACAGGCAATTGCTAATTTACGCAGCCGCATTTTCGATCATATTCTGCATTTCCGTTTAAAGGTTTTCGACCGCACAGCCATTGGCACTATGATTACCCGCACCGTGAGCGATGTGGAAACGGTGGCCGATGTTTTCGCGCAGGGACTTATAAATATTGCCGGCGATCTGCTGCTCATTATTTTTATCCTCTCGTGGATGTTTTATATTGACTGGCAGCTGAGCCTTATTACGCTTTCCATTTTCCCGTTTATTCTTGTGGCGGCTTATATTTTTAAGGAACGGGTAAAGCTTTCTTTCCAGGATGTACGCACTCAAGTCGGCCGTTTGAATGCTTTTTTACAGGAACATATAACCGGTATGCAGATCGTGCAGGTTTTTAACCGCCAGGTTGAGGAAGACCGTAAATTCCGCCAGATCAACGCCGAACACAGGGATGCCAACATCAGAGGAATTTTCGCTTATTCGGTTTTTTTCCCGGTTATTGAAGTTTTATCATCTATTTCTGTGGCATTGATTATATGGTGGGGCGCAAAAGGCATCATCAGCGGAGATGTTACTTTCGGTATTTTGCTGGCTTTTATATTCTGCATAAACCTGTTATTCAGGCCAATACGCCAGATCGCCGATAAATTCAACACTTTACAGATGGGCATGGTAGCTGCCGACCGTATTTTTAAGGTTTTGGATATGGAAGATCATATTCCCGATAAAGGCGCGCAATCGCCAAATTCATTGCCGGGAAAAGTAGATTTCAAAAATGTTTGGTTCAGTTACGATGATGAAAAACCTGAAGACAACTGGATTCTGAAAGATGTTAGTTTTACAGTGGAGCCGGGTAAAATGCTGGCGATTGTTGGCCACACTGGCGCCGGAAAATCGTCTATTACAAACCTCATTAACAGGCTTTATACATACCAGAAAGGCGCGGTTTGCATAGATGATGTGCCGATAGAAAACTACAAGTTATCCTGGTTGCGCAAACAGATAGCTGTTGTTCTGCAGGATGTCTTCTTATTTTCTGATACCATTTCCAACAACATAAAGCTTTATAATGAGAACATTACACGCGAACAGATGATTGAAGCCGCAAAACTTGTCGGCGCGGAAAAATTCATAGAAAGGCTTCCAAATGGCTATGATTATGAAGTGCAGGAACGCGGCGCGACTTTATCTACCGGCCAGCGCCAACTTATTTCATTTATTCGCGCCATAATACAAGATCCGAAAATACTTATCCTCGATGAAGCAACTTCCAGCATTGATCATGAAACTGAGGAAATGATTCAGCATGCCACAGAAGTATTGTTAAAAGATCGTACATCTATTGTTATTGCGCACAGACTTGCCACCATACAAAACGCTGACCAGATAATTGTGCTGGATAAAGGTAAAATCGCAGAACGCGGAACGCACCAGCAATTACTCGCGCAAAATGGTTTATATAAGAAATTGTATGAATTGCAGTTTACAGAACTGGTGATGTAGAAATTTATATTTTTTGTAATTCGCTTAAAACTAAGGTTCCGGGATGTGAGCCACAGCCCGGGGAGCTCCGAATGATTGCCAGCTAAGCTTTTGTGGTCTAATCATTTACACTTTGAAATGCAAAGCTTGTTTATCGTTTCAATTTACCTATGGCGCTCCAAGGTTTGTGGCTCACAAACCTTCTATTATAACTACACTTAACCTAATAACATTAATTGAAATCACCTCCATTGATAATTGGTAATTGGTAAATTGTTCATTGATCAAAGCTTCACACAGATATTCTTCACTTCTGTAAAGAAACGCAACGCTTCAAAACCACCTTCACGGCCAACACCGCTTTGTTTCATTCCACCGAAAGGAGTACGAAGATCTCTTAATAGCCATGTATTGATCCAGATAATTCCGCTGTGTAAATTGTGCGCTACACGATGAGCAACTTGCAGATTATTCGTCCAGATGGTTGCGCTTAAACCGTATTGCGTGCTGTTTGCCATTTCCAGCACTTCTGCCTCTGTATCGAAAGGCATAATGGTTACAACCGGGCCAAAAATCTCTTCCTGGTTGGTGCGGCAGGTGTGCGGTAAGCCTTCAATAATAGTTGGTTCTATGAAATAACCATTTTCGCAACGGCCTTCGGGATTTACAGCTTTTCCGCCGGTGAGCACTTTTCCGCCTTCTTCCTGCGCTAATTGAATATAACTCAATACTTTTTCCTGGTGCATTTTAGAAACCACAGCGCCAACTCTTGATGCATCTTCCAGCGGATCGCCAATCTTCAAAGCGCTTACTTTCTCTACGAAGGATTTTTTGAACTTCTCATATATGGGCCTTTCCACGAAAATCCTTGAACCGCATAAACAGATCTGGCCTTGATTCGCAAAACTCGACTGAATTGTTGTTTTCAGCATGGCGTCAAAATCACAATCGGCGAAAATGATGTTCGGGTTTTTACCGCCAAGCTCTAAACTTAATTTCTTGAACATAGGCGCTGCAACGCGGGCAATTTCCTGTCCGGTTTTGGTACCGCCGGTAAACGAAATAGCGGGAATTTTAGGGTGAGAAACAATGGCGGAACCCACATTCGGGCCGGTTCCGTGAACGATATTTAAAACGCCAGCAGGTAAACCAGCTTCAATGCAGATTTCAGATAGCAGATAGGCTGTTATGGGTGTAACTTCGCTGGGTTTAGCTACAACGCAGTTTCCGGCAGCAAGTGCAGGCGCAATTTTCCAGGTGAAAAGGTACAAAGGCAAATTCCAGGGAGAAATGCAACCGGCCACGCCAATCGGGCTGCGGTGACTGTAATTGAATGCCGTTCCATCTGTCTGGTGAGATTCGCTGTGTTCATGTAAAATAGCGGTAGCGAAAAACCTGAAATTATCTCTTGCGCGCGGAATATCTACTGCTTTTGCCAGCCACAAAGGTTTGCCGTTATCGGTACTTTCTGCCAGCGCCAGTTCATCCAGTTTTTCTTCAATTAAAGCTGATATTTTGAGCATGTAAGCCGAGCGTTTTTCTGCGGTAAGATTCGCCCAGGCGGGGAACGCTTTCTGTGCTGCTTCAACGGCTTCTTCTACATCATTTGCATCAGAATCAGGAATATAGGAATATACTTTTCCGGTTGCCGGCTCTATATTATCTATATATTTACCCGATTTCGGCTCCTGTAATTTCCCGTTTATATAATTGAGAATTTTCTTCGTTTCCATATATAATAAGCTGCAAAAATACTTAAATCAATGGGCAATAAATAATGTCAGTAAAATTCTAAATAAAATCAATTTTTCAACTTTGTTAAATTGATTGCAAACAGTTTATAAAATCTCGTTCTTTTGCTATATTTTCCTGATTAACCTTTCCATAGATTTCAATAAAATATAACATTCCATAAGTATATCTTACCCTTATGTATGTTTCTCAATTGTAATTATTTTCCTTGTTGATATAATATTCATATTCATTTACCGGATCCTTATTACTCTGAACCACGCGAGTTTCCATTGTTATCTTTCCATATTCATAAATAATATAATTTCTTATAACCTCAAAGAGCGAATCTAATTGATTTATATTGTAATCAGGCATTTTAGAATAAGAAACAGAATAGGCACTTATTGGAAGATTATATTCTTCTTCTGTCAAGAATACAGTGGTAAAAGCAATGTTTTTACTTTCAAGTTTTTTATTGGAAATTCCAGTTAAAGGTTTTACAGGAAACTTCGTCTTGAACTTTCCTTCTTTAAAATAATACCACTTCCAATTTGGATAATAATCTTCTGATTTTAATGTTTCTTTTAAATTATCGCCGATTTCCTGTGCTTGTATGCTGTCAATTTGCACAGTTTCATTTTTTGTTATTGAATGTAAATTTTCTATAAGTTTTTCATCTGCACCTTTATTATCAATTTGGCCACAAGATGATAAATAATTAAGGCTAAGTTCTAATAATAACAGCGTTATTTTTAAAGAGTAAAAATAATTCA
>DAIUCM010000088.1:0-16592 GCA_036846145.1 Bacteroidota bacterium
AAACTGGCATTTTCTCGCCGCTTTTTTAATTCTACTTAATGTTTAAACCAGTTCACTATGAGGAATTTTATGATTTTCTAATTGATTTTGCGCATTGCTATCATATTCAAACACTTGATGAAAACCAAAGAGACTTTATCGAAACATTTATTAATACGCACAGCCGTGCTTTTCAAAGCACATTTTATAGGTGGAATATTGCCGATCTTTTTGATTTCACGAAGCGAGTAGTAAACCAACTTATAGAGTCACTTCTGACATTTAATGAGTTCGATATGCGACCATATTCAGTTTTTATTCAACTCTTAAACAAACTTATCAGTAAATATAAGCTCCATATTCACACACTCAATCATGATATTTTATTTGAAAGATTAATTGAAAATTCTTCTCTACAAAAGCATTTTTCTGACGGCTTTACAGAAATGGGATCAAAGTTTTATGGAACCTTCAGAATAGGTGAACACGCGGGATATAAATTTCGATTACAATTCTTTAATAATAAGTATGAAGAATTGATTAGCCTCTATAAATTACACGGCAGTATAGATCAATATAAATTCCATTATAGGGACAGATCAAAGCAGGATATTGTAAAAAGATTGCCAGGAATGTCAACTGTTGATTTTTATAAGGAACTTAAAAATAGTGACGGGGCTCTATATTACTTCAATTCGTGGTTAGAATATCATTCCTATTTTTTATCAGGCATAAAAACCAAAGTAAGACAATACACCTATGAATACTATAATAAACCACTATTCAACCATTTAAAAAAGAACCTAAATTCTTCGTCCTTATTAATTGTTATTGGTTATGGTTTTAAGGATAGTAAAATAAACGACTACATTGAAAAATATTTTAAAAGCAAAAAAGGCTCAAAATTACTAATTATTGACCCTTATCCCAACCTTCCCAGTTTCTTTCAAAAGAGAAAAGATCAGGTATTTAATAAAAAAATAGAATTATTAGACTTGAAAGATTTTAACAGGTTTTTAGGTCAGGATTTGAATAAAATGCAAAATGGGCCTTATAACGAATTCTACGACTTTTTAGAAGACATCTAATAATCTATGAATTGTATTTTATTTGATATACTCTTATTTAATATAACTTAACGCAAAGCATAATACCTGGTGTTTAAAGGTGTTAAATGAATTTGGTACTGTAAGCACTTTTGCTAATTCTGTGAAATAACAGTCATCAAAGTAGTCCCCATCCCAGAGCATTGGCGATGGTACCGGCATCCGTGCTCTTAAAAACAATACCTGGTGCCATATCTAAGGGTATAATGGTGCTTTCAAAGTCGACCTATTTTTTTTCGAAAAGACACCTAATCCACATAATAAAATCTACTGGTAAAAAATTTCTCTGGGTATATTCTTTACAAATACATCAGTCATTGATACTAAATCAACAGTTAGATTTGGTTGTCTCTGAACATGTAAACTAAACAAAAAATCAATGATTAAATTAACCCGGTCTGTATTTAGAATGTCATTTTGCGTTTTAATTTCATTCTGCATTTCCGCATCGTTATTAAACTCGCGTACTGATCTGATGCCAGGCGACACGGAACCATTCATTGCAATACGCGATATACCAAGATTCAATAATTGGTAAAACGCACTGATTAACTGTAAAACAAATCTCGAATCAGAAACGGTGTCATCATCATTGTCATTACGGATAAAATAAAAATATTTCTGCTGTCCATTTAAATTAACCGGTACGGGCTTAGAATGATTTTTCTGCCAGGGCGAAATCGCCATATCATAAAAATCTATATCTTCTTTATGCCGTTCTGCAAATTGTCCCCATGTTGCATAGATGGATGTAAAACCTTTTCGGCCCCATACAATGAAAGCATCACATTTATTATTTTCGATATGCTCGAAAATATCATCTTGAAACGGACGTATAATCATGATTTTAAATATTGAATAGTGAGATATACAGATGCTTACCGGTAAATACAGTATTCTGTCAATTATTTACTGAAGAATAATTTTTCTTGATTCTACAATGGTATTATTTTTATCTACGATATGTAGAAAATATACACCCTTCTTACCAATTGTCGATAAATCAATTACTACCTTGTTTTGAGTTATTAACTGGTTATAAACTGGCACTCCAGATGCAGAATAAATTATTGTAGTAAAACCATTCAAAACAGCGTAATTACCGTAGTCTATGACAACCTCGGAGCTTGAAGGATTTGGATAAACCTTTATAGCATTATATTTTGGCTGGTTACCGATACTGGTATAGTTTACATTGATAATTAAAGTATCAGTCACAGATACGCGGATGGTATCATAGGTTTTTACTACGACTGTATCAGTTACATGCGTTATACATGTATCTGCCAAAACAATCGCTGTTCCTTCTGAAGTATCCATACATGTACCAGTTGTAACTACACGTAATAATTGATTATGATTAGCGAGCGCTAAATTATTGACGGTTAATTTTGGAGATGATGATCCTTGGTAAACGGTATTATCTTTTAAATCTATCCATCCCAAACCTGCAACATCTGTCTGCCATTGATAGGATAATTTAGCGGTATCGGAAGCTGTAACGATGAAATCTGCGCCAATGGTATTAATGCCATTACTGGACAATTTTACACGACCGGAATTTAATTGTGAATGGTATAGATCAAAAATTTCACATTTATCTATGATCCGTGACCACAATGCGATGTCATCAATAGTACCGGTACTATATCCATCAATACCCCAACTAACACCACGGGCGCCAATTAAGGTTGTATTAGCTTGCGATCCAATTTTGTCTGGAACATTTCTACTATTAAAATTTAATACATCTTCTTGACCATTAACATAAACTTTTAATTTTTCTGCATTACTTGCTTCAGCACCATTGTAAACAACTGTAATCATGGACCAAATACCGGTGTCCAGTTGCAGAGAACCAACTATGCCATACCCGCCTTCCATTGCAATATCTATGTGTCTATTTTGATCAATATTTATATATATACCAATATCGCCATTTGGATTCGCACCTGAAATCCAGTGGCTAAAAACTACGTTATATGTATTTTGCTCATATTTTACCCAGCCATTGAAAGTAAATTCTTCTAAACCATTAAGATCATCTAAATTATTAAGATCAATATAATCATTACTACCATCGAAATGATAAGCGCTATTTGTTTTACCAAACTTATCTACAGAGAGTGTTGCACCGGAAACTGTACCATTATTTCCATTACCGCTTTCATCTTTCGCATTTCCATTAAATGGCCACCAGCCAATTAAACCGTTCTTAGGTACATAAGCCGGCGTCTGAGCGATAGCTGTAGTAAATGTGGTAGTCAGAAACACAGAAATAAATACAAAAATTATCCTTTTCATAATAGTTTTAATTAAAGAACTGGTTGCGTAAATGCTGAAGCCATTATTTAAATCCTGCTATATATTTGCTTTTGCCGGTAATCAATTTTAAATTCAAAAATGAACGAATTAACCTTAATGAATTCAACTTCAGAGTGCAACAAAGATACAAAAACAAATAATTTGTAGTATTTCACTACCACAATAATATTAGAATGGTATTCCACATTTGTGTGTGGATTTTGAGAACGAAAAAATAAAATTTGGGAAAGCGATAAAGTATTTCCGCTCAATTCAAGAGCCTAAGCCATGGAGCTTACAAAAGCTTGCTGATGAAGCAAATCTGGAAAAAGCAACCTTACACAGGATTGAGCAAGGGAAAGTTAATTTTACCTTTAAAACAATTTTATCAATAGCTGACGCATTGAAAGTGTCTCCATCTGATTTCTTTAATTTATAATTAAATTTTATCTTATTCAGAAAGATGAATTGCCACCTTTAGGAATATTATGTACGCTTTCAATACAACCGGATAATTATTGTCAGCTGAAACCATCAATGCAAGACGCAATACTTTCTAAAATATCTGTAGAATGTTATGAGCGGCATGTGTGAAAAAATATTACCGTATATTGGGATCTCGTATTATAAACTATGATTAACATCACCTATTATACAGGTGCTGGTGCCAGCGCTAATGTATTACCTACCATTAACGGTTTAAATCGTTCTTTAAATAATATTCAGGAGCACTATGACCTTACAGATAAAAGTAAATTTAAAGATTTTAGTTGTGCTACCACATTCCATCAAGATTTAATTTGGCTTATAAAAGAATCACAGAAACATCTGACAGTTGATACCTTAGCAAGACGCCTTTATCTAACGGGTGAGATTAAGTTATTAATTAAATTAAAGAAGGTCCTGTCAGTCGCCTTTTATCTTTGGCAATATAAAAAATATTTTGATTTGAGGTATGATGCTTTATTAGCCTCTTTATTAGACAGACCAAAGGGAATATTAAAAATACCGGAACAAATAAAATTTATTACATGGAATTATGATATTCAACTTGAGTTAGCAGCAGAAAATTATTTTCGTAATCTGGAAATTGAAGACCTGCAAGAAGAAATAGGTTCCTTCCCACGATACGAATATTCTAATGGTTCACATTCACTTTACAACATTGTTCATTTAAATGGGATTGCCGGGTTTTTCAGACAATTAAGCGGCTTTAATAACCTTTTCAGTATTACTCAACATTTGGATGATTACGATGCTTTAGAGGCTGCGTTACAGGTTTATAAAACTGATAATAAACATGCCAATTTTGATGAGCTATTTTCTTTTTGTTGGGAAGTCAATAATCCAATTTCCGATAAATCATTTTCGATAGCTAAACAAATAGCTGAAGCGACACAAATTTTAGTAATTATAGGATATTCGTTTCCATTTTTTAATAGAACCTATGACCGTGAAATCTTTAATAAAATGAAACAAAGTGGCCGTTTGAATAAAATATATTTTCAAAATCCTGATTTAGATGGATCGTTCTTACGTGCTCAATTTAATTTGTCGGAGAAATTTTCAATAATACATATTAAAGACACGCAGCAGTTTTTCATTCCACATGAGTTATAAATTAGATTTGTTCTTAGATGTGAATTTAATTATGAATAACGTTTAAATCTGGAATACCGTGTGCATATTCAGTTAAGTCATTGTATATTTTCTAAATATCCAAAACCCATACCTAAAACATGTAAAAAACTGTATTTAGGTATATTTCAGTCGAAATGGCCAGTTCGAGTACGTCAATTGGTGATGAAAGCTGTAAATCACATAAAACCCCCATTGAAATTCTGTAAAAATTAATATGTATTAAAATACCTGAAAATCCCTTTAAACAGTATTTTAAACGCATATTTTTAATCATTTTCATCTTTCCTTTCCTTAACAATAACGGAGAACCACGCTCTCTCTTTGTTTAAAGCTATATACTGATATAGAGATAGTAGTTATATAGTACAGTACTGTTATGCTGTTACAGTCCCGGTACTGTTTAATGATTGGATACAGAATGGAGTGATGGAAACCCGGCCAACGCTAACACATGCATCAGGTAATATTTATTATTTAATAATTTTTAAATATTAATTGAAGTACAATAACCCCCAAATTATTGAGGATTTTTTACACTTCAAAAACAAGGGTTAAATTACTGGTATTGAATAGCATACAAACTACCTTCCCCAACATATAATGGTGAGAGTGGTGTATGGAATGATGTTTAACTAACAGCATTAATGCACACCCAGGTTTTATTTCCCATTATCAAATAAAATCAGGGTTTAGAATATTAAAGCATAACCGTACATTTTCTTATATCTATCACAACACTGCGTGATAATAAAATTATAAGATATTTAAAAATGTATATGAATGTACAATATTGTAATACAAAATTATAAATGTGAACAAATATTAAATACGCAAGAAAAATTCAAAGGGTTTAAAAATGAATATTTTTACTATCTGTTCTGGGTACTCGCAAGCCGGATGTATATTACTTTGGAAAAAAATAAAATAGATTGTTTCGGTGAAGACGAAATTAGAGATATATGGATTCCGCTTTCTTCTGTTAAACTTAATAAAATGGTGGACAGATACAAACGCTATTTCGATTTCATGCAAGAGCATAATATAATTAATTGTGATGAAAGCTTTGAAGACGGAAAATGTAAATCATACCAAATGAAATTGAAGTTTCTGGAATGTTCCGATCCACACATTATGACATTAACACATCCTACTTTAATTAAAAAATTAGCTTCAGTTAAAATTAAAATTAAGGGAAGGAAAAGAAACAATAAAAATCATACAGCCATCATAAAATGGATAAAAGCTATTAAAGTTGATTACCCATCAGCACTGAAAGAAATCATGAATAAACGAGAATATGATGGACTGAATTATGTTAAGCTTTATTCGCATCTAAACGCATTATGTAAATTACACTCAGAGCAAAAATATATTATCTTCAATGACAAGCTTGGCCGTGTCTACACCAGCATTACCAGTTTTCCTAAATATTTAAGAAAGTATCTATCAATGGATGGTGAAGCTCTCGCAGGTTTCGATTTGTCTGGTAGCCACCCGTTGTTCTTCTCTCTAATAATAGAACATGTTAATAATATAATACATGGTATAACAGATAAAAATATATTAATTAAAAAATTTCATGATATACCAGATTCAGCATATAGACTTTTACTAACGGATGATATTTCCGGTCGGGTAAAGAAGGCTGATAGAAATAATTACCGGGACATGGATAAATTCATCCGTTTGGCAAGACGTGGGATGCTGATGGACTTTATAAAAGATAAATTAATTTCTATACAAAATAATTTAAAAGTAAAAAGTAAAAACAGACGTACTGCTTTAAAACGAGTTGAAGATAACCGGACACCCTTTGTATCAAACAATTTTCTTCGTACAGAATTAACAACGAAATTCGTAAAAACAGCCTTTTTTAAATATATGTTTGTGGATCGCTCGGACGAACAGAAATGGTCGGTTGCGATAAAATATATTAGCAAAGTGATGAAACAGTTTTTCCCAAACGTAGAGCGTTTTCTTGCTATGGACCAATTGAAGGGAAATTCAGAGTTCTCTAAAAAATTACATAACATTGAGGCTGAGATTTTCATCAATGGCATATGTAGTGATTTAGCTATGCTTAGACCGCGCATTCCCTTTGTTGGTATACATGACTGTATATATGTTAGAAAAAGCGATGTAGGCCAGTTACAGAAAGTAATATGCGATGTGTTCCATCGCTATGCTCTGCCAATGACAATGAAAGCACAAATGATACCTGGATTTAAGAAATTTTATATGAATGAAAAGGGTAAAGTTTCTGAAGAATATACAAGAGATATAATAATTAAAGATATTGATAGCGATGGTTATATAATTCCTATGGCAGCATAAAATTAGTTTGTATTTACCGAATGATTTTCTTCTATTCTAATATTGCATTTTTTATAAAAGATTTTAGCATTTCAACTTATAATAAATACCAACAGGTCCGGTTTAAAAGTGAGCGGGAGCGATGGACTGAATAAGGTATATTATTCCGATAATGTTACGGTGTATACTGAGGTAGGGAAAGAATAAAAGGTTAACCAGATCAACTATTACTACCGGCATTTTAGTTGTACAGCCGGAAATACATCAAGCTACCTGTTCCTGATTCTTTCATTAATAATGTCAATTAATAATTCATACATATCTTTCCTGGGTGGATTCGGATCGCCCAGGAAATGTTGTATGTGGTATAAAAATTTATTATCATCTTCAATATTCTCTCGCCCTAAAGTTTTGTACCTGTTTTGCAAACTTGCAAACGCTTCTTCATAATTTTTCTCACCATACTTTTCCTTCAAGTGAGCGATAATCGCTGATTTTACTGCTTCGTTGAACATAATAATGTTATTTAATGAGTGATTGGTAGGGCTGGCCGGAGTGCTCCCGGTATCGCTTCTTTTGAATGGCATGGGGCCTTACCATTACAGGGGTATAGTTGCGTCCAAAAATTTTTTTCAGAAAAATTTCCAGAAAATGGACTTTTACCCTGGTTTAAATACAAATTGGTGTTTAATATTATTTATAAAGACATCATTTTTAGAAATCAGGTGGACTGAAAGTGTGTGACCAGTCTGAACATGAAAGCTTTGTAACAGGTCAACGATTAAATCTACACGCTCTCTGTATAGCGCATTATTATGTTCCGCCTTCTCTTTCCGGGTTTCAGTATCATCATCCGGTAACCCATATTTTATATTCAATGGCCTTGCGCCATTTAGGCCGATTTTAGTACATGACAATGAAACTAAAATTTTCATCGCTGATATCAACTGTAATACCAGTCTGCTATCAGATATACAATCTTCTTCAGCCTCATTCCTAAGAAAATAAATATACTTTTTAATACCATTAATATTTAAATGAATCGGAACGGAGTGATGGTCACGGCACATCTTCGCATGGAAAGAAAACCTCTCTTCAAGCTCCGGATACTTTGAACGAAATATACGCCAGTCGGTACCGATACACGTTGCGTTCCCACGCACCCATACGATAATCGCATCGCAAGTATTATCTGTCAGCAGATCAAATATATTTCCCTTGTGCGCAAAGATTTCCATTAGTGTAAAATAATGCTTAAAAACGTACCGTTAATGACCGGTTTCTACAGGAAAACTTTATTACCTTTTGTTTAAAATTTCATGAGGCCTACAGGGACTGAATAAATTTCAACCGTAACGTCCTCAAGCAAAGATACAATTTAACGCGGTCTGATAGACCGTTTCGTAGCAAATTATTAATCTATTACTTCGGAGTGTGCCACGGACTCCGAAAATCGATAACCTTGAACACCTGAAACAGCTTGGGCTGCTTATAAAAAGCCGGAGAAAGAATCTCGGTATAACCCAGGAACAACTGGCTGATGATGCCGGAATCCACACCAGGACACTTCAAAGGATCGAGAACGGGCAACTGAATTATTCAATCGACATCCTTATCAGAATACTTATACTATTAAACGCTGATTTTGGAAACCTGTTAAATTTTTTAGTTCAAAATCAGGAAGACGAAAAAACAGCATAAGAAATTTGAGCTTCATACGGAGCTTACAGCACGATTGATTTACTGAGAATAATGTTCTCATGCTAAGCTTTATACTTTCACTGTTTTTCTAATTCCGTCTTCCAAGTATCTCGTAGCCTTATAACAATGCCCTGTACTATACTCCAGTAGTCTAATATCTTTCGTATGGGTGTGCTTCTCATTCATTATATTTTATTAATTGTACATAAACGCCAATGAATTACTTATAAAGTAAATTTATTAAAATGTTTTAATGATATTCAGGGGATAAAATATAATAATAAAAATATTTTACATATTTTATTGCAATATACAAACAATTATTCTAATTTCGCATTGTAAAGCGTAAATAAGTAAAATTATGGATGACAAGAATCGTCTGGAAACAGTCATAGAAGTACTTAAGCAGGAAGGTAAAGTAAAGAACGTAACAGACTTTGCAAGACAGATCGGCTACAGCCCACCAACGCTGGCAAACATTCTGAATGGAAATAACAAGCTCTCCAGCGCCATAATAAATACGATCAATGAAAAATTTCCTTTCATAAGCCTGGCTTATCTCAAAAGCGGGACTTTGCCAATTAAAACGCATAGGATTCCCTATATACAGGAAGACCAGTTTGGGGTTTTCGGACGTAAATATAACGATCAAAAATTTATGGAATCTGTCCAGCGGGAAACCATATCATTCATTAAAGATATTTCAGCCGATGATTTGTTGTTTGACGTACCGTATCATCATCCGGACAAAATATTTGTGAGAAATGACTTGGCGCTGGCCAGAAAAGTGGAAAAAGCTGAAAATTCTGCCATTTACTATGCGCTATCAGATGATTATCAATTTACATTAGGAATATGTGTTTTTAAAGATGAAAGGCTGGTTATTGAGAGTTTTGATCCGCTGAAGTTAACCGAAGATTTTGTACTTGATAATATCCTGGGATTGTGGAAGGTTTGGGGAATATTTACAACTAAGATGAATCTGGATGAAAGATACATGGGGATGCCCACACCAACTCAATTATTGGAAAGATTACGTGAATTTAAAGGTAAAAACAGAGAATTAGAAGCGCAGGTAAAAGAATTACGGCTACAGCTAAAGCAAACAAATCAATAAAAAGTACAGAAGCTATTTGAAATACCGGTGTAGGTAATCACTGCCGGTAACAGCTTTAAAATACACCACTATCCATATAGTATAATTCAGCCCTTTCCAAGGTAAAAAACCTTGGCAGGAATTTCCATGCCTTTACGGTAGATGATTTACAGTATGTAAAATCAATTTTTAGAACCTGATAAAACCAGAATATTATGATACCGATAACCATGACTGCTGTATGTGTATCTCTGATATTTATTGGCATGATAGCGCCTTCAGAAGCCTGGGGAATGATTCCTGATTAAAACAGGGAATCATTAAAAGCAACTTAAGGGCACTGAAATCACTGCTTATTAACAAACATTAATTTTTCGAAACCAGCCATCGCTCCCGCTCAAGAAATCAGGTCAATTTATCAGACCATTAACATTCAATTTTTAATAACCTATTAAATATCTATAACTATGGAACAGGATACAATTTTTGAAAACAGAGAGCAATTTTTAGAGCGAATCGTGAGATATTTTACATTTAGCTTATTGTATTCCAAACCTGCGCAGGACTATGTCAGAAGGATGGGCCTGGACAGCGGAATTGTAGCTGACATAGGCTTCAACAGCAGCCAGTTTCACCACAAACATGGAGAAGCGAATGATAAATCCGCCATTCTCAGGGAAGGCGCTATTAAACATGGTTTTCTAACACCATGGCCGGAAAGAGGCGGGTATAGGATATTTGGTACTAAGAGCCTTATTCTTCCGCTTTATGACAAGGAAGGTAAAATTAACAACCTGTATAGCTTTCATCCGGATCGTGCAGACAAAGAAGATTTCCTTTACCAGGAAACTTCTATTTATCCTGCATTTCGCCCAAATAAAGTAGAACTACAGGCTTTATTCCTGACAGACACCCCGCATATCGCTGCGCAGCACCAGTGCTGGATACGACAGCATAGCTTATGGGCTGCAAGCTATGCATTGCATGGCAACCAGCAGGAACTTAACCAATGGTTAGAGGTTTTAAAACGCGGCCTGCGCTGCAAAAGTATTTATATTATTAGCCGGAACAGGGAATCTTTTAGTGATAAGCTTGCTTCGATATTGAGACTCAGCTTCGCTGATTCGCAAATAAGTATATTAGAAACTTTAGATTCAAAAGAAAGCTTCCTTGAACTATTCGAGGCTCATGACAACACTGAAGAAAGAAAAGATGAACCTGTTCATCATTTTGATGCTTCCAACCCATCATCCCTTGTATTCAGGTATAATGATCTGCGCATTGATGTAGTTGGCGGTGTTACCAGCAGTATCGGCAGGTTTAAAGTTACACTCAAAGCTTATTTTGAAAACCGCCCGTTAAAAGCTTTCCGGGACACTGTAGATTGTTATTCTGATTCTTCCATACAAAAGTTCATACACACAGCTTCTAACTTCCTGGGTTTACATCCGGACGAAGTAAGAAGCGCAATGTCTTTACTTATTTATAAACTGGAATTGTACCGCGAATCCTTAAGAGAAAATCATTTAAAAAAGGCTGTCAGTGTGATTTCAGAGTCGGACAGAGCGGAAGCGATGGAATTCCTTTCCCGGCCTGACCTGATGGTTCGTATTAACGATCACTTGGGAAATATGCTTGTCGGAGAAGAATTAAATCGCCTGGTTGTTTTCCTGGTAATGACGTCCAGGAAACTTTCCAACCCTTTACACCTGATCAATATCGGTAGCTCTGGAAGCGGTAAAACGGTCATCCTGGAAAAGATATCGGAATGTATGCCAAAGGACGAGGTAATTGATTTAACAGCCTTCAGTCAAAATGCATTGTATTATCAGCATGGTATTAAAGGTAAGGCGCTGGTAGTTCAGGATTTCGGCCAGGTAGAATCCGCGCTGTTTCCAATCAGAGAATTAATCAGTAAAAAGCGATTAAGTAAGAGCGTTACCGTAAGGGATAAGCAAACTGGTAAGTTTGAAAATATGCTGTCAATTGTAGAAGGGCCGGTAAGTATACTTGGTTCAACTACATCTGATGAAATATACCTGGATAACGCGAATCGCAGCATCATCATTTACAGCGATGAAAGCGCAGAACAGAATGAACGAATTCTGGAATACCAGAGGAATTTATATGCAGGATTAATAGATGTTGAGGACCAGGAGCGGTCTTGTGCCTTATTACAACATGTTCAGCAATGTTTAAGGCCTTTAAAGGTTATTATTCCTTACGCACCATTGCTTCGACTGCCGGAAGCTGTAAGCACACCACGCAGAACGCTGCCCATTTACATGGGGCTGATAGAGACCATTACATTTTTACATCAGCACCAGCGGGAATGGAAAACCGATAATAACGGTGTACAGTATATAGAATCTACGATCGAAGATATAACCTGGGCAAACAGGCTTATTGAGCATATCCTGCTTGCGAAAGCCGATACTTTGACCGGACCATGCCGGACTTTCTTTGAAGCTGTTAAACGCTGGCTAAGCAATCAGAATCGTGAAAGCTTTAGCCAGAACGATATCATTAAGGCTTTTCGTCTTCATCCATCCAGTGTGAAACGCCATGTTAAAGAATTAAATGAAAAATGCTATGTCAATATAGCAAGCGGGAACCGCTACAAATCAGGTTATACGTATACGATTACAGATTATTCCGACTTTAATATACTGAAAAATAGGGTGTCGGATGCGCTCGGCCACGCATTACAAAATATGATTCAAAAGAATCAACAGTCGCTCAGTGGCTCAGGTGTGGTTCACGCCTGAATAACCCAGTCAACTAATACATTATCAACGACTTACACTTAGTGGTTCATAAATTTACTGAAATCGAATATACACACTGAAAATAGTATGATATACTTTAAAACGTAGCAAACAATTAAAGGCCAAAGTCATGTTATCCGCCAACTTCCCTGTCACAAATATCTCTTTTATAAATATTCTTTCAGGGTATAAGGAATACCTGGCTATCGAAGGATATAACGCTAAAACGGTAACATCGATTCATACACAGGCCCAGGAGTTTCTCAGCTGTTTAGAAACTTCCGGAATCAGGGATATCTATGATATAGAACCCGTACACATCCAACGGCATTACGACTATCTGCAAACACGGCCATTGTTACGCCAGGAAGGCGCATTAAGCGGTTCCATGCTCCGCAGCCATATCTACTCAATCCGCTTGTTATTTAGCTACCTGGTACTTAACCAGGCGCTGGAAGTGAATCCTTTCAGTGGCCAGTTACATTTTGTGAATACAATTACGCCTTACCGGCTTGCGATTAGTGAAGCGGAAGTACAGACATTATTTTCAGCCGCAGAAACTCCCAGGGAACGCGCCTTGCTTTGCCTGGCATACAGTGGCTTCCGCAGAACAGAGCTTTCACGGCTCAATTGTAGCGATTTATTATTTGATGAACATTATGTAATTATAAGACGCGGTAAATTCAATGTTCGTCGCGAGGTACCATTACCACCGCGTGTCATCCATATGCTTCGCGAATATTACGAGCGCGAGCGAGTGATCCTGTGCAGAGCGAACGATCCGGATGCCAGGCAAGCCTTTCTTTTAAGTAAAAAAGGTTACAGGTTATCCGGAGAGGCCGCTTCCAAGCTTTTTAAGGAAATACTGGACAGAACCGATCTGCCAAAAGACATAGTTTTACACTCACTGCGACATAGTTATGCTACGCATCTTAATGATCGTGGTGCACCAATAGAATTGATTCAGAAATTGCTTGGCCATAAGCACTACGATACAACAAGTCAGTACATGAACTACCAATTGTTTCATACTAATAAAAAAACAGCTTAATATGAACTGGAATAATCTCAACACCTATCTGGAAGGGCGCTATAGCGAGCAAACAGCTTCCACTTATTTATGGAGTATACGCCATTTTGCTGAAGAAATGGGTGAAGCTAATTTAAACATGCTGCGATATAAAGATATTATGTGGTATATCGGACATTTGAGAAAGCAAGGTCAAACTGCCAATCATATATCTTTACAATTGGCAGCTATCAAAGTTTTATTCAACTTCATAATGAAGGAAGGGGACCGTGTGGATAACCCAGCACGTAGTATCGTATTGAAGGATACTTCGGAAAAAGCGGTTCAGTTCCAGGACCTGTTCAGCGCGGCAGAGTTGGAAAAGCTACTGCAACGCAAAGAGCGTTATAGAGACCTTATTTATAGGAACAGGTGTATGATTGGGTTGTTGATATACCATGGTGCTTTGAGCGCTGATATATTGCAACTCAAGGTACATGATGTTTACCTTGATAAGAAAGAAATATTCTGTTCTGCGAAAGCGAAAACTTCTTCACGTTCCTTTTACCTGGCACCTTCTCAATTACAGGATTTTGAATATTATTTACATTATGAAAGGCCGGTTTTGCTCAGTAAAAGCCGTATACCGACAGATTATCTTTTCTTGAGCAAATTAGGTACACCGGTAGATAAAGACGGCTTACATTATTTACTGGAATCATCGCGCCATTTATTTCCCGGTAGAAAACTTGATACTGTTACCGTGCGGCAATCCGTTATAGCGAATTGGTTTAAATCTGGGTTAGGACTTCGGGACATCCAGCGAAAGAGCGGCACCAAATGGACCTCATCACTGGAAAAATATAAGCCTGTGGATCGTGATGAGATGCTTAAAAGTGTGATGATGTTTCATCCTATGGGGTAACTTCTGCCACTACGATTGTCTACATCGAATTAATCCAGCATACGGCATAACACTAAAAAGTGTTATATTACCGTTATATTGAAATAAATTTAAACTTTTTGGTGTTATATTACCAAACATTAAATAACTTTGTTCCTTATTGTGTAAGCGATGGAACGAGTCAGAATACTAAACTACCTACAAGAACTACGAACCAAGTTAGATTTTCCATACCAATTAATATTTGCGGACAGAGAAGATTTTAACAAGAGTATCAGAAAGTTAGGCATGAGGCCTATAGAAATTCCTGATGTGCTGAGATCACTGGAGCCTGAAGATTATTCTGAAGGTCCACACCAGCATTTTGGCGGACCCCTGGAATATTGGGTTTTTGGTAAAGAAGTGAAAGGTGTTGAAATCTACATTAAAATTGTAGTGAACACAAAAAGAGGGATAATAATATGTGTTTCCTTTCACGAATCCATAAGGCCAATGACATTCCCATTAAGATTATGAGAATTAGACAGACAAGCAACGATAGATAAAAGACATGAAATGACAACCAAAGCAAGAATAGAAGAAACAATTTGCCCAGTCTGCGACAGCAATAATGTAAGATTGGTAAAAGAAAAAAAGATCAGAGAATTTAAAAAAGAGAGATTTGAAACACATGAGCAGTATTACATCTGCGAAAATTGCAAATTAGATTTTGCACCGTTGATGATGGAAGAGGCCAATATAAGCCAGGTATATAATCAATACAGGGAAAGGCATAATTTACCTTTCCCTGAAGAGATTAAAGCTATCAGAGAATATTATGATATAGCTGCCACTAAAATGAGCGAAATATTAGGCTTTGGCGTGAATGTATATCGTAATTATGAGAACGGTGATATGCCAAGTGACTCTAATGCACGATTGATAAGAATAGCTTCTGATCCTGTTGAATTTAAGAAGTTGGTAACATTAAGCAAGCCTATTTTAAAGGAAACAGAGTTTAACAGAATTATGCGAAAGGTTAATGAGCGTATAAATGAAAAGGAAGAATCATCAGATACTGATGCTTTTATGAATTATGTTTTCGAGCATCACGAAGTTCCAAGTCGTTTTACTGGTTACAAAACTCCCTCATTTGAAGCTTTAGAGCAAATGGTAATATTCTTCGCACAGGAAGTTAAACCTTGGAAAACAGTCATGAACAAACTTCTTTTTTATGCTGATTTTCTCAATTTTAAAAGAACTGGTTATTCAATAAGTGGATGCCCTTATCGCGCAATTTCATTAGGCCCGGTACCTTCCAAATATGATGTACTTTTTAGCATAATGGAAGATCGAAATAGTGTTTGCAGAGACTATATTAATTTCCCAAGTGGTGCTACCGGCGAAAAATTTTTAGCATTATCAGAGTTCAATACAAATCTGTTCTCTAAAGTTGAATTAGATGTATTAATAGAAGTTTGTAAAACTTTTGGCAATCTTGACAAAACTACCATTGTAAACAAGAGCCATGAAGAAATAGCATGGCAGGAATGTTCAAAAGAGAAAGTACTTATTGATTATCAAAAATATGCTTTCAACTTATTAATCGATTAACAATATTTTAAATCAAATACAATGGCAAATTGTGACAGCCTGTTCCGGAAATTTAATGGTGAGAACTATCTGCAAATTACTGAAACTAAAGACAAGAAGTTAAAAACTTCCCGTAAAACTATTAGAGATAGAATTAGGAATGATTTTAAGAAGAACCATCCTAATTATGTACCTACGT
>DAIUCM010000089.1:0-16476 GCA_036846145.1 Bacteroidota bacterium
AACACTTTCAGATGAAAAATTAGAATTAGAACTTTTTAAAATCCAGCAATCCTTAGAACTTGAAGTTAAAAAAGAAGCAAACCAAGCTTTGAAATTCATTGACTCCAAAGACGACAAGGATGATTTCAGTACTAATTTTCAGGAATTATATATTAAAATAATTGAAGTCGGTAATTCTAAATTATCCGAATATGTAATCCACAGAAAACTAGTATTGGACTTATTTGAGAAATTTCTTAAAATAAAAGCTACAGAGAAAGCAGTACATAATTTAGTTTTTCCACTACAAACCTTATCTGATGAAATAGGTTTTGAAGATCATAATTTATGGATGATAGATGAAAAGTTAGCCTATCACAAATATCTAGCATCAGATAAAAAATTTAAAAAAGTTGAACTCTTAGATTCAGCTTCTAGCGAAAGACCTGACATTATAATTTTCAATAAACCTTTTGCATTTTCAAATAATAGTAAGCCTTACGAATCCATTGTTTTAATTGAATTCAAACGTCCAATGCGCGATGATTATACGGAGGAGGAGAATCCTATAAATCAGATAAATAGATATGCGCGTGAAATTATTGAGGGCGATGTAAAAGATAAAAATGATAGAGAATTCGATATAAGACCTAACACACCAATTTATTCTTACATTATTTGTGATTTAACTAAAAAGTTAAAATCGTATGCCAAAGATGCAGGCTATAAATCACTACCAAATGGTGATGGTTTTTTTGCATTTAATGATAATTACAATATGTACGTAGAAATTATAAGCTTTGATAAACTTTTAAATGACTCTAGAGAACGTAATCGTGTATTGTTTGAGAAATTAAATCTCACTTAAATCAAAAGGAATTAACTGTTAAATTAAACTTTAGCATAAAATCTTTGCCGCAAACAGCCCCGCAAAACGTCGCAATTACACGCGTTTTCAATTACTTAAACCCTTAATTTTGAAAGCTAAGCAAGATAAAAATGAGGAAAGTAATTGCAGCATTCAATATGACACTTGACGGTGTTTGCGACCATACAACAGGCGTTGCAGACGACGAACTACATCAACATTATGCTGAATTAATAGATCATGCTGGCGTTATTTTATACGGGCGCACAACCTACCAGCTCATGCAATTCTGGCAAACACTGGTGCAAAATCCTTCAGGTGAAAAAGCTATGGACGACTTTGCCATTTCAATAGACCGCGTTCCAAAACTCGTTTTTTCAAACACACTTACAGAAACTGGTTGGGATAGTGCAAAGCTTGCCAATAAACCGCTCAATGAACAGGTCCCGGAACTCAAACAGCAAGCAGGAAAAGATATTCTTGTGGGAAGCCGTAGTTTAATTATCCAGCTTTTAAACAGCAACCTTATTGACGAGTTTCAGATTTGTATTCACCCTGTCATAGAAGGGAAAGGCTTGATGCTGTTTGACCAGATCGAGCACAGGATTACGTTGAAACTCCTCCGTACAAAATCGCTAAGCTCAGGTACAACAGTAATGTATTATCAGCCGATTCACGCTTAATTTTTAAATTGAATCGGCAAAATCCAAAGCATTTTCCGGCAAAACCATATATGGAAATCAGGCGCAAGTCAATTCAACATTCAACATTTCATTCATAACTCATAACTCATAATTTAAAAGAAATGCCAACAATCAATCCGCACATCAACTTCAACGGAAATGCCGAAGAAGCATTCCAATTTTACAGATCCGTATTTGGTGGAGAGTTCTCAAAAGTTGTTCGATTCAAAGATCTTGCGAGCCAGGATTTCCCGGTTTCTGAACACGAAAAGGAAAAAATCATGCATATCGCTTTGCCAATCGGTAAAAGTAATAAGCTGATGGCCAACGATGTTCCCGAGTTCATGGGAAAAACCAACGAAAACGAGAACAGGAGTAAAATCTACATCACAGCAGAAAGTAAAGAAGAAGCAGACAAATTATTTCACGGGCTTTCTGCCGGCGGAGAAATAGAAGTTCCCATTTCCGAAGACGAGGCTACAGGCGCTTCTTTTGGTACTTTCAGAGACAAATACGGCATTGAATGGATCGTAGAATTCGACCCTAAAAATAACTGATGATTAAGCTAAAGCACTTTTCGGCCAGGTGATATATGGAATATAAACTTTTTATTTTTTCAAAATGTTGTCTGATTAGTTAACTTTGTATATGTCTATTGAACGGCAAGTAATAGCTTATAAAATGTATTTCCTTGATTTTTACAGGAAACAGCCGAACAATGTGCAGAAGAAAATAGAATGGACATTGAACCTCATTCGTGTAATGAAACATGTTCCTGAAAAGTATTTCAAACATGTAGAAAGCACCAAAGTTTTGTATGAGATAAGAGTTGAAGTTAGCAGTAATATTTACAGGATTTTTTCATTTTTCGATAAAGGCAACCTCGTAATACTTGGAAATGCATTCCAAAAGAAAACGCAGAAAGCGCCGAAACAGGAAATTGAAAAGGCTCTAAAAATTATGGAGGAATATCACAATGAAAAAAACAGCGAATAAGAACATCACCACATTAGACGAAATCCTTGATGCCAAATATGGTAAAAAAGGCGAGCCTGAACGTGAAAAATGGGAACAGGAGTTTGAAAGTTTCCGGCTTGGCATTTTAATAGAAGAAGCCAGAATTAAACTTGGCATGACCCAGGCCGAACTTGCAGAGAAATGCGGCACAAATAAATCTTACATTTCCCGCATTGAAAATGATGCTTCTGACATTCGCTTATCTACGCTGATGAAGATAGTGCAGCAAGGCTTGGGCGGACATTTAAAACTTACGCTTCAAATATAAAATGCCAACAATTTTATTCATCCACGGCTGGCGGCTTTTCTTCTATTCTAACGAAAGCGCAGAACCTATTCACATCCATGCAGAAAAAGGCGATATGGAATGTAAATTCTGGATTATTGTTGATGAATATGAAATTCAGGAAGCATTTGCATATAATTTAACACCATCTGCCAGGAAAGAGGTAAAGAAAATTATTTACCATAACTTTGATTTGATTGTTGATAGTTGGAATAACTTTTTTAAAAAATAAGCTAATGATTTTCTCACATAAAATACAAGATATAAAATTCGACGAGAAATTTTTAATTTTGGATGTTGATGGAAAACAATTCAAAATCGCTTTGGAAAAAGCTTCTGTCAAACTAAAATCAGCAACGGATATAGAAAGAAACTTATACAAAATTTCACCTTCTGGTTATGGCATTCACTGGCCTTTGTTAGATGAAGATTTAGCTGTAGATGCCCTGATAAAAGTCGCTGAATAACCCAAAGCATTTTTGGCGAAAGTAATATATGTAAAGGCACAAGAACCGCTGCGCTAAATCTTGCGCCAGCCAATTCATAACTCATAACTATTACCGCGAATCTGAACTGGTTACTGGTTACTGTTCACTGGAAACTGAAATTAGTATTCCCTATTCGCAGCATCCAGCTTCAGCAGGATAAAAAGCAAAAGCGAAAATATCATCAGTGAAGAACCGCCATAGCTAACAAACGGAAGCGGAATCCCAACAACAGGAAATAATCCCATCGTCATAGCCAGGTTGATGGTGAAGTGAAAAAAGATGATACTGAGCACGCCATAAGCATAGCAGCGATTGTACATAAATTTCTGCCGCTCCGCCATACGGACAATGCGGTACATCAGCGTGAGGTACAGGATAATAAGCACAGCGCTGCCTGCAAAACCATATTCCTCCCCAATGGTGCAGAAAATAAAATCGGTACTTTGCTCGGGTACAAAGTTGTATTTGGTCTGGGTGCCATCCAGGAAACCTTTACCGTACAATCCGCCGGAACCAATAGCAATCAGCGACTGGTGAACATTATAACCAGCGCCTTTTCGGTCCATTTCCTTGCCAATAAGTACATCTATACGTTCGCGCTGGTATTCCTTCAGAATATTATTCACTCCAAAATCAACACTAAAAACAATACCTGCACTTAAAACAGCTGCACCCAGCACCACCAATATAACTTTCGGCTGGCGACGTACAAAATAATAAGCTATCAAAGTTAAAATACCCAAAGTAACCAGCACCGGCGTTATGCCCACAATTAGCACCGCCAGCGAAAGTATGCCCAGCCAAACCGGCATAATAATATACCATGGGCTTAAACCCTGCCTGTACAGCACAAAAACCAGCGAGAAAAATACCATGGCAGAGCCGGTATCATTCTGCGCAAGAACCAGCGCGCAAGGGAAAAGCACAATTCCGAAAGCGATCCAGCGCTGCTTCACATCACGAATATCCACACCGTGTGTGCTAAGGAATTTCGCCAGCGCCATAGCCGTTGCCAGCTTCGCCAACTCCGCCGTCTGGAACTGGAAACCACCAATTACCAGCCAGCCTTTCGCGCCTGCAACTTCTTTACCGATGGCCAATGTGACAATCAATAATCCTACTGCCAGCCCATAAACCAGGTAAGAAACCGTATGATAAATGCGCGAATCCATCAGCATAGCCATGAAACCCAGCACAATGGAAACGCCCATCCAGATGATCTGCTTGCCATGGCTCCTGGCGAAATCGATCATTATTCCCTGCCCTTCGCTGTACTCCGATGAAAAAATATTCACCACGCCGATAAGCACCAGCAGCAGGTAAACAGTGGCCGCCAGCCAATCCATATTGGCCAGAATGCTGCGGCTGCTGAAGTCGTTATTTCCTGCGTTAATCATTCTGTTTGGTGGCTTCGGTGTTGTTTTTCGGTTTCTCTTTTCCTTCTTCTTTGGAATCTTTCTTGTCAGAATCTTCCGTTTTTACCTGGTTCCTTTTCAGGTAAGCCGCATCCAGTATCCATTTTTCAATATTAGGCCTGCTAATGGAATCGTGCAGGTATTGTTCTATAAGCAAACCGGCAATTGGCGCCGCCCAGCTACCGCCATAACCTGCATTTTCAACCACCACGCAAATGGCAATTTTGGGATTATCTTTCGGGGCGAAGCCTACAAAAAGCGCGTGGTCTTCGCCATGCGGGTTTTGCGCAGTACCGGTTTTTCCGCAAATGGTAAGATTTTTCACGCGCGCCATTCCGGCAGTACCATGTTCTACAACGCTGTGCATGGCATTCACCATCACACCAAAATAAGATGTATCAATTCCCGTTTCAAACCGCTTGTAGCTCAAAGGCTGAGAGCTAGTTTTTGTATTGATGCTTCGGGCGAAATGCGGCGTTATGTAGTAACCCCGATTGGCAATTACAGCGGCAGAATTCGCCATTTGCAGCGGTGTTAAGCTTATTTCCGCCTGACCAATGGCTAGTGATAAAATAGTTGATGAACGCCAGCCGCCTTCGCCATAATATTTGTTGTAATATTTTACAGTCGGCACAATTCCTTTGCTTTCGTTGGGAACATCAATTCCCGTTTTTATGCCCATCCCGAATTTCGCCAATCCTTCCGCCCAGTTCTCCAATCCTTTCGCTGCATTCTTTATGCCCGGCTCATCAATCAAAGCCTTGAAAATATGGCAATAATACGTGTTGCAGCTTAGGCGAATTGAATTATGCACATCGAAATTACCGGAAGAGTGGCAGCCAATGGTATGCCTCGCAGATAAACGATAACCACCTGCGCATGAGTAAGTTGTATTCGGCCTTATGAGCTTTCTATCCAGCGCAAGCAAAGCCTGTATGGGTTTTAAAGTTGAACCTGGAGGATATTTCGCGGAAATGGCGCGGTTGAACATCGGCTTGTCTTTATCCAGGATCAGCTTGGCGTAATTCTTCGCTCTTTCCCGGCCTAATAATAAATTCGGATCATAGCTTGGGCTGGAAATCAGGGTTAAAATTTCACCTGTTGATGGCTCAATGGCAATAATACTTCCCTTTTTGCCTGCCATCAGTTTTTCACCGTATTGCTGCAGTTTCAGATCTAAACCTGTGATCAGATCTTTTCCGGCAACAGATGCAACATCGTATTTTCCATCCTGGTAATGCCCCTGCTCACGATTCAAAACATCTACCAATACATGTTTTACGCCTTTCCGGCCCCGCAAATGTTCTTCGTAATATTTCTCCAAACCACTTTTACCAATATAATCGCCCATGCGGTAATAACTGGTATCGCGCTTGCCCATTTCAGTTTCATTCACCTCGCCTAAGTAACCGATTGCATGCGCTGCGACTGATAATGGATAAGTACGCGTAGTTCTGGGCTGTACGAAAAACCCGCGAAACTCGAATAATCTTTCCTGGAAGCGGCCGTATTGTGCTGAGGTTATGGATCTTACAACCGGGCTGGGTTTATGAACGCTATATCGCTTTGCCTTGAAAAATGCTTTCAGGAATTCTTCTCTTTCCACCTCCAAAAGCTTACATAAAGCATTGGTATCGAGCTGTTTTACTTTAGATGGCGTAACCATTACATCGAAAATGGTCTCATTACGCACCAGTATCTGGCCTTTGCGGTCATAGATCAATCCACGCGCTGGATAAATGGTTTCTTTACGAAGCGCGTTATCTTCCGCGAACTGCTTATAGGTTTGGTCAACAACCTGGATGTAGAACAAGCGCGCCAGGAAGATGAGGCACACTGCGGCAACGATCATAATCATTACCCGGCTTCTTTCTTCGTAGATCTTCATTATTGTAGCGCTGCTTTGCGGTAGAAAAGTAAAATATCAAACAGGTAGATGAGTGCTACAGAAACCACCGTTCCGGCGGAAATGCGCATCGCGGTATCTAACACATCTTTGAAGGAAAAAACTTCCAAAAACCCGGTTACCAGGTGAAAAAAGAAGGCATTGATAACCACCACGAAGAAAAACTTCCTGAATCCCAGCGAATTGATGTGAATGGAATAATTCTCGGCTTCTTCCTCGCCGGCAAAAAATATCAGCAACCTTTCGCGCATGTAAGCCAGTAAAACACAACCTGCAGCATGAACGCCGGGCGTCTGGTTTCCACTGAAAAAATCGTAACTTAAACCGATAATGAAAGCCAGCAACATGTAACTTACCGTCGGCATTTTCGGCAGAATCATCACAATGAAAAAGAAAATTATTGGCCTGATGATGATAAGCTGCGAAATATTATCAAACACGAAAATCTGCAGCAAAACCAGCAGCAGAAACAGGAAGAAATATTTTACAAAAGTTATCATTTCAATTATCAGTTACCAGTAAACAGTAACCAGTGTTTTCCATATA
Source organism: Bacteroidota bacterium (assembly GCA_036846145.1). Classification (GTDB taxonomy): domain Bacteria; phylum Bacteroidota; class Bacteroidia; order CAILMK01; family CAILMK01; genus DAIUCM01. Next base: position 7,189 of record DAIUCM010000089.1, read on the forward strand.
TCGTTTGTGCGAAAAATGGTTTTAAATTTATTTACAATGGGCTGAAGCCCAATGCAAGTGACTTACGTTTAGAGCGAAATTCCATTGCATTGGGTTTTAACCCATTGTATTTTAAAGGCTTCGGCCAAATAATTTCCATAACTCAATATCGCAAAAAATGCTTTCATTTTTCTGAATCATGATATAACTAATTTCATACTTTTCATGATACTAATAAAATCATCTTCATCCTTTAATCCCATTAATCATGATCAGAAATTTTTCCATATATCAATATTCCAAAAAATGCTTTAATGTCTCAATTTGGGCGTATGCGATACGCCCCTACAATTCACCATTTACCATTCACAATTCACCATTATTTTCCACTTTCTCTACTTTTTCCTGTTCCTCTCGCACAAGATCATTCACCACATAAGCCTGCCGAACATTACGCATATCCGTAGCCAGTTTCACATAAATCGTATAAAATGCATCGCCGCTTTTCACTTCAAAATTCTGAATGATGCCAATTGGTGTTCCCTGCGGGAAAACAATCGAATAAGGACTTGTAACCACATGCTGGCCTTTGCTGATTTTTATGTGCATCGGGATGTTTTTCAGTATAGCGATACCCGGATTTTTACCATCCCAAACCACAGAACCAATTTCCTTGATTTCTTTAATTTCTGCGCTTACGGTAAAATCATTATGCAAAACCGATAAAACAGAAGTGAAATTATTAGAAGATGCGCGTGTAATACCCACAATTCCCACGGTAGAAACTACACCTAAATGCGGACCGACACCTTTGTTTTTACCGATATTCAGCGTGAGATAATTGTTGCGTGATGTAACCGAGTTGTTGATGATCTCACCGGGGATATGTACAAAACGCTGTCTGAAAGTTGTATCGTTGATAGCGATATTTTTACCCGTATCAATCATTTTTGATGAAATGAGCTGATCGCGAAGGCGCTTGTTTTCCGACATCAAACTATCGTTCACACGGTTGAGGTGGAAATAAATATCTACATTGTTGTAAGCAGTTTGCAACTGGCCGTTCACTTCCTTGCTGAGCGATAAAAACGCCGCATTCTGGTTGCGGTTAAAGGTCACAACCAGGTAAAGGCAAAGTATCTCCAGCAACAGAAACAGGAAAAATTTATGATATTTACTAAAAAAAGCAAATATATTCCCCATTTTCCTACGTCAATATATGCTTGTAGCGCTGTAAGTTTTTCAGTACAATTCCTGTTCCGCGTACAACCGCTTTCAACGGATCCTCGGCGATGTAAACAGGCAATTTTGTTTTGGCAGAAATACGTTTATCCAACCCGCGAAGCAATGCACCACCCCCAGTCAAATACAAACCGGTCTGGTAAATATCGGCAGAAAGTTCCGGAGGTGTAATTTCCAAAGCTTTCAAAATTGCTTCTTCTATTTTAGTGATGGATTTATCTAATGCGTTGGCAATTTCAGAATAATTTACGGTGATCTGCTTCGGAATACCTGTCATCAAATCTCGTCCGTTTACGCTGTAATCTGCAGGTGGATTATCCAGCTCAGGCAATGCAGCACCAACTTCAATTTTGATTCTTTCTGCGGAGCGCTCACCAATTAAGATGTTGTGCTCGCGACGCATGTATTCCATAATATCGCTGGTAAATTCATCACCCGCAATACGTATAGATTGGTCGCAAACAATACCGGCAAGTGCAATTACCGCAATCTCTGTTGTACCGCCGCCTATGTCGATAACCATGTTTCCCATCGGTTCTTCAACATCAATCCCGATACCAATTGCCGCAGCCATCGGCTCAGAAATCAGGTAAGTTTCTTTACTTCCACTACGGTCAGCAGATTCTTTTACGGCGCGTTTTTCAACCTCGGTAATGCCACTTGGTATACAAATAACCATGCGCAAGTGCGGAGAAAACATTTTCTTGCCCTTGTTGATCATGCTTATCATACCACGAAGCATTAACTCGGCAGCGGTGAAATCAGCAATTACTCCATCTTTCAATGGACGAATGGTTTTAATGTCTTCGTGAACTTTACCATGCATTTGCTGTGCCTGGTGGCCAACGGCTTTTACCTGGCCGCTTTTGCGGTTGATGGCTATTATGGAAGGCTCGTCAACAACAACCTGGTCTTTGTAAATGATCAGCGTGTTGGCTGTGCCTAAGTCAATGGCTAAATCTTGTGAAAAGAAATCAAATAATCCCATTTTCTAATTAGTGTTTAAAATGGCGGAAACCGGTAAGCACCATCGTCATACCGTTTTGGTTACAATAATCTATAGAATCTTTGTCGCGAATGGAGCCGCCGGGATGTATAACCGATGAAATTCCAGCTTTGTGCGCAATTTCCACACAATCGGGGAACGGGAAAAATGCATCCGAGGCCATGGCCGCGCCATCTACAGATAAATTAAAGCGTTTTGCTTTGTCAATTGCTTGCTCCAGTGCATCTACGCGACTGGTTTGCCCAACGCCAATGCCACATAACTGCCTGTTTTTCACCAGTACAATCGTGTTACTTTTGGCGTGTTTGGCTATTTTATTTGCGAATAACAGGTCATCCACTTGCTGCGCACTTGGTTTTTGCTCCGTAGCATAAGTGAAATCTGCTTCTGTTTCTGTTTTTGAATCCTGATCCTGAACCAATAATCCGTTCAAAGCTGTTTTGGTGTGATATTCAGCGTGTTTCCAGCTTTTTACTTTCAGGATCATCCTGTTTTTCTTGCGAGTAAGAATACTCAATGCTTCCTGCTCGTATTCCGGCGCTGTACAAACTTCAAAGAAAAGTTTATCCAGATCCGTTGCGGTTTCCACATCTACTTTCCTGTTGAAAGCGATGATGCCGCCAAATGCCGAAACTGTATCTGCTTCAAACGCTCTCCTGTATGCATCAGCCAGGTTTTCGCCGGTTGCTACGCCACAAGGATTGGTATGCTTGATGATGCAAACTGCCGGCTCTGTGAATTCATCCACCAAACCCAAAGCTGCATCTATATCTACTAAATTGTTGTATGATAATTCTTTACCCTGAATCTGCTCGAAAACTTCATCTAAATTACCTTCAAACCATGCTTTCTGATGAGGATTTTCTCCGTAACGCAATGCTTTCTTATTTGCGGATTCCTGTGTAGGGACAGGGCTTGACCTGTCCGCACTTGAATTTTCTGAACCTGAAGCATTTTTTGAATCAAGTATATATGCAGAAATCAGGTTATCGTAATGACTGCTTATTTTGAAAGCATTTCCTGCCATTTCGCGGCGCTGCTCTAAAGTTGCTTCACCATTTTGCTCGGCTAAAACTTTCTCTAGAGTTGCATATTGATCCTGAGAAGGAATAACCAAAACATGCTCATTATTCTTAGCCGCCGCACGAATCAGGGAAATCCCCCCTATATCAATTTTCTCGATAATGTCTTCGTGGCTGCCACCGCTTTTCGTGGTTTCTTCAAACGGGTACAAATCTACAACCACTAAATCGAAAGTCGGAATCTCGTAAGTTTCCATTTCTGCAACATCAGAATCTAAATCTCTGCGGCCCAATATCGCACCAAATACTTTCGGGTGCAGTGTTTTTACGCGTCCGCCCAGAATGCTTGGATAAGTTGTCAGGTCTTCAACCCTTTCTACCGGAATACCTCTTTCTTCAAAAAATGTCTGCGTTCCGCCTGTTGAATAGATCTTTACGCCTGCCTGGTGTAACAGGTTTGCAATATTATCAAGTCCGGTTTTGTGGTAAACCGATATCAGGGCCGATTTTATTCGAATGTTCTTGCTCTGCACGAAATGGATTTAAGCATGCAAAATTAAGGAAATTTTACCCCAAGGCTGTATATATGGTAGAAAATATAAATTTAAATCTGCCTAAGACAAATTGCTGATCAGTTTCTCAATTACCCTAGGGTAATGAGCATATTCCAAAGCATGTACTTTTTGGGCAATTTCTTCGGTGGTCTGAACCGCACAATCAATTGGAACGGCTTTCTGAAAAATCACATCACCTTCATCGTAAGATTCATCTACATAATGAATAGTGATGCCGGTTTCAGTTTCGTTGTTTTGCTTCACCGTTTCGTGGACTTTGCTGCCGTACATTCCTTTCCCGCCGTATTTTGGCAAAAGTGCCGGATGAATATTTACGATTCGATTTCTGTATTTATCAACCAGATATTGCGGAATTAGCCACAGGAATCCAGCCAGAACAATGAAATCAATATTTTCATCTTCCAATATGGAAAGCATGTATGTTGAGTCATAAAAAGTCTCTCGGTTTACAAGTACAACAGGAACATCAAATCCACGCGCTTTATCAATCACGGGCGCATTTTTCTTGTTGCAAACAAGCAGCTTTACTTCGGCCGCAGCATGCGTTTTGAAATACATGATGAGGTTCACAGCGTTACTCCCTGTTCCTGAGGCAAATACGGCGATATTCTTTTTACGTGGCGAAATGGTTTCTATATATTAAATGTTGAAAAAATGCTTTGGTTACTTGATCTCAAACTCCTCCACGAAAAGCTTTTTGAACAGCTCCGAAATATTATTATTGCCATTCAGGTTATCTAATTCCAGAGAAGAAATAATGAATTGTGCTTTTCCATTCGGGCCGTTCCTTTTCGCCATGATCACAGATTTTCCGCTCCATACTTCGGAGCTTGAAGATGAACTGCGAGTAATTTCTGCATCGTATAAAGGTGTAGCACCAAATTGCTCGTAAAATGGTCTCGCGCTGCTCACAATTCTTTCCGCTCTAAGATCAGGCCAACCTTGCAAACGCGCACGAACGGGCGCATTTACATTCAGTCGGAACTGCGAACCTGCAGGCGGATTAACTAATGAATCTATAGGTGTAAATTCCAGGTAACCGGCTTGTAAATCAACGGCTGCTGAGAAGTTTGTAGCGATGAATAATTTTCCGCCTTTATCTAGTAATAATTCTGTTGTCCGTTGTGCTAAACTTAATGTATAATCACTTTGATTTCCGAACCAGATATGTGCATCAAAATACTTGAAAATCAAGGATTGTGTAAAGTTATCCGGCGAAAGTTCTGTGTAATTATTATCCTTTATTTCACGCACGCGAATGACATCAAAATTGGTAATTCCGGCAGCGCTTAAATTATTTTTGTAGAAAGTTTCAGCCTGATCAATTCTCGTAGAATTTGCATTTACCAGGAGCGTTTTAGAAACAGGTTTGCGAATGTATATTTTATACGATGCGTTCCAGCGTGATTTTGCTCCTACTCTATCAATCGCACGGATGAATAATACATTACTGTCATTCAATTTTAAACCGGGAATTTCACCAGGCAAAGCATTTCTAAGACTACCCGGATATACACGTGTTCCTGTCGTAGTGCCACTCCAGTCCAATCCTTCTAAAGTTGCTTCAGAATATGATTTCGATAATGTGTAAGGTGTTTGTGTTGTGTCGTTCCAGATCAGTTCGTATTTATCCAGGTTCTCAAAACCGTCAGGATCTGTTCCGGACCAGCTCCATCGCGTAACCGGGAAACTTTTTAATGGTCGTCGGGTTGGCGTAACTGTACTGTATGTAAATAAAACCGTTGGCGCTGAGTTCTTTACAGGATAAGCTAAAGTTGCCGGCGATTCATCGCGCTGATTATTGTTATCAATGGCGCGCACATAAAACTGGTAATCAAAAGTATCGGAACCGGCAGGAATATCAACTATAAAAGATGTATCCTGGCGCGTGGTGAATTTCCAGTTGGTGCCATCGCTGCTGATCTCATAACCTGTAACAAAACCATCCGCATCGCTGCCCCACCATTTTACCTCTAAACTACTGGGAAAACGATTCGCACCTTCACGGAAAATACTATCTACAACCGTATAGGTTTCCGGTGCCTGGTTTGGTTTCACATCGCCCTCAAAACCGGAACGGCAAGCGCCGAATACGAGTAATGAAAAGAATATTATTTGAAGATAATGAATTCGCAAGCGGTTAAAATTTAATACAAAATTACGCATATAACCGCAAATTGTGGCAGCTAAGTTCGCTTGTTATCGTTTATTTAATATGCCATATATGATTTGGCTGAAAAATGCTTTAAGTTTGATTATTAAGAATTGAAATGAGTGAAATTTTAGAGAAATATCAATTGACATATATAAATAGAGTTCAAGGCAACAGAAATATCAAGGATTGCAGCGCTCCACCTGGTTCTAGTACTAACATTTCATTGTTTTTATATATAATAGGCGATGCGCTGCTATGTGAAGATATAATTTCCGAAATTGATTATGCTTTAGCTCGTACCGAATATGAAGGTGGTTACTCATTGGATGGCACCAGTTTGGAAATAAATTCCTCCACTTCAATTATTGACGGTGTAGTTGAAATCCCAACTAAAGATTTAAAAGCCATAATCTCAGAATGGAGAAAATTTCTTGAAACACCACCACTTAATCATAAGGAAATCACTTAAAAATCTCCGCAAAAAACTGTTTCATATCTTCCCAGGAACGTTTATCTGCAACTTCGTTGTAAGCGGCTCCTTTGGAAATATCGTTTCCGGCATTAGGATTTGTGAAGGCATGAACTGCGCCGCTGTAAGCTATGAACTGGTAATCAACCTTTGCATCGTTCATCTCTTTCATAAATGCATTTACCTGTTCCTGAGGAACATGCGGATCAATTGCCCCATGGCAAACCAACACTTTTGTTTTTATATTTTTCGCATCTTCAGGTTTGGGATTATCAAGTCCGCCATGAAAACTTACCACGCCAGCAATTTGGGCTCCGCTGCGTGCAAGTTCCAAGACAGTCGTTCCACCAAAACAATAACCAATGGCCGCAATTTTTTTCGCATCTACATTTTCGTGTTTTTGCAGCCAGCTTAATCCGGCGTTTACGCGGCTGCGCATCAAATTACGGTCGTTTTTGTATTTTCCAGCCTGAGCACCAGCTTCCTGTGGCGTTTTCGGGCGGATTCCTTTGCCATAAATATCCGGCGCGAAAGCCACATAACCCATTTTTGCCAGTTCCTCGCAGCGCCGTTTTGTATAATCTGTAATTCCCATCCATTCATGCACAACCATAACTGCAGGCCTCTTCCCTTTTACCGATTCATCAAAAGCTAAATAACCTTCCAGAACGGTTCCACCATCTTTATATTCAACTGTTTGCGTTTTTATTTGCGCCTGGGTTTCCCATATCACACTTATCATAAAAATGCTTAGAAGCAGGAAGGATCTTTTCATCTTTTTAAAATTTCACGTTTCCAGACAAATATATAATCGCCTAAAATGTTTTAATATTTCTTACTATTCTGCTTTTACAGGAATTTGATAAATCATTCAAAATGCCATTATTAAACAATTTAGCCTCTTGAACTTTAGATTTTCATGCGAAGAGAAAATTTTGCGTTTCTTATTATATTATTCTTGATTTTCATATTGAACACTGCAGATGTTTTTGCATGCACAACCTGCAATAAACCGGTACATGCTGGTATTTTTAATGATAAATTCCTCGAAAACTTACTTTTGATTCTTGCGCCATTTCCCATTGTTTGTTTACTTACGATTTTTATTTCCAAACGATTCAAATAATTCAGAATATGGATAACCGGGCTACAATTCCAAACAAAAAACATGAGCAATTTACAGCCTCGCCACTTATCCGATCCGGAATTTTAATTGGCGTGGGAATGGGCGGATTTGTAGATGGGATTGTGCTTCACCAGATATTGCAGTGGCACGAAATGTTATCGCACAAATTACCGCCCGACACGCTTGAAAACAAGAGCATCAATATGTTCTGGGATGGTTTGTTTCATGCATTTACATGGATTGTTACGGCTATCGGAATAGCACTTTTATGGAAAGTTGCGCAACGGAATGATGTTTTAAAATCTACTACCACGTTCTTGGGTTCACTTTGGCTGGGCTGGGGATTATTTAATGTGGTGGAAGGAATTATTGACCATCAAATATTGCGTATTCACATTGTTAAAGAGAACAGCGTAAATCCTGAAATGTGGAACCTTGGTTTCCTGGCAGTTTCTGTTGTAATGATGATTTTTGGCTGGATGATGATCAAAAACGGCATCAGGAAACATCAGTATTAATATCTAATCCATATATACAAAGCCGGAAAAATGCTTTAGATAAACAAATTCTGCAAGTACTTTTTGTTTACTCAAATCTCTGCAGAAATGAAAAGGAACAATATAATAATCGGTGTTGCCGGTTTACTTGCAATAGGCTCAACCGCGCTTGTTTTAGCGCAAAAAATCAAACCCGCGAATAATGCGCCGCAAACTGTTTCGCATGTAGATCTGAATAAATATCTCGGCAAATGGTACGATATTGCGCACTATCCATCACGTTTCCAGAAAAACACGACCAACTCCGAAGCCAATTATTCTTTGCGAAAAGATGGAAAGATTGAAGTGTACAACTGGTGCCTGAAAAAAGGAAAACCGGATGATGTGCGCGGAAAAGCCTGGGTAGTTGACAAAGAAACCAATGCCAAGCTAAAAGTGCAGTTCTTCTGGCCTTTCGCCGGCGATTACTGGATTTTAGAACTGGCCGATGATTACCGTTATGCCTTGGTCGGCGAACCAAAACGCGAAAACCTCTGGATACTGAGCCGCACCAAAACTCTCAACGATCAAGATAAAAATTTTCTGCTAAAACGAATCGAATATCACGGCTATTCTGCAGTCAAACTGGATTGGGAAAAGCAAGAGTAATAGTCAATTACGAATTAACAATTACGAATGCTTAGGCTTAGCGATTTTTTGCTGCCAAAGCATTTTATGTATTATAGATATATGGAATTTTCGTTTCTTTTAAATTCCCACAGAAAATCATTCGTAATTCGTAATTAATTTTTCCTATCTTTGAGTAAACTTTAGGGGTGCCTTTGTGGCTGAGATGATACCCTTTGAACCTGGATACGGATAATACCGGCGCAGGAAAAAGTTACTCTTCTCGGGCATATACTGCGCTTCTATGTAGTAAATTTTGCCGAACATGCATATTACCTTTAATAGCGAAATCCAGGAAATCCCTGATGCTTTAATGCTCATTCAAGTACTTGAAGGCAAGGAACTTTCTGATAAAAAGGGCATTGCCGTAGCTGTAAACGGAAATGTAATTCCGCGCTCACTCTGGCCTGAAACTTCCCTGCAAAACAACGATTCCATCTTGGTAATAAAAGCTGCGCAGGGCGGTTGACCCCTCCTAAATCCTCCCCCAAGGGGAGGACTTTCCGTGCATCATCAATAAGTAAATTATAATTTCAAGCCGTGAATTGAAA
>DAIUCM010000090.1:0-16450 GCA_036846145.1 Bacteroidota bacterium
GAAAATTTAATCGTTTAAAATTTTATTATTTTAGAATTGTAAAGGGAATCTGAATATTAGTAGAATTCTATAATCAGCGCTCCGAGGTCTTTGGCTCACAGAACTCTAATTAAAAAATTTTCTTAACTAAACGACAGTGGATTATATATGTAAATTTACTTCATCAGCTTTTGCAGCTGCTCTGCCAGATTTCCGCCCCGAATATTTTTAGCTATAATTTTTCCCTGCGGATCTATAAGTAAGGTAGTTGGGTAACCCTTAATATTATACAGTTTCAGTACACCTTCGGCTTCGCTGGTATAAGCTAACTGCGGCCAGGGCATGTCATTTTCTTTAATAAATTCTTTTAAATATTCGGCACCGGTATAAGCAATACCTATAAAAGCAATTTTATCGCTATCAAGTTCTTTGTAAGCTTTCTTCAGGTTAGGAATTTCATCGATACAAGGCTTGCACCAGGTTCCCCAGAAATCTAAAAACACATATTTGCCTTTGTATTTTTCGAGTGATATTTCCGCGTTGTTCGCAACTTCTTTATCATAGAACGGAAAAGCGTAATACCCTAACTGGCTCGAATAAACTGGACCAGCGACATTTATTTCTTCAAGTAAAAGCACTGAATTTTGTAAATCAACGCCGTTGTGTTTGTAGGTTTTATTTCCAATAGTAATATACTCATTCTCCTGAATCAGCGTATCATTACTAAATTTTTTATTTTCATCTGTTAGTAATTGAATTTCTGTCTCAGAGAAATCATTTCTTCCAAATCGGTTTCCACTGATAACAATCTTATATGTTGCTTTTGCGTTTTTTAATGTGGCTATACCGTGTTGCGGAATGCTATAATTGATATGCGGCGGAGCTATTGCTAAAACCAAGGGTGTTGTAACTTTTATAACTTTCCCTTTTATATATTGCTCCGTAGTTACATATTTTATATCAGTTGCCGGAGCATTATAGTCAAAATTAGTGTAAAGCTTTGGGTTAAATACAGTATCGTCACTAAAATTAAGGTTGTTGTTAGCATCAAGAATCACTTCGCCCATGTGGCCGTTCTCATCAATATTCCATGCGCAAAGCACATAACATTTTATGGGTTTTGCGGTGAGCTTTTTTTCGTCGGGCGTCCATTGCCATGCCTTTCGCAAGTCTTGATAATCCTTTTCTGTTAATTTACCTTGTTTATAATTCTGATATGTCCATTGATAAAAATCTGTTTGAAGCTTCCCATAGAAGAAGTTTTTCCAGTGCGATGGAAAGCCTTTGGCACGCAATGCATTAGCGCTTCGGTTGGTATCTATTAATGAAACACGGCCAAAGCCGGCTTTAAACGGCCCGTAACCTTGTTCAATAGTTATAGGCAATTTTAGAATTTTACCTTCCTGCGCAGAAATAGTTTTAGCGGCTAAAAGAACAAAAGCAATACAGGAAAGTACAATCCGGATCATAAGTAAAGTGGATTTTAAGTCTAACAATATTAACGAATTATTATTGTTAGCCCAAACTTGCATATATGCTTTCGCTCAAAAATGCTTTATGATCTATTTATTCGAATCCAGAAAGCTTTTTATGTTGCTTTTCCATTTTTCAGGATTGTGCCTGCAATAAGATTGATGGCCCGCGTTTTCAAAACCCGATATTTGTTTCTTTATTTTAAGATTATTGTAAATGGCTTTTATTTCGGCAGGCGTTGCGTTTTCATCTTTTTCGCCATAATGCAGTAAAACAGGCGCTTTAATATGGCTTGCATCGGCAATGGTGTTGTTATTAAACGCCCAGAAACCATTTTGTATTCCGCCCCAGAAAACCAATAACTCTGCCGATGGAAAAGATGGAACGCCCATTATACCAAACCGGTTTTTAGCGGCATGCAGCATACCTCCGTACGGGCACTCGGCAATAATTGCTGCGGGTGAAATTAAGTTTTCGCTGGCAGCGCGCAATACTGCAACCGCACCCATAGAAATACCATGCACATAAATTTTATCTGCCAATAATTTCTCCTGCGCGAATTTAAAGGCTGCGGCAACATCATAAGCCTCATAATAGCCAATAGAAGTGGTGTAGCCGGTAGATTCGCCATGGCCACGCTGATCGACGAGCAATACATTGTAACCCAAATCATTAAAGGCTTCAGCTTCGGTTAGCATTTGCGATTTATTGCTTGTATAACCATGGAAAGAAATTACAAGCCCTTTACTGCTGTCTGCTTCAAGCAGCCATGCGTTTAAAGTATCTTGCTTGTTTGGAATCAGAAAAGTTTGGTATCTGCCATTGGGGTAAGCTGAAATCGCAGACTTTGCTTTTCTCACCCCCATGAACAGAACCTTTAGTTTTTGCGTAAAGCTAAGTTCTTCCGGCTTAATGGTTTCCTTTACTTTAGCCTGGGAGAAGTGCGTGAAATGATAAGCGTTATTATACGCGATAATATTGAGCAGCACAAACGCTGCCAACAGGCACCAAAAAAGCGTTGTATAAATCTTGCGAATTTTCATGCTCATTTGAAAGGATAAACCGGCAAATTAAAACTCAATTTGCCGGTTTTCATATATAATATTGCCGGAAAATGCTTCTACCTGCGCGAAGCGATGTAATTATCGAGCTGCTTGCCTGATGAAGAAAAATCGAAACTTTCACTTACGAGGAAATACATGCCTTTATCATAAACATTGTCATACGCATATTTGGCAAACTCCAGCCGCTTGCTATCGAAGTCGAAAGCCTTGAGCATGCGTTTTATTTGTGCGGAAGTTAGGGTGTTGTTGTCGGAAATACGTTTTGCGCGCTCCAGCTTTTCACTGTCGAATTTAAGGCCTTCCAAGTTGTTCATTATCAGCTGGAAATCTGCGTCGTTTACAGGTTTCAGCCAGGTATTTTTTTCAGGTTCCTTATATTGATTCCTCCTTGGAAAAGGCTTATGATCCGGAACATTGTTGTTATTGGCTATGGTAGCAATTGTAGTTGTATTATCCTCATCATCAACCGGATATTCGCTGTAACCTTCGAAAATCAATGCTGCATTATTTCTTCCGCGGTTGACGATTTTATAGCGGCTTATAAAACCATTTCGCATTACAATCTGCTGGCTGATATCTGGTTTCCCGGTTCTGCCGTAATCAACTCTTAAGCGAACAACATCTTTACGGAAACCGAAAACAGTAACTTCAGTTGCGGGCTGCGTAGTTTTAAGTTTGCTGTTTGCATACAGCTCAAATTTTTCACCATTTTCGGCGTACACGGTAAAGCCATATTGCTGCGCGAAGGCATGTTGCACAAGTGCGAGTAAAAAGCCTGTAAGTAGTAAAATGTGTTTCATAGCGCCTTGTATTTAAAGGTTATACAAATGCGCGTCTCAAAATCAGTGCCTTTTATTCCGCTCCAATTTACATATAGGCTATGTTCAAAAAATGCTTCGGCTTACGGCTTTACATCCAGCTCCACCATTACGGGGCAATGATCGCTGTGTACGGCATCATTTAAAATCTCGGCATCTTTGATTTTTTCTGCCAGCGGTTTGCTCACCAGGTTATAATCTATGCGCCAGCCTTTGTTGTTTTTCCTGGCACCGGCGCGGAAACTCCACCATGAAAATTTTTGCGAATCGGGATTCAAATAACGGTAACTGTCCACAAATCCCATATCTATAAATTTACCCAGCCATTCGCGCTCTTCCGGTAAAAAGCCGCTTGAATTCTTGTTGCTTACAGGATTGTGAATATCAATTGGGTTATGGCAGATATTCAGGTCGCCGGAAATAATTAAATTTGGTCTTTCTTTCAGCAGGTTTTCTACATACGGATAGAAGAAATCGCAGAACTGCATTTTAAAGCCCTGTCTTTCATCGCCTGTTGTTCCGCTTGGCATATATAGCGACATCACGGAAATATCTCCAATATCTGCACGAATAATTCTTCCTTCATCATCGTAACAGTTTTCACCGCAGCCATACACCACATTATCGGGCTTTTGCTTGCTGAGGATCGCTACACCGCTATAACCTTTTTTCTGTGCCGGATACCAATATGTTTTATATCCCATCGTTTCAAACAAAAACGTATCGAACTGCTCGGGCAAAGCTTTAATTTCCTGGAAACAAATCACATCCGGATTTTCATGCGTCAGCCAGCCGGTAAGGTTTTTCGTCATTGCCGAGCGAATACCATTTACGTTGTAAGAGAGGATCTTCATAATTAGGAGATAGAATATAGGAGTTAGGAGATAGAATTAAATAGCGAAATTAATGTTTATTCAGAGCTTTTGAATAAGCATTAAGCATTTTGCCTATTTCCGTAATTTGAGTTTGTAGTAATTCCGTATTTTCATAACCTAAGTCTTGTGCCAGTATCAAATAGTAATGTGTTTCTTCTAATGATCCATGGGAAGAATTGAAGAATCGGGCTTTATCGAGATTACTCTTTTTCTTATAACCTTCCGCAATGTTTGCAGCAATAGAAACTGCACTTCTACGAATCTGACTTGTTAAACCGAATAACTCATGTTTAGGAAAAGATTCTGTCAGCTTATAGATATCAAGTACTAAAGCATGTGCTTTTTGCCAGACTATTAATTCTTTAAACGACTTCGTAGCTTCATGCATTTATTCTATCTTCTAACTCCTACATTCTACATCCTTAAAATGAAAAGTACAATCCTCCCTTCACGCCAATGTTATTAATGGGTTTGGGATCTTTGTAGTTAAGGCGGTGAATTACGTCGATGCGGATGAAACGGAAAATGTTTTCGAGGCCGTAAAATACTTCAACATACGGCTCATTGGGGTTAAACTTCCTGAATGGCTGAATGTGGTTTACCGGCGGGTACAGGTCAGAGCTGAGATCGTTTTGCTGGCTGATGCTGCCATACGCAGTTTTTACGCCGGCTACTTCTCTTAATTTAGCTCGGTTCAGTAATGGAATACGGTTAAAAATCAGGCCATCAAAATGGTGTGTATAGAATAATGTTGCGGACTGATCGGTTACAAACTCAAAAAAATCGAGCATGTTAAAAGTTCTTTCTGAGCGTATTACCGTTTCGTTGCCCTGTATTACATTCAGCATCGGGTAAGGAATTTGCCCGAATATTTTTGTGCCGGAAATATTGTAAAAGCCGCGGCCAAGTACGCCAAGCTTCATTTTCTGCTCAAGACTGATTTGCGCCTTGTGGTAATTGAACTGGCCGCCGAGTAATGCGCTGCGGAAGCCTAAGGTATATTGCACATTAAGTATAGGCACTTTATCAATACCAATACGCTGGCGGCGGTTATCGTTAATAATGTAAGCCTCCTTGTATGCGTAACGTGCCTCAATATTAAATTCATTCGTCTGGAAATCCCTGGTATATAAGTCGGGGTTTTTAGGATCGGGCCTGTACCTGAAATTTGCGCCGTACACCGGCCCGCGAGGCGAATAAGATTTTGATAAAAAGTATGTACGTACGTTAAAACCCCTTACAATATCTGTTTCGAACCATATACGCGCCAGGTTTATTTTATTGAACCTGTCCAAAAGGCCTATTTGCGAAGCTGCAGTTAAAAGATTATTGTTGCCGAAAAATTCGTCTTCCACGCCAAGCCCTTCAATATCTTTTTTATACTGAAGGCCAATCTTGGTCCAGTGGCTGCGCGAGAGGAACCTTTCTCCTTGTATATTGAATTTTAAGCCGTTGCGGTTAAAATCGCGTGTGCCGTAAGCCAGATGGCCCTGGAAAATATAATTGCGGCTGAATTTTGCATTGGTGCGGAAACCCAGCCTGAAACGATGCCCTTCTTCCACATTATTGCCATAGAAAAGCAGGTAAGGCCCAATTTCAATTTTGCCTAATTTATAATGCCCATTTACTAAAAAATCTGCTACTTCTATATACGATTTTACACGCGGCATGTTGCGTATCGTATCAATCATGTTAAATACATACTTATCCTCAGCCGTTAAGCTATCATGGCGGTTTTCTTCCCAGAAGGCTTCATCGTGCTGCTGCGCATCTTCATCCGTAACAAACCTGTCGTCAAAAAATTTGGCCGGTTTTGGCTGGTTTACAATAAAGTTTTGGTTAGATGCGTACATCTTGCCCAGCATACCAAATGATTTATCGCTTATTTCGGCAATATCTACCAGTATGCGCACCTTCGCCGGCAGCCAGTGGCCTGTTGAAACCTGTTCAAGATCCTGCTGTATCTTAAGCCTTTCCACGTAATTGAGATTCGCCTGCTTGCCAACTTCCACAATTATGCGTTTAAGCGCGAAAGTGGTATCGTGTATCCACATGGTGCCGGAAAAAGCAAGGTCTTTATCGCGCTTTGGCTTAAACTCAATCTTATAGCAATACTTGTTGTCAATTACAAGGCTGTCCACCAGGTAATATTTATAAAAGCCAAGCCCGCCATTGGCAATCGGCGAAATAAAGTTCTTGTCCAGTATGGTCATCCAGTTCTGGTAAAAATTATAATCCTGGAAAGATGTACCAATAAGCTGCGAGGCGATGCTTCCGTCATCGAGGCCAATACCGGTAAGTTTTGATGCTTTAATATTTTCTTTTTTACGTTCCGGGTTCTTATGATAATAATTATCGCTAAGGCTTTCCGACATAAAAAAAGGCAGTATAGGCTTTCCGTCTTCGCCGGCCTGCAGCTTTAAGCTGTCAAAAATATTTTTAAAGGGCCGCATTGCCTTGCTTTCGCGGAACCGTTTATCGATATTATCGGCATCCAGCTCTACTTTACTGTAGCTTTCATACTGGTAAGCCTCCAGTTCGGCTTTATCGTTTTTATCTTTATTGGCCCAAACGCCGCGCAGTATTCGCCAGGCAGGGTTTTCGCCTGGCTTTATTACAACTTCCTGCATTTGTACCGAAGTTGGATCGAGCTGGAAGTTTATGGTTTGGCGCGAATCTTTACCAACTGCTTTTGAGCGTGGCGTAAAGCCAAGGTACTGTGCTGTTAACGAGTCGTCAAGCTGTGTAACTACAAGCTTGTAGAAGCCCTCGAAATTGGTGTTTGTGCCTTTGCGCAGGTTTTTAAAATACACATTGGCATAAGGTATTGGCTCACCCGTACTGGCATCTGTAACTTTACCGGTAATTGTATAGGTTTGGCTGAAGCAGGCGCCGCTAACCAGCAGCATAAAGGCAATAAAAAACAGGGTTTTCCTAAGCACGGCTTTGGTTAGTTTTCGAGCAGGCCTTCTGCCTCAAAATATAGTATAATATGCTGCTTTATAAAATGCTCCTGCTCTTTGTTGTTCATAACAGGCAGTGGCTTAAGCTGTTTCCAAACCGGCCAGCCATCAGCATCTAAATGCGAAACATCGAAAAAACCACCGAAACTGGCTGCTTTACAAAAGGCAAGGTTCATTAGGTCGGTTTTCTGCTCTTTGGTAAATTTGTTCTTTTTCTGCCCCAGCTCGCGCAGGCCAATAACAAAAAGTATTTCCTTAATATCGGGTTTTTTATTAAAACGATGCTGCATAAACTGCTGCACCCGGAGCCATTTTTCTTCTAAAGTATTATTTATTGTTTGTAGCATTATTACTCATTATATTTTACCGGACTAAAAATGTATGTTTAAACAGCTTACACGGTGTTTTTTAAACAATATGAAATACATGCAGCCAAACTAACGCATTTTTTTACAATTGCATATATAGATGCAATAAAAAATACTTTGGTTTGGCAACCGGCACTAAAATTACTGTTAATTTACGGGTTATTTTTTTGCCGGCAATAATAATTCTGTATTGGCGATGTACAAATTTAAATACGGCTTTGCCGAATTGGTTTTATACAGGTATATATAAAAGGGCGGATGTAATTCCACCATAGGCAAATCATTATATTTTTCGGTTTTCGCGGCGCTTAATTTAAGTTTTAACCGCTCTTCGATATGTTTATACCCGGCAACGTCGGCAATAAATAAGGCGTCTTCCGGCTTCCAGTATTTTATAATATTAAAATCTATTTCAGGGAAAGTGATAATCCTTTTCTTCCAATCTGCAACATTGCTCATTTTCATTAGCAAAGAATCTATGCTTCCTGCGGGCAGAGGCCTTTTTGAAATTGCAAGTGCTTCTTTATCAACCGGAATATATAAAAGATATAAACTATCACCATAAAAATATGCTTTTGTGGAGGCATTGTTATTCTCTGCCATATATTGTATGGCCCGAAAATGCTTTCCGTTCACATCAATTGTATGGTTATCAGCAAAACCGGCAGGCAGAACAACATTTTTAAAAAGGTAGCTGAAGAGAATTTTATCTCCCTCGCGCGCCGGGAAACCAATAGGCGGGTGGTTGGGAAACTTATTGCTGATGCCGATATTTATTTCATCTAAAAAAGCTTTGCTGTAAATGCCGTTTCCGCTGAGGTAACTTTCTGCAGGCGCTGCTGAAAAACTGCTGTTCTCTGTCTGCGAAACGGCAGCGAGTAAACCCGCATTCCCCATATAATTAATGCCGGAAAAATGCTTTGGTGCAAGCGGGCTTATTTGTGTATTTGGCAGCTCGGCGGCAGTTGCCACTAAACCACTGCTTAACGATTTTATTTTTGAGTAATAATAAACCTGGTAAATAATAAGCGATGATACTACAAATGCGCTTACAAAGATCAAAGCCTTGTTAAGCCCGCTGTTGGGTGACTTACTTTTCTGCATGTATTTTGACTTCCGCGGCTGCGGCTTCCTGTTTTGATATTTTTACCCTGCGCACACGGCGGCCATCTGCGCTTTCAACGGTAAAGCAAAAGTTGTTATAGGTTATTTTTTCTCCTGATGCAGGTATGGTTCCGAGCATTTCTACAAGCAGGCCGCCTAGAGTTTCCGCATCGCCGCGTACTTCTTCAAAGGCTTCGGTCTCCAGGTTCATTATTCTTATTACATCTGTAAGCGGTGTTTTGCCTTCAAAAACAAAATTGTTCTGGTCCAGCTTGCTGTAATTTACTTCTTCTTCATCAAACTCATCGCGTATATCGCCAACAATTTCTTCCAGTATATCTTCCAGTGTAATTATGCCCGATGTGCCTCCGTATTCATCAACCACAATGGCCAGGTGCACACGTTTGCGCTTGAATTCCTGCAGAAGCAGATCTACCTTTTGTGTTTCCGGAACAAAATACGGCTCGCGCAGCAGGCTTTTCCAGTCGAAATCATTTTTCTGGTTAAGGTACGGAAGCAGATCTTTTATATAAAGAATGCCTGCAATTTTATCCAGCCCGCCATCAACTATTGGCACGCGTGAGTAACGGTTATCGTTTATATACCTGCAAAGTTGTGTAAATGAGGTTGTAATGCTATGCGCAACAACTTCGGTCCTTGGCCGCATAATTTGCTTCACATATATATTACTGAAGTTTAAAATACCTTTTAATATCTTTTTCTCCTCATCGGGGCTGGGTGTTTCGCTGTTCTGGCCCAATATATCGCGCAGGTTGGTATGGGCGTTGGTGGTTTCGAGGTCTATAGCAGGATTATTTATTCGCAGCAGCTGCGCCAGCGGCCTTTGCAAAGGGCCGGTAATTTTGCTTAAACAATAAAAAACCAGCGCAAAAGCGCCCGATGCAGATTGTAAATTACGTGCAATATAGCCCGATGCCCACAAAATTAGGGTATAAACCAGCAGAACAGCTGCCGGAATAAGCCAGGCCTGCCTGCTGTAAATACCTGAAAATGCCGGGTAAAAATAAAATATAGCGGCTGCAACCATGCTTATAAGTAAAAAACCGTGTAACACAAAGCTGGTGCTATGCAGCGAGGTATGCCTTTTTTTAAAATATGCTATATAATTATTCTGTACATTGCTTTGGCTTTCAGAGCCTTGTGTTGATGCTGCCTGTTTGAGGCTCGCTGCAACGGTTGCCGCTGCAACGGCTATAAAAACAGAACACAGGATCAAACCTAATAAAAGGTATAATCCTGTGTTGTTTATAGTTATTGTTTGCGTTAAGTCTGTACTGTAAATCTGTAATAAAATACGTATCGGTACAGGGTCGCCTTCAGATGTTTCCAATCAGGGAATAAATTAGTTAAACAAAAAACGTAATGATATTAAAATGGTAAATCATCATCGTCTATCTGTACATTGCTTGCATTTTGCCCGCTGCTTTGCTGAGTACGATTGTTATCGGCATAAGAAGAGGTGTTGCCTGCCGGCCTGCTGCTTTGGCTTGTACTGTTACCGCCTGCGTGGTTGCCGTTTTCATCATCTTCCCTGCGGCCTAATAAGGTAATATTATCGGCTACAATTTCGGTAGCATATTTTTTATTACCATCTTTATCTTCCCAGGAGCGTGTACGCAGCTTGCCTTCAATAAAAACCTGTTTGCCTTTGTGGAGGAATTTTTCGGAAATTTCTGCCAGCTGCCTCCAGGCAACAATATTGTGCCATTCGGTTGTTTCCTGGCGCTCGCCGTTACGGTCCTTATAATACTCGCTTGTTGCAATGGAAAAATTAGCCACCGGCGTGCTATCGTTCGTGTATCGGATTTCCGGGTCTTTACCTAATCTTCCAATTAAAATTACTTTGTTTACGCTTGACATACTGTTACTACTTTGTATTAAGGGTTATATATATTTAAGGTATAAAATTACAACATTTTCACGGAATAAAAAATTTCCGGTAAAAAATTTCTTTTGCTGCTCTCTGTAAAGGATTTATTTTAAATTATTTAGTTGGTGGTTAAATCGAATCTGCCATCGGTAACGTGCACAATATTGCCTTCGCCATCGGTTGCATCGAACTGGAATGTGCCTGCTATAATATTGTTTTGGAAATATTTTACCTCTACAGTGCCTGTGTGTTCTGAATCTGTTCTAAATGTTGTTTCTGCCAACTGTTTGTTTGGCACTGGCATATATAAATATGCTGATTTTTTTTCTTCTTTTTTTAATATAAATGAATTGCTTTTAGTGGAATAAGTAAAATGTATAACTAAATCTGCTTTTGAGGTTCTTACTCAATAGCTGATATTCTAATCATACTATCACTATAAAACCCAAAAAATATTCCATTTCCAGACCAAGAATTTGGTATTTTCTTCCCTTCGACAATGAAAATTTCACCATTAATTTTACATTCGAAAACATTTTTCCCTTCCTGCGTATATGGCGGTAGTTTCAGTTCTGGTTCTTCCTTTTTACAGCTAAATGTGCAAAGAAAAATTATTATTATAGCGAAGTATTTTTTCATTAATGTATATATGGTATCATAAGTGTTTTCAAAGCAACGGCAATAAACCGGTTTATCAAAACGGATTTTCGCAAACGCTTTTTAGAAAGTCGCAGAAATCGCAAAAAGTCAAACGTTTGTTGCAGAAAAGTCACAGAAATTGCAAATTTTTGATTGTCTGAAGCTAAAAAGTCACAGAAAATGCAAAAAATAGTTGTTAAAATCGCCGGGAATAATTAAAATAACCCAGGCTTATGCAAATATTCCTTCAGAAAAAACTCCACAGGTTTGGGTACAGGATAATCGTGAAGCATTTTTAAAGGAACATGTATATAGCTGCTTCCAGGCAATTTTGTATCATTAGATTCATAAAAGGTGATAAATAACGTTTGGTGCGTTAGCTGGTGCTTGGTTTTATAAACCGGAAGCATTTTTTCTATACTATATATATGCAGCTGTTCTTCAATATCGGTTTTATGCAGCGTTTCAGGTGTGGTTTTTTCTACCAGCGGGAAATCAAATAAACCCTGCCAAATATCGCCGGCTACACGTTCCTTTAAATAAACACCGTTGTTTTCCGTAATTACAAGATAATGAAAATAGCGAGCCCTGGCTTTTTTAGCAGGAAGCTTTTTAGGCAGCTCATTTACCTTCCCCAAAGCAAAAGCTTCGCAATAAGTTTGCAGCGGGCAAATATGGCAAAGCGGATTTTTAGGTAAGCAAATGGTTGCGCCGAATTCCATCATGGCCTCGTTAAAATCTCCCGGTTGTGTTTTGTCCAGTAATTCCTGCGCCTGCTGCTGAAATATAGCTTTTGCCTCCCTGGCATTTATTGGCGTTTGTATAAGGTATAACCTGGATAAAACACGGTAAACATTACCATCTAAAACTGCATGGGGCTGGTTGAATGCAATAGATAAAATGGCGGCCGCTGTATAATCGCCTATTCCTTTCAGCGAAATTATTTCTTTAAATGTTTCCGGAAAGCGGCCTTTAAATTTTTCTGTGATAATTTTTGCCGTTGCGTGCAGGTTCCTTGCGCGAGAGTAATAACCCAGGCCCTGCCAAAGCTTTAATACTTCCTGCTCGGGCGCTTCGGCAAGTTGCTGTATAGTGGGGTAGTGGTTTATAAAGCGCTGATAGTAAGGCGTTCCCTGCGCTACGCGCGTTTGCTGAAGTATTATTTCGCTAAGCCATATATGGTACGGATCCTTGGTTTTTCGCCACAAAAGCGGACGTTTATTTTCGGAAAACCAGCGCAAAAGTGCATGCCTTATTTGGGTATTGTTTTCGTGCATAGCACATTAAAGTTTTTTAAGAGAGCGCAAATTTTCATTTTTTGGCAGATTTATTGTTAACTTCGCACTAAAATTCAGATAGAATTATCCTTTTCTTAACCTAAAATATTTAAATCTAGTGACAAAGGCAGATGTCGTAGCAGAAATTGCAGCAAAAACAGGTATTGAAAGAATTGCAGTACAGGAAGTTGTAGAAAACTTTTTCTCAGTTCTTAAAGACAACATGGGCAAAGGTAACAATGTGTATTTCAGAGGTTTCGGAAGCTTCGTGCTTAAAAACCGCGCACGCAAAGTTGCCCGTAACATTGCGAAAAATACTTCCATAGTTATTGAGCCGCATGCAATACCATCTTTTAAACCAGCGAAAACTTTCGTTGAAGATGTAAAAAGCAAAGTAAAAAGCTCAGGCAAAAAAAGCAAAAAAGCTTAATTTACTTAACGTTTACATTTAAACATTATTAATATGCTATCAACCCGTTCAATACAGCTATTGGTTACAGGGCTCGTTGTTGGGTTGATAGCATTATTTTTCTTTAGCGGTAAGAACGATTCGGCGGCGCTTATTAAAAGCGGGCAACATGAAAATGCTGCTCCGCAGGATGTAATGCGCGGCGATGGTTTTGATTTTACCGCGCTTGAGAAAGATGTTAAAGCCGGCCTCGATAAAAAAGATGCGGATGAATTGCTTTTACTTGAAGGTAAAATGAGCGGACGCGGCCCGATGGCCGAAAACACCATGAACCTTGCCGTGAAATACGATTCATTAAGGCAGCCGGCACTGGCAGGTTATTATTATCAGAAACTTGCGGAAGAAAAACAGCAGGATGAAAAACTATGGGCCTTAACAGGTAAAAAGTTTTTCGAGGCGCAGGCCACTGTAGATGATTCGGCTTCGTACGCTTACTTCGTCGATCTGTCAATACGTGCTTATGAAAAAGCACTTACCATGAACCCGAAGAATTTGGATGCGAAAGCAGAACAGGCAGTAAACTATATTGAAGGCAAAGGCGAAACCATGAGAGGTGTAGGCCTTTTGCGCGAAATTGTGCAGGTAGATCCGGATAACCGTAAAGCCCTGCTTTATTTAGGAATACTTTCAGTACAGTCTAACCAGTTAGATAAAGCTGTAGAGCGTTTCCAGAAACTTACACAATTGCCGCCGGATGGTGACACCAATTACCCGTACTATTACAGGTACCTGGGCCAGGTGTACGCCAGCATGGGGCAAAAAGATAAGGCGCTTGCTGCTTTTAAACAGTATAAGGCCTTAGCTCTGAAGATGACTGATAAAAGGCCAAGCGAAGAAGCTGATGCGCTGATCAGGACAGTTCAGTAACCAGATACAGACAAATTTTTTAAAACTATTATAATTTAAGTACTTATATGCCTTGCGGTAAAAAAAGAAAGAGACATAAGATTTCTACACACAAGAGAAAGAAAAGACTAAGAAAAAACAGGCACAAGAAGAAATAAAAGCTTCTTTTCTATAACCTGATTGGTGAAAAACGGAAAGCTCTGCCAGGAGACGAAAATTTTTCACCTTTTTAATTTTTCTTTCTTTGACAAAAGAGCTAGTAATACAGACTTCCGCGAAAGGGGCTGACATAGCTTTGCTTGAAGACAGGCGGCTAATGGAGCTGCATCATGATGATGTGGCTGAAGATTTCCTGGTGGGCGATATATATTTGGGAAGGGTACGGAAACTGCTGCCCAACCTCAATGCCGCGTTTATAGATATAGGGCATGATAAAGATGCGTTTTTGCATTACCTGGATCTTGGGCCGAACATAAAATCGCTTAACCGATACATTGACCTGGTAAAAAAGGGAAAGCTTAAAGATACCAAGCTTTCCCAGTTCCGGTTTGAACCGGAGATACTTAAAACAGGCAAAATAGATGAAGTATTTGTACCAAACCAGCTGGTGGCCGTACAAATAGTTAAAGAACCTATCTCTACCAAAGGGCCCAGGCTCAGCTCGCAGATAAGCCTCTCCGGCCGGTACATTATACTTATTCCGTTTAATGAGTCCGTTTCTCTTTCCAAAAAAATAAAAGGAAGGCAGGAGCGCGAAAGGCTCAGGAAAATACTCGCAGGGCTTAAAGAAAAGAACTTCGGTATTATAATTCGTACAAATGCCGAGGGTGCAAGTGTTGCAGATTTAGAGCAGGACCTTAAAAAATTAATGAGCGACTGGGATAAGCTTGTACAGGCGCTGGTAGAAAATAAAACGAAATTATACAGCGAGCTGGACAGAACCGCATCTCTACTCCGAGATATGGTTAACAGCTCATTTGGCAGGATAACGATAGATAATCCTAACCTTTTTAAGCAGGTTAAAGGATATTTACAGGCTGTTGCGCCAGGCACCGAAGATATAGTAAAACTGCACAAAGGCGATAAAACGCTTTTTGAGCAGTTTGATGTAGAGAAGCAGATAAAATCCTTGTTCAATAAAATCGTAAACCTTTCCGGCGGCGCTTACCTCATTATAGAGCATACAGAAGCTATGCATGTAATTGATGTAAACAGCGGCAGCAAGCGCGGTAAGGACGATAACCAGGAAGAAAATGCCCTGCGTACCAATACAGAGGCTGCTGAGGAAATAGTGCGGCAGCTGAGGTTGCGCGATATGGGCGGTATTGTGGTTATAGATTTTATTGATATGCGCAGTATTGGAAACCGTAAGCGACTTTATGAAAATATGAAGGAGCTGATGAAAACTGACCGCGCTAAACATACCATATTACCTGTTTCAAAATTCGGGCTGATGCAGATTACAAGGCAGCGGGTACGGCAGGAACTTGTGCATGATTCATCGGAGCCATGCCCTGTTTGTAACGGCACCGGTGAGGTAAGCAAAGGCGTGCTGATAACAGAGGACATCAGGCGGAAAATTGAAACCGCTTTGCGTGAACCAGGCAAGAAAGCTATAACGTTAAAAGTGCATCCTTTTGTGCATGCATATTTTACACAAGGTTTTATTTCGGAACGTATGCGATGGTTTATGCGCTTCGGCAAATGGGTAAACCTGCAGGCCATAGAAACTTACGTGCTCAACCAGTACGAAATAGAGTAAGTATTAGCAGGAAAAATATAATTACAATAGAGCGCCGAAAGTATTTTCGGCGCTTTGCATATATGGTTTGCCTAACTTGCGTTTACATTATAACTTGCATTTAAATTTTTGTAAAGATGAATAGTCGTATTTTTATTATTCCCGTAGCATTGCTTGTAGGTATTGGTTGTGTTCCGCAGCGGAAATTCCAGGATCTGCAGAAAGCGCATACGGAAGCACTGCAAAAAAATGCCGATTGTAACAACCAGCTGGCTGAAGCTAAAGACCTGAATGAGTCAAGCGCTGCGCGTATAAAAAACATGCAGACGACCATTGATGACCTGGCAAGAGATACAGCCCTGGTTGGCACTACCAACCGAAAGATCAACGCATTATATACGCAAACAAATACAGCTTACGAGAAACTGCTCGATAAACAAAAAGAGCTTGAATCGCATAACCGTATTAAAACGCAGGAGCTTAGCGCGGAAATGAAAGAGCTTGAGCGTAAGCTGAACGAGAAGGAAATAGAACTCGATAAACGCCAGATCAGCTTGCAGAAACAGAATTCGGAATTAAATGCGCTAACCGGAAAACTCACCACGCTGCAAACAGATCTTGATAAATTACAGAAGGATCTGCAGGCGCGCGAGAAGCGGGTAGAAGAGCTGTCGCAGGTATTGAACGAAAAAGATTCTGCTGCGAAAGCGCTTCGTAACACAATCGCAAACGCATTGCTGAGCTTTAAGGATAAAGGCATGAGCGTGAACGTAAAAAATGGTAAAGTTTACGTTTCTGTAGAGGAGAAACTATTATTCGAGTCGGGAAAATACTCGGTTAATGCCGCCGGTAAATCTGCGCTTTTACAGCTGGCCAATGCATTAAATAACCAAAGCGCTGCCGATGTAAATATTGTTGTGGAAGGACATACAGATAATAAACC